>JAYSSR010000001.1:0-16061 GCA_043720395.1 Acidimicrobiia bacterium
CGAGCCCCCAACCGCTGCGCGCAACCCCCAACTGATCAGACTCAGCACCAACAACTCAGCAGCAACAACTCAGCACCAACAACTCAGCGTCAGGTCACCAGCACTCAGTGGCCCGGCTATAGGCCCGCCAACCAGGACTCGCTGATGCCGGCGGGGTGGCCGACGCGCACGAACCACTCGGTGCCGAACGCCTGGGCGAACGCCTCCTCGGGCATCTGAAGAAAGAACGACGTGTCCGTGATCTGACTGCGGTGGCACTGCATCGATGCCCGCTTGAGTGACACGAACCCGCTCACGTCTACCTCGGTAGTCAGCTCCGCCTCGCTGACACCGAACGGGTTGCCGTCGTCGGTGTCGTTCGGGTCAAACTCGATCTCCTGCCCCGACTGACGGGCAAGTTCTATGAACGCGACCACCCGGTCGCGGTTCATCGTTGCCTCGTACACATGCGGCGTTCCAGCCAACTCGGCAGCACGATGCCCGACGCGGTGCACAGCGATGTGGTCGGGGTGCCCATAGTTCCCGTGCCAGTCGTAGACCGTAAGCGTGCTTGCATTCTCCTCACGGAGGATGTCGGCCAGACGTCCCGCAGCCTCGTCGAGCGGAGCATTCATGAAGGCGGTCGGCAGTGCGTTCTGCTCCCAACCGGTCATACCCGAATCGGAGTAGCCGAGGAACTCGACGCGAGCGACACCCAAAGCCGCCGCCGAAAGAGCGACCTCACCGGCGCGACGCAGGGCCAACGTCTCGTCGAGCCCGAGATCGTCCGGGGACTCACCGAACTCTCCGCCCGTTGCCACGACCAACACGACGCGATGGCCCTCGGCGGTCGCCCGTGCCATCGTGCCACCGGTCGAGATGGCCTCATCGTCGGGATGGGCGTGGAAGCAGACGAGCGTGGCCATGGTTCGATGGTCTTTCAGGGGCGGGTTGAGCTATCAGACGCTAGACCGGCAGACAGCAGAAACCACCCGAAAGGACCACCCAATCGGCGAAACCAACGTTCGGGTGGTTCGATTGGGTGGCTCTGCAGCGTCAGGTGACCTGCGTCAGATCAGCGCTTCTTGCCCTGCTTGCGACCGCGGGGCGTCCCGGTCGGGAACAGTGTGCCGATCGACTTCGGACCCTCGACGACTCCGGCACCGGCAGCGCCGGCTGCGACCCGGGCCAGCGCCGCAGATTCCAGTGTGACGGTGCCGCGCGTCGCGAGCTTGTCGCGAACGGCCTTCCACTGCGGCTCGCGTTCCTTCAGGAAGGCAAGCAGCGGCGACGCCACGAAGATCGACGAGTAGGCACCCGTGATCAGACCGATGAACAAGGCCAAACCGAAGTCGCCAAGAGCCGTTGCACCGAGCACGAGGACGCCCAGCACGAGCATCGAAAGTATCGGCAGGATCGCGACGAACGAGGTGTTGAGCGAGCGCATCAGCGTCTGGTTCATCGAGAGATTCACGACGTCGGTGTAACCGATCTTCCCGCCAGCGGCGAGCGCCTTCTCGTTCTCCGCGACCTTGTCGAACACCACGATGGTGTCGTACAGGGAGTAGCCGAGAATCGTGAGAAATGCCACCACGGTCGCAGGTGAGACCTCGAGTCCGGACAAGGCATAGATGCCAACAGTGACCAGGATGTCGTGAAGCATTGCAACGATGGCCGCGATCGCCATCTTGAACTCGAACCGCAGCGAGATGTACGACGCGATCACGAGGAAGAACACCACGAGCGCCTTCTGCGCCTTCTTGCTGACATCCTTGCCCCACGACGGCCCGACGAACGTGACCGTCACATCTGCCCGCTTGACGCCCGCCTTCTTGGCAAGCGCGACCGCCACCTTTTCACGCGTCGCATCGTCGGCCTTCTCGCCCTTGATCCGGATCTTGTCGGTCCCGAGCGTCTGCACGGTCGGTGTCGCCGCCAAGATGTCCTGCGTGGTCGACCTTGCAGAAGCAACGGAGAGCGAGCCCTTCGGAAGTTCCCACAGCGAGCCACCCTTGAAATCGATGCCAAGCGTGAGGCCACGGAAGAACAGCGCCGCGAGGCCGACCAGGATCACCGTGGCGGAGATCGCTACCCAGCGCCTCCAGTGGCGCACGAACTCGTAGTTCGTCTGACCTTCCGTCAGCCTGGTCCAGAGACTCGATGAAACCGTGCCAGGGGCGTCGAGGGGATTGGTGGCGCTCATGACTGCCCTCCGGCGGTCGCAGTGACGGACGTTGGGGCCCCGCTCGGTCGTAGACGACCCCCGCCTCCCGAGTCAGAACCCCCGCGGGCACCGGTTGCGGCCGGACCACCGAGGCTGCCGCGGCGTCCGAGGATCGAGACCAGCGGTCGGGTGAAGAAGTAGGCCACGACCAGATCGAGCGCCGTTGAGAGCGCTAGGAAGAACGCAAAACCACGAACGGAGCCAACCGTGAGCAGGTACAGCACCATTGCACCGATGAACGAGGTGAGGTCGGCGGCAACGATTGTCCGCCACGCACCCTTGAAGGCACGATCAACCGAACCGGCCATCGACTTGCCGGAGCGCATCTCGTCCTTCAGACGCTCGAAGTACACGACGTAGGAGTCGACGGTGATGCCGACGGACACGATGATGCCGACGGCACCGGCCAGGCTGAGCGCTAGACCCTTTTGCTCCGATAGGTACGAAACAACAATCCACAACAGCGACGCCGTCATGCAGAGCCCGGCAATCACCAGCAGGCCGAGGCGCTTGTAGAAGAAGATCATGTAGGCGGCCACCAGGACCAGACCGAGACCGCCGGTCAGAAGTCCGGCCCGCAGCGAGTCGCGGCCGAGCGTGGCCGACACCGTCTGCACCGTCGCCGGTTTGAGCTGCACGGGCAGCGCTCCGTACTTGAGGGCCGTCGCGAGGTCCTTCGCGTCCTGCGAGGAGTTCGCGCCGCTGATCGAGGCCGTGCCACCGAACGAACGCGCCTGGATCACGGGGGCGGACTTGACGACGCCGTCGAGCACAATTGCGATGCGCTGCTCGAAGTACTTGTTCGCCATCGCGTCCCATGCCGCCGAGCCCTTGCCGTTCAGCTTCAGGATCGTGACCCACCCGTCGGACTGGTCAAGGTCGGCGTAGGCATCGGAGACAATCTCGCCGGTCAGTTCGGCCGGGCCGAGCAGGAGCCGCGGGGCGTCCGCGGTGCGTTCGCCGACCGGGAGCACGACCGTCTTCGTTTTGATGTCGTCCTCGATCGACGTTGTCTTGCTGATGTCCGCCGGGAAGTCGATGGGAGGGGCCGTTGCGACGGTGCTCGGGCCGACGCTTGTCGGGCCGACGCTTGTCGGCGCGGCACTCGTGGGCACAGCACTTGTCGACGGGGCGGGCGGCGAGGCCGTGGTGGTGGCTTGGGCGGCGATCCGGGTGGCACCGAAACGTCCTCCGGCACCGAGCGCCGCGAACTGCTCGACCGAAGGCGCTGCCGTGGTCGTCGCCGCCGAGGTTGTCGCGGCACCCGCGGAAGTGGTCGTCGCGCCCCCCACGGTCGTGGTCGTCGCGGCACCCGGTGCCGTGATCGTGACCACTTTCGAGCTGACGGTGCCGGGCTTCGCTGTCGTGCCCGGCTTCAACGTCGTCGTGGACGCGGCTATTGCGGCCGCTGCGGCAATGTCGGCCTCCGACTGGATGTCGGTCAACACCGGCCGGAATCGCAGTTCTGCGGTTTGCCCGACGATCTTCAGCGCACGGGCGGTGTCCTTGACGCCCGGCAGCTGCACGACGATCGCGTCACCCTGACGGGCGATCTCGGGCTCGGCCACGCCCAGGGCGTCGACGCGGCTGCGGATGATGGCGATCGTCTGGTCGAGTGTGTCCTGGGAAACCTTGCGGTCCGGCTGGAGCACGACGGACGCACCACCCTGGAGATCCAGGCCGAGCGAGGGGTTCCACCCCGCGATCAGCGTGGCAATGAGCGCGGCGAGGGTGAGCGCGACGAACGCGATGAGCGAGGTTTGGTTGCGCTTCATGCGCCGTCCTCCGAAGTTGCTTGCGGTGTCACGGTGTTGCCGGTGGTCAGCGCGCTTGGTACATCGGTGGCAGCCGCCAGTTCATCCGTGGCAGCGGGCGGCATGTCCGTGGCACCGGCCATACGAACCGTCTGGGCGATCGCTCGGCGAGCGATCCGGATGGTGGTACCCGGCGCAATCTCGAGGTGCGCAACGTCGCCTTCGATCTCGCGAAGGGTCCCGTAGATGCCCGACGTCGTGATCACCTCGTCGCCGGACGCGAGGTTCGCGATCAAATCCTGCTGCGCGCGGGCACGCTTGCGCTGCGGGAGGATCATCCCAAACCACAGAACAGGAAGGAGGAGCAGAGGCAGCAAAGAGGACATAGGGCGGGTAGATGCTAATGGAGGCCCGCTCGGACCTTGACGATGGCAGCTCGCGACACTGAACGTGGCACAGGCTGAGCTTCAGACCAAGGGGACGCTGGCTGGGGAACCGGGGCCGGGAGCATGACGCCAGGTGTAGGCAACCTCCGCTCGGAGCGCGTCGAACGTGCCGTCCACAACGGCACTGCGGACGCGTCGCATCAGGTCGAGCAGAAACGTCAGATTGTGGATCGTGAGCAGCGTTGCGGCCGTCTGCTCCCCGACCGACAGCAGGTGACGGAGGTAGGCACGGCTGTGACGCCGACAGGTGACACAGCCGCAGGCCGCGTCGAGTGGTTCGTCGCTCCGGCTGTACTTCGCGTTCTTGATCGGCAGACGCCCCGTCGAAGTGAGCACGGTTCCGTGGCGGGCAAGGCGGGTCGGCAGTACGCAATCGAACATGTCGACGCCCCTCGCCACGGCCTCCACGAGGCTGATCGGATCGCCGACTCCCATGAGGTAGCGGGGCCGGTCGGTCGGCAATTCGCGGTTCACCGCCTCGATCGCGGGCAGCATCTCCTCGCGGGTCTCTCCCACCGACAGCCCGCCGATGGCATAGGCGTCGAAGCCGATCTCGACGGTTCGCCGCGCCGATTCGGCGCGCAGATCCAAGTCGCTTCCGCCCTGCACGATGCCGAACTGGACTTGATCTGCGCGCGTATGAACTGCCTTCTGGCGTTCGGCCCAGCGCAGCGTCCTCTCCATGGCTGCATGGAGCACATGACGTTGCGCGGGAAGCGACGTGCACACATCGAGCAGCATCGTGATGTCGGCACCGAGCAGCTCCTGCACCTCGACCGCACGCTCCGGCGAAAACTGGACACGTGCGCCGTCGTAGACGCTCTTGAACACGACCGCGTCCTCCTCGACCTTCGGGTCGAGCGAGAACACCTGGAAGCCGCCCGAGTCCGTAAGGAGCCGACCGCCCCAGTCCTCAAAACGGTGGAGCCCGCCGAGCGAACCAATCAGCTCGGCGGTCGGGCGCAGCATGAGGTGGTAGGTGTTGCCGAGGATGATCTCGGCGCCGAGCGACTCCAGGTCGGTGACACTCAGGGCACGCACCGCGCCGCGGGTACCGACCGGCATGAATACGGGCGTCTGAAACGATCCGCGGGACAGATGCACGGTCCCGGCCCGCGCGTCGCCACAGGTTGCCTGAATGTCGAAACGGAGCTTCACGAGCTCGCGAGTGCCGGCGCGGCCGCTGCACCGTCGAGCGCGGCACCGTCGACAGCGATGTCTGCGGGCACAATGACGTTGATCTCGATACGACGATTGAGCGCGCGTCCCTCTTCCGTGGTGTTGTCGGCCACCGGCTGCGCCTCCCCGAACCCGGCCGCATCGACGCGCGTCGAAGCGATGCCGCCGTTGATAAGCCGCTCACGGACTGCCGAAGCGCGCCGCTGGCTGAGCCGAACGTTCCCCCTGGACGCCCCCTTCGAGTCGGTAAATCCCCGCACCTCGAAGCGCAACGCCGTCGAGGGAATCGCCTGGATCGCGGCGGCGAGACTGTCGATCACGGCTCTGCCGTCGGCGTCGAGCGCCGCCGATTCCTTCTCGAACGTGATGACCTTCCCGGCGAGATTCGCCACGAGCGCGTCCTGTGCGGCCTGGACCAGCTCCGGGGTGATCCGAGACGGTGTCGAGGTTGTGGTCGAGTCGGTGGGTGCCGAGCTGGACGTCGTCGCTCCTGGGATCGTTGTGGTGACCACATCTTCGGTCGGCAGAATCGTGAAGTTCGTCGACAATCTGGCGGGCTGTCCGGCGAGGGCCATCGCAACATTGCGGACGAGATCTTGTTGCGCGGCGTCCTGAACCGTCGCTCGCATAGAGAGGTTGCCGTTGTCGAAATTGAATTCGGCATCATCAACACCCGAACCCAGCAACTCTGCCAGGAACGTACCCACCTGTGCATGAGCGTCGACGTTGCTCACACCGTCTGCGGGGTCGATGGTCACGTTGTCGACGAGTGCATCGGCGGGAAGGATTGCCTTCGACGGGCCGAGCAACGCGTCTTTCGCCGCCTGCTCGGAAACCGTTGCGTCGACCGTGACCGTTGCTCCGGCGATGGTTGCGACGACCTTGGTCGGGCGGAGCACGACCGGTGCCGCAGTTGTAGCGACTTCAACAAGATCCGGATCTGGCGGAACGCCGGCGGCGTCACCGTTCCCTGTCGGGCGCGAGATCAAGAGTGCGCTGGTGACCGCCCGCACCCCCTTCTTCCGCTGTGCGATCCGCACCGCACGGTCCCGGTTTGCCGCCGACGCGACCGTGCCGCGCAACGTCACATCGCGCCCACTCAGGTCAACGAACACGCCGCTGTAATCGGTGTTGGATGTCTTGCTATCGGCGAGAAAACTCGCCGATATGCGAGCCTCCAACTTCCGCTCGATCGGCCCGCGGGCGGTAAGAACACCCATTGGCAACAGCACGGCCATACTGGCGATGATGACCTTCGAGCCCGTTCGGCGTCGGGCATCGAGCCGTGCGAAAAAGGCTTGGCGCTCGCTGGTTCCGCTCTTCGACGCGAGATCACCGGTCTGCCTCGCCATAGGGGCTCCGTCAGCCACAGTTCCACCTCACAACGAGACCGGACCGGCCGGGTCCGCCGTCGTCGCACGCTTCGCGAACCCCACCCAATCGTTGGAAGTGATGAGTTGCGGATGATCCGGAAGCCAGCTCTCGTACTGCGCAACATCGATCGTGGTCCACCCGGCGATCTCCGCCAACGACCGCACCTCAAGCTCTTCGAGGTGGTCAAGAATCAACGGATTGATGCCCGGCAGGGAGGCCAGCCCGATCGGGTCAGGTGCACGTACTTCAACCGGACGAGACGTGGAGGACCGGCCCGTCAGCGTGGCCCGTGCCGCCTCGACACGTGCCCCGAGACCCTGCAGCCGCTCCTGAATCCCCTGCACGTGACGGACACTTTCGTCTTTCGCAGCAGTTATGCCGTCGGCGAGATCGCCAAGCTCGTGCGCCGCAGCGTCGGCCCGAAGACGAGCGGCCGAGAGGTCGATCTGCAGCTCCGACACCGCGAGCTGCTTCTCACGAGACGTTGCGTCCAACTCGGTTCGGAGCGACTCGATCTCTTCGCGTAATTCCTCCGCCTGCGCGACCAGTGCCTCGCGTTCGTCACGGGCCGCGTTCCCATCCGAGCGCAGACCTTCCGCCGCCGCTTCCGCTTCCGCAGCCCGAACGGTGAGGGCGGCGAGCGCGGAATCGGCATCACGCAACTCCCGTTCAACGTCGTTCAAACGCGCCTCGAACTCGTCAGCGCGATGCAGGGCAGCATCCGTGGATGCGGTTGCGTCGGCCATCATCTCGTCGGCCCGGATCTGCGCCGCTTCTCTGATCTGACGTTCGTCGGACAGCGCTGCCCACAGTGTCGGGTTCGCGAGTGACTGATCGGCGAGCTCTTGGAGGTGGACGCGCTCCGCATCAGTGCTCTGGAGGGCGAGTTCCACGTCGCCGAGCCGGGCAACAACTTCCGAGTGTGCGCGACGCGAAGTGGTGACCTGTGTGGCTCGCTTTTCGAGCTCCGTCGCAGCTCGGCGCAGTTTGCCGCGCAGGCGCAGAACGTCGGCCTCGCGCGCTGCAAGATCGGATCGCAACGCGGCGTTGGCGGCCATTTCGGCCTCGCTGACGCCATGCGTTTCAACCGTCGCAGCGGGTGGTCGTGCGGCGGTCGACTTCGATTTGCCGAAGAACAGCCAACCAACGCCGACGCCGACCAACATGGCGATGGCCAGCAGATACGCAATCTGGAAAATCAGAAAGTACACGGGAGATCACCGCTTCGCCGCTGTTGTCGAGCATCGGCCAACGCACGCGAATCAACCGCGACCGTACTGTCCAGACACCGCCGAAGCGCGGCAATCCGCCGATGCCGTCAGTCGCGTGGGCTACAGCGACCTCACTGGCGATGTCGTCGGGCCCGAGGTTCGCGGGCCCGAGGTTCGCGGGCCCGACGTTGGCGTGCCCGACGTTGGCGTGCCCGATGTTCGAGGCGACGTCGTCGGGGTGGCTGCAACCGGGCGAGACGAGATCTTGAGTGCATCGGCGCGAACCTCGGCCACACCCCACCGAGCGGTGACGCGTCGAATGACGCGATCACGCTCAGCCGGGTCCACAACGGAACCGGAGAGAACCACCGTTCGGCCCTCCACCACAGCGCGAACTCGTGGAACGTCGACCAGCACGGACCGTTCGATGTCGCGGCGAAGGTGACCTTCGATCGAGGGTCCGCCGACCCTGCCCCCGGCCACAACGATCGCTGCCAGGGCGAGTACGGCGACGACGACGGCGGTGCCGAGCGTGATCAAACGTCGATGCCACTCCTCAGGTGCCTCTTCGCGCTGGTCGAACGGATCGAGCACGCGCAGCGGCGACATCAAGATCCGTCGCGACCCGCCGCTGGTAAGCGCACTCGTCATTGGTTCGCTCTCGGTTTCCCAAGTGCGCTTTGATGCTCCCGAAGGTCGATGACGTTGTCGATTGGATCCGACGGAAGGACCAGCAACGGCGCGGGTGGCACGGCACGAAGTCGCGCCACCTCGGCGGCGAGCGTCGAATTGTGTGCTCGCGCCTCCTCGGCGGCGATCAGTGCCTCGCTCAGTGCGGTCTGATGCGCCACCACTCCGCCATCATGAGCGCGCCGGAGCCGTGCAAGGGCTTCTTCGAGATTCTGCGTCTTCGCGTCGGCTCCTGCAACCGAACCCTGGGCCTTCGCCCTCACGTCTGTCAGCGTCGAGCGAATCTCTGCGAGCTGGGACCGTAGACGCGAAACGTCGAACTCGGCCTGGCGTACCCTCGCCGCCTCGGCCCGGTACCGATCGGAGGATGCGATCGCCTCGTCTCGTCCGCGTTCGGCCTCGGTCCGGCTGAGCTGGTTCGCGCGCACGTCGGCTTCCACGAGGGCCAGCACGCCGTGAAGTTCCAGGAGCTTGGCACCGAGTTGCTTGGCCTCGGTCAACGTCTCGTTGTCACGCGTCCGCTGGTCGGTGAGTCGTCGGACGCGGGTTTCGGAGGCCTCGAGCGACCGTGCAAGATGTTCCGCGTGTCGGCGCAAGAGCCTCGTAGTCGAACGAACCCACACCACTCCGAGCGCAAACCCGACACCTGCGGCGGCTACCGCATAGGTCGAGAGCTGCCAGAGGAGGAACTTCACCGACGATGACGTTAGTGGATAGCAGTGCTTCGGCCCAGGAGGAGGGCGTCACCGAAGGACAGGAACCGATAGCGGTCCTGGATTGCCTCGTCGTAGAGCGTTCGCCATCGGTCGCCGACGAACGACTGCACGAGCAGCAGCAGGGAAGATTTCGGCAGGTGGAAGTTTGTGAGCAGCAGATCGACGAGGCGGAACTCGTAGTTGCCGTAGATGAACAGCCGGGTACGTCCCTCCGTTTGATGAGCCGCGGCAGCACTCTCCAGAGCCCGGACGGATGTGGTGCCGACCGCGATGACGCGTCCGCCCCGTTCCTTGGCGGCGCGACACGCGTCGAGCGTCGACGCGGGAACGCGGAACCGTTCGCTATGGATCTCGTGGTCCTCCGGGCGTTCGACGGTGACCGGTCGGAACGTATCGAGTCCGACGCGAAGTTCCACGGTGTGGACCGATGCGCCCGCGGCACGGCATCTCTCCAGAAGCTCCGCCGTGAAGTGGAGACCCGCGGTCGGGGCGGCCGCTGACCCGGGAAGCTGCGCGAATGTTGTCTGGTAGCGGGACTGGTCGGCGAGCGTCGTGGTGATGTAGGGCGGGAGTGGCATCACGCCGTGGCGCGAGAGGAGGTCGTCCTCCTGTGCGGCATCGAGCGCGTTGTTGGTCACCGGGTCCCGGAGGGTGACGAGGCGCTGTCCGCCCCCGAGGTGCTCACCGATCTCCACATCGAGGTCCGGCTCGGAGCGCAGAACGGTGCCAGGAGCGATTTTGCGGCTCGGCTTGACGAGGGCCTTCCAGGTACGCGTCGGCCTCGTCGGGGGGTCGGTGCCGTCGATAGGGGCACCGTCGACCAGGTCAACGAGGAGCACCTCGACCGCTCCCCCCGTCGGCCTGCGCAATGCAAGCCTCGCCGGGATCACCCTGGTCTCGTTGAGAACCAGTACGTCGCCCGGCCCCAGCAACGACGGTAGGTCGCGGACATGCAGATGCCGTGTCGGACCATCGCCGACGCTGACCAACAGGCGCGCGGCGTCTCGGGGTTCGATCGGAGTCTGGGCGATCCGCTCCGGTGGCAGCGGGTAGTCGAACGCGTCCATCGACAGGCCGCTCGGGGGTCGGGGCGACTCGTAGGTGTACATACTTTTGGAGCGCCGAAGCTCGGTCAGAACAGCGTCCGGCTGCCGTCGGTGGGCGGCTCCGGATCGTTGTCGGAGAACAGCTTGAAGGCGGCATCGGGCATGTCGATGCCGAGGTGTTCCCACGCGGCGGGCATGGCGACGCGGCCCTTGGGCGTGCGCTTCATGAGCCCTATCTGCAGCAGGAACGGCTCGTACATGGACTCGACGGTGTCGGCGTCCTCTCCGACGCTGATGGCCAGCGTCGACAGGCCGACCGGACCGCCGGCGAAGCGCACGCAGATCGCACTGAGTATCGCTCGGTCGACTCGGTCGAGGCCGAGCATGTCGATGTCGAACACGGCGAGACCGGCGCGGGCGACGGGGAGGTCGATAACGCCGTCGGCTCGCACCTCCGCGTAATCGCGGATTCGGCGCAGGAGACGGTTGGCAATGCGAGGCGTACCGCGGGACCGGCGGGCGATCTCGTGCGCGCCCTCGGGCACGATGTGGACGTCGAGGATGCGGGCCGCTCTCGTGACGATCAGCTCCAGATCGTCGACGCCGTAGTAGTCGAGGCGTGCGACGTGACCGAAGCGGTCCCTGAGTGGACCGGTGATGCGACCCGCCTGTGTGGTTGCGCCGATCAGCGTGAAACGCGGGAGGTCAAGGCGCAGGCTCCTTGCGCTCGGTCCCTTGCCGAGCACGATGTCGAGCTGGAAGTCCTCCATCGCCGGATACAGGATTTCCTCCACCACGCGCGGCAGACGGTGAATCTCGTCGATGAACAGGACGTCGCCCTCGGAGAGGTTGGTGAGCATGCTCGCGAGGTCACCCGCTCGTTCCAAAGCAGGGCCGCTGGTGATGCGGAATCCGACGCCCATCTCCACGGCGACGATAGCGGCGAGGCTGGTTTTGCCGAGCCCCGGTGGGCCCGCGAACAACAGGTGATCACAGGTCTGCCCACGCTTGAGCGCCGCCTCCAGCACGATCGCCAGGTGCTCCTTGAGCTGTCCCTGACCCACGAATTCCGCAAGGTTGCGGGGACGCAGTGTGGTGTCGGGACCGTCCTCGTCTGGCAGGTCGGCTGGGTCGGCCAGCGTCGACACTTCGTCATCCCCCGCTTGCCAGGATGCCCAATGCCTGCTTCAGAAGCACGGCGCTGTCACCGTCGGGCGGCAGCTTGCGGAGTGTGTTGCGGATTTCGTCAGCCCCGTAACCGAGCTCGTTGAGCGCGGCACGTACGTCGTTGCGTGGGTCCGGTGCCTTCCGTTCCTCGTTGCGGGTCCCGGACGCTTCCGACGCTGCGGCAATGGCAGCGTCGTAGTCGCCGAAGTCTGCACCGATGAGCTTCGACTTCAGCTCGATGAGCAGTCGCGCCGCGGTCTTCTTGCCGACGCCGGGCACGATCGTGAGCGCGTCGACGTCGTCGGTTGCCACGGCGTGACGCAGCGAGTCGGGCGAGTGGCTCGACAGCACCGACATGGCGAGCGCGGGGCCAACACCATGCGCGCTTATCAATACCTCGAAGCACGCGCGCTCGTCGCGGGTCGGGAAGCCATAGAGAATCAGCGCGTCTTCACGGACGTGGGTGTGCACGTGGAGGAACACCTCACCGTCGAGCGCGCCGAGCTTCCCGACGGTGCCTGGCGCAATCGTGACGCGGTATCCAACACCGTTGACCTCGACGAGGATCTCCCCCTTCGTCCACCGGTCGACGAGGCGACCTCGCAGTGAGCCGATCATCTGGACACACCCACCTTCCGTGTGGCCGCGGACTGCGTCACCCGGACGCCCCCGAGGCTCGATGCGATCCGTGCGTTGCCGAGCCCCTCCGGTGCATCGATCGAACTGCGCGTCAGCGTGGCGAACGGGGCGACGGCGAGATGATGGAGTGCGAGGGCGAGTGCATCGGCGGCGTCGGCGGGACGCGGGAGATCGGCGAGGCCGAGTATGCGCTGCACCATGCGCTGCATCTGCGCCTTGTCGGCTGCACCGAAGCCGGTGATGCCCTGCTTGACCTCGTTCGATGTGTACTGAACGACCACACACCCAGCGTCGTAGGCGGCCACGAGGGCGAGACCGCTCGCCTGTCCCACGCCCATGGCCGTGCGGGCGTTGGTCTGGAAGAAGACCCGCTCCACCACGACGACATCGGGCCGATACTCGGCGATCACCGCCCGCAACTGGCGGTTCATCGACGCAAGTCGCGCCGGGAGGTCGTCGGTCGACGGCGTCGCGAGGACGCCATACGCGACGGCTTCCTGCCCCGCCTTCGTTCGACGAACGGCCCCGAAGCCGCAGCGGGTGAGTCCCGGATCAATCCCAAGCACGAACATGCGTTCGTCGAGAATAGTCGCTCTGAGCCTACGCCTTGCGGATCCCGAAGAGACCGTCGGGCTGCCGTAGCGCAACCGCCAAAATTAGCGGCCCTTCGCCACGTCCTTCACGGCCTTCGCCACGTCCTTGGCGGACCGTTTCCCGTTGCCGTTTCCTTTGCCGTTGGCCTTTCCACTGCCCTTGTCGTCATCGTCGCGATCGTCGTCATCGTCGTCGCGACGGGGCTTGGCGGTCGTGCTGGCGGGCACCGTCGAACTCGTCGACACCGCCGTGGACGAGGTGGCCGAAGCGCCGAGCAACGTCGTCGAAGATGGCGTCAGGTGCCGAGTGGTCGTTGACTTCTTGTTCTTCTTGCCGCAATCGGTGCGGGCAGCCGCGCTGCGATTGCCCTTCGCCTGGGAACGAACGAAGTCACCATGGTTTTCGGCGTCCTCGCACCGCTTGACGGTTGTCGCCAGACGCGGTCGCGTGGACGACGGAGACGCCAACGTGCTGCTCGTCGTGGCAGGCAAGACGATGCTCGTGGCCTGGGTGAACGTCGTGGTGGTCTGTGCACCGACCGGTTGCCCCGCCGGGCCGACCACGAGGAGCGCGCCCACGGCTGCGCAGGTGGCGGCGGCCCCGATCGACAGGGACTTGATGGTTGGACGGTAGTTCATAGTGCTCCTCGAAACGTCGTTGACGTCGGCCGCAATGATCCGATCGTTCATGATCCAATCACGTTGCGTGGTCACATCGGCGGAAGATGTGAGGATTCGATGAGGACACCGAAACTATGGCACTCGGATGACCGCCACGAGGTCATCGGTCGGCTTGAACGTGACTCCGGTGACCGACCGGTGCGCGTAGAGAACGACGCCCGCAGCGTCGATGACAAACTCCGATCGGCGGTAGAAGCCGAGCGGACCGAGGATGCCGTAGCGCTTTCCGACGGTCTTGTCGGTGTCGGCGAGGAGCGGAAACGCGAACCCACCCTGCTTCTCCGAAAATGTCTCGTGCGACTCGATTCCTTGCGGGGAGAGACCCAGCACCTGGGCGTCGAGGTCGGCGAACTGCTCGATCTCGCGGCTGTAGGTGTTCAGCTGCAACGTGCACACCGGGGTGTTGTCGCCCGGGTAGAACACGAGCACGACGGGTCGGCCGCGGAACTCGGCGAGCGAGTACGACCGCCCACCGGTGCCGGGCAGGGTGAAATCGGGGGCTACTTCTCCAACAGCAACGGGCATGGTTGCCAGCGTACGGCGGAGCGCAGTGACCGGTATCCGCCGCGTAGGGCCAATGACGCGCTGGCGGTGTCGTTGGCGCTGGCGAGAGTCGTCCGCGCACGCTGCACCGACGACTCTCATCGGCGCGGACGACACCGCCAGCCCGATCGGCCGGGCGGCTCAGCCAGCGATCGCGGCCATGACCTCTTCGGAGATGTCGAAGTTCGCGAACACTTCCTCCACGTCGTCGAACTCTTCGAGCGCGTCGATGAGCTTGAGCACTTTGCGAGCGTCGGCCTCACCGAGCTGGATCTGCGTGTTCGGCACCATCGGCCGGTCGGCCGAGTCGAACGTGATCGACGCCTCGCCCAGCGCAGCGCACACCGCTCCGATGTGGGTTGGGCCGCACTGCACCTCGAAGACGTCGCCATGGTCGATGATGTCGTCAGCGCCGGCATCGACGGCCGACAGCATGAGGTCATCTTCCATGATCGACTTCACGCCCTGCTTCTTCGGCACGATCACGACGCCACGCCGCGAGAACTGCCACGCCACCGCCCCGGGCTCGGCGATGCTGCCGCCGTTCTTGGAGAACGTGGAGCGGACGTCGCCACTGGAGCGGTTCCGGTTGTCGGTCGACACCTGCACGAGCAGCGCGACGCCGGCGGGGGCGTACCCCTCGTACATGATGTCCTCCATCACCTTCTCGGCCTTGAGCTCACCGGTGCCGCGCTTGATCGCGTTCTCGATCTTGTCCGACGGGACCTGCCCGGCCTTCGCCTTCGAGATCATCGTGCGCAGCGTCGCATTGCCATTCGGGTCGCCACCGCCCTCTCGTGCGGACATTTCGACGTTGCGGACGAGCTTCGCCCACAACTTCCCGCGCGCCTTGTCGGCCGCGCCCTTCTTGTGCTTGATCGTTGCCCATTTGGAGTGGCCGGACATCTCAGTTGCCTCCGATTGTCATGGTTGGTGAGATCGTACGTGTACGTACGATGTGTTCGATGAAGTAGCGATGGACGCGGAGGTCCGCCGTGAGTTCGGGGTGGAACGCCGACGCGAGGACGCTGCCCTGGCGTACGAGCACCGGCGAGTTGCAATGGTGGGCGAGCACCCGCACGGTCGGAGCGCACCACTCGATCACGGGAGCGCGTATGAACACGGCCCGGAACGGTCCGGGCGGCCCCGCGCCGCTGATCTCGATGTCAGCCTCGAAGCTGTCGATTTGACGTCCGTAGCCATTGCGTCGTAACTCGATATCGAGGGCATTCAAGCCACGCTGGTCGGCTCGCCCATCAACAACCTTGGCTGCAAGCAGGATCATTCCGGCACACGTGCCGAAGACGGGGAAGCCGTTGTGGATCTCGGCGGCGAGCTGGTCGAACAACCCGGACGACGCGAGCAGCTTCGACATCGTGGTCGACTCCCCGCCCGGCATGACCAGAGCGTCCAAGCCATCCAGGTGTTCCGGGCGGCGGACCTCGTGGACGTCAGCACCCAGTCGGCGCAGCGCCATCGCATGCTCCGCGAACGCGCCCTGCAGGGCGAGGACGCCAATGGTCAAATCTTCGCCGGCCGGGTCCGAATCGGCGGGGAGATCCTCAGAGTGCGGGCGCAGCCAGCAGGCCGGACCGGTCCTGCGACGGATGGGTGCGCGCGAGCGTCGCTGGCCGGGCACCTGGGGGCCTCGAATCATCAGTGCAACGGCGGGCGGATCGACGCATCAGGCCCGCCATCCTACCGATGCCGCCGCGCACCGCAGACCTCGGCCCACCCCAGGGTCGCGGCATGGCCGTGATCCTTCGTCGCGGTACATCCGGTCCGCTTGCGGTGCACTCGGCGCGCCCGAATGTACCGC
>JAYSSR010000002.1:0-16038 GCA_043720395.1 Acidimicrobiia bacterium
GTCGAACCGCGCAACGTCCTGTTGGAGCTTGCGGAACACAAAGTAGGTGCCATAAGAGTCCGGCGTTTCGCAAAGTGGATCGGACACGAGTAGCTGGGCCATGGGCGCTGAATTGTATGGTTGTCCAAGGCGGTTTTCACTCAGGAGATCGTGGCGCGTAAACAGCGGGTTACTCACCCCATCGACGTACCCGAAGTGTTCGATCGGTGCACCCTTCCGACCGTCCGACGTTTTCCAGCGCAACGTCACGCCTTCTTCAACGGCCACCACCTCCGCTACGCTCGTCAGGGTCGACTCCAGGTCGGCGAGCGCACGGACCAAGCGGTCGAGGTCGTTGTCTGAGATCGTAATGAGGGCATGTATTTCTCCCTGATAGCCACCTTCCCAGGTCGCCGGTTTCGGATCTTTATCGTTCGCTCCGAGCAATCGGCTGATGAACGAAGATTCCCGATCCTTCATTCCCTTTTTGTACGCATCGCTGTCGAACCCATCGATTGAGAGGCCGAGAAATTCGTAGCCCTTGGCTGACATGAAGAAGCCGTAGACGGTCCCACCGTCGAAAGAGGGGTCTTCTCTGCGGGCGACACTCTGGTCATATTGCGCCCGAGCTGTGGTGAGAAGTGGAGTTACGATGTCCCGAATCCAGGTAGCTGACTTGGGTCCGCCTGCCTTGAACTGCACCATCAGCAGTCGCGCAAAGTTCCGGCCGTGCGGTTTGAGGATGTTCGCCTGTAGGTTTTTCAGTAGGTTGTCGTACCCGGGCGTGAAAATGTCGACGGTGTCGGCTTGCCTGTGCAGGTCAAGTGTCATTGGGTGGCTCCTCTCGGAATTGCGCGGGTCAGGTGTGCGACTGCGAAGTCGTTCCTCTCGGCCGCAAGCGTGTCGTAGTCCTTTGGACGGGCTACTGGAACAGGAGTTCTTGGGTCGCCCTCTGATACGCGAATTTCGCAACTCTTCCAGTCCGTCTGTCGCCGACTCATGAACGGTGCCCTGCTTTCAGGGCGGCGCGCCGTAAAGGGGATTGGACCGGTGCGAAGCTGCCAACCGACCTTCCGGGACCCGCGTCCACGAAACGAAACCCGAGTGGCAGCCTCGGACGCAAACGCACCAGACTTCCGCACCATGAGCACCACTTCCGTCGATCTGTCCGTTGGTCGCAAGGGCCCCCTCGCTGGTTTCACCCTCATCGAACTCGCGGGCATCGGGCCGGGTCCCTTTGCGGGGATGCTTCTCAGCGACATGGGCGCGACAGTCATCCGAGTGGACCGGTCACAGAACGTCCGAGGAGGCGATCCAGCGACGCCACCCATCGACGTTTCCGTCCGCGGACGCCACAGCATCGGTATCGATCTCAAGAGCCCCGAGGGTGTGGAAGCGGTGCTGCGACTCGTCGAGAGGTCCGACGGATTGTTCGAGGGCTTCCGCCCCGGCGTGACAGAGCGTCTCGGTCTCGGCCCCGACGAGTGTCTCGCCCGCAACCCCAAATTCGTGTACGGACGCATGACCGGGTGGGGTCAGGACGGCCCGTACTCGCAGGCCGCCGGACACGACATCAACTACATCTCGCTCGCCGGTGCGCTCGAAGGTATCGGCCGACGCGGACAGGGGCCGACCCCGCCTCTCAACCTCGTCGGCGACTTCGGCGGCGGCGGCATGTTCCTCGCGTTCGGCATCGTCTGTGCGCTGCTCGAAGCCCAGAAGACCGGCGAGGGTCAGGTCGTGGACGCTGCCATGGTCGATGGAGCGTCGACCCTGATGGCCATGTTCCACTCGATGACGGCGACCGGTTTCTGGACCCCGGAGCGAGGGACCAACATGCTCGACACCGGTGCGCACTTCTACGACGTGTACGAATGCTCGGACGGAAAGTATGTGTCCATAGGGGCGATCGAGCCGCAGTTCTACGCAGAGCTGCGGCGTCTCGCCGGACTCGACGGGCCCGAGTGGGACGCTCAGAACGACCGGGCAGGGTGGCAGACGTTGAAGGACAAGTTGGCCGCGGTGATTCGTGCGAAAACACGTGATGAATGGTGCGCAATCATGGAGCACACCGACGTGTGCTTCGCTCCGGTCTTGGCGCTGACCGAGGCACCGTTGCATCCGCATGCTATTGCGCGCAATGCATTCACGGACGTCCAGGGCCTGGTGCATCCGTCGCCCGCCCCGCGTTTCAGCCGGACCCCCGGAGCGATCCAGAGCCCACCATCGCATGCCGGACAGCACACCGACGAGGTCCTCGCATTCGCCGGATACACCGCCGACGAGATTGCCGCGATGCATTCCTCGGGTGCCGTGAAGTAACCACTAAAAATATGCGTACATAGTGTGTCGTCCGCGCCGGTGAGAGTCGTTCGCGCAGCGTGTGCGGACGACTCTCGCCAGCGCACACGACACCTCCAGGCATCGTGCCGGACGGCAAGCGGTTAAGCGCAAGGGGTGGGCGTGCCGATGACGCCAGCGGTAGCCTTTCCAGACCCAACCTGCTGCACCCTTCGGAGGCCCCGCCGTGAAGAAGATGCTCACCGTCGACGATCTCGCCCGCGACGACCGCTTCGTGCGCGTCCCGCTGGAGGAGTCGCTCTTCGATCCGCGCAGCGTCGCCGCGACGCCGGGACGCGCACGAAGCGGGTTCCGACCGACTGATGAGGACGCCCCCGAAGCAGCCCGGCGGCTCATGCATGGCATCTTCGTGGGCGAGATCCAGGCACTCGAAGGTGCCGGACGGACCTGCTACGACTTCAACGTCGGCACCGGTCCCGACGACGTCCCGTTCGAACTGAAGCTTGACATGGCCCGCCAATGCTGGGACGAGGCGCGTCACTGCGAGATCAGCATCAAGCTCAGCGATCACATGGGCACCGGCATCGGCGAGTTCGCCGAGGGCACGACCCTGTTCCAAGCGGCGTGCAACAACGATCCGGTGCTGCGCCTGGCGGGGGTGAATCGTGCGTTGGAGGGTCTCGCCATCGACGTGTTCAACACGATGCGCGACTTCGGTGAGGGCACCGGCGATCCCGTTCTGTATTTCTGCGAGGATTGGATGCTCGCCGACGAAGTCACCCACGTGAAGATGGGCTCCGACTGGCTGCGCAAGGTCACCGCCAAGGACCCGGAGCGTCAGGCCCGTGCGCTCGAGTTCCAGAAGAGCGTCGACAAGCTGTTTTCGTACGGCGGGTTCCGTGGCGAGTCCGACGAGAGCCCCGTGCACCTCGCCAAGAACTTCCGCCGACTCGCCGGATTCAACGACGAGGAGATCCACGAGATCGTCGACCTTGCCGCGCAGTCCTTCGAGGAAGTCAAGGCGAAACAGGCCGCAAAGCTCGCGTCGATGCGGGAGATCCAGTCCGTTCTGGCCTGAACCAATTGCGACCACCGCCACGTTGGGGCGAATCACCTCGCTGAGCGACGCGATGTGTCCCAACGTCGCGGGACTGGGGCCGGACACCGACAGCGGCTCCGGGCCGAGTGACCTGGCCCGCTAGCGTCTCCCGGCGATGTCCGCCGTATCGGTACCCGTGCTCGCCACCGTCTCCCAGGTCCACGAGGGATGGGCGTGGGTGATGATCATCGCCAATGCATCTGCCGGTGTGTGGTCGCTCGCCGCGCACAAGGTGCCATCGCTGCGGACCCGTGCGCTCTGGTGGTTCACGGTTGTCGCCGAAGTGTCGGTCTTCGTGCAGGTCGCCCTCGGCGTGTGGATGGTGAGCCATAACAAGGCCGAACCGCCACAGTTCCACCTCTTCTACGGCTTCGTCGCGATCATCGCGGTCGGCATCCTCTACGGCTACCGGTTCCAGATGCAGAAGTGGCTGTATTTGCTGTACGGCTTCGGTGGCCTGTTCATCATGGGCCTCGGCATCCGGGCGGTCCTCGTCGGTCAGCGTGCCATCGGCGGTTGAGGTGACGGTTGGCGTGATCGTGCCGATGGCGGTGCTCGATACCGTACGCGCGCTTACAGGTTCGGCCGAGATCGGGACGCCCTCCGCAACGTTTGGCGGAAACTCCAACCTGTCCTTCTTCACCCGAATCGATGGACGCGACCTCGTCGTCAAAGCAGCGACCAGTCCGCTCAAGCGCGACGATCTACGACGCGAAGCGCGCATACTTTCTCGCCTTGCCGATCTGGATGGGTCATCGTTACCGGTGCCCGTCTTGGTCGCTCATGGTGAAGGCGATGGCGTCACGCTCACCGCCCTCGACGTCCTCATCGGCGAACACGGCCTTGTGGCGGTCCAGCGCGGGAGTGGTCTCGCGGCACGCGCCGCCGTGATGGGACGCCTGCTGCGTAACGTCCACACGGCTGCCCCGGTACCAGACCCCGACAGGGCGAGCGACCTCAGCCACCGAGCCGCCTCGGCCGTCGGTGAGTTGGCCGCACTTGGCCTCGACGCCACCATTACGAGCGCCATGGTCGCAGCGCTCGGCGCGCCCGTGCTGCGTCGGGGGGTGGCCTTTGTGCACGGCGACTTCGGGTTCCACAACACGCTCTGGACACCGTCGGAGGATGGGCGTTTGTCGGGCCTGTTCGACTGGGAGTTCGCCGGGTGGGGGAACCCGTTGACCGACATCGCGTGGTTCTGGTGGACGCTGCGCAATCGCAGTGTGTCCGGTGACGTCTGGGCTGCGTTCGCCGAGTCGTACGGGCCCGAAGCGTTGGCCGCGCTCGGCTTTGAAGCCCACCGCGATGCAATGGTACGCGCGCAGATGGTTCAGCTCCTTGTTCGGACGCTGCCCGGGAGCGAGGCTCGTGGCGTCTGGCTGGATCGATGGCGGGCGCTCGGCTGATGCAGAGAGTCAGACGCCGACCGGGAAGCCGCAGGTGCGGCGCATGAAACCTTCGATGCGGATGGTCGCGTCGAGATAGTCGGTGAGCACCTGATCGCTCCCCATTTGCTCGGAGATCTTGCCCAGTACCGTGGCACCCTTCGCTTCGGCGAGCTTCACGAACAGAGCGAGATAGCTCTCGATCTCGGTGAAATCGGGAGCGAGGGCCTTCGGTGACTTCTTCGCGAGCACTTTGTCGAGTTCGATCTCCTGCCTGTAGATCGAACTCGGCGTCTTCGAGCCGAGTTGCTGCTTCTTCAGCTTCAGCTCGGTGAGGGCTGCCTTCGTGTCGGTCGCGAGTTTGCAGAACGCCGGGATGTCGGCAGCCGCCATCGGGGGAATCCGCACGGGCGGGAGGAGCTTGGTGGTGGTCGTCACGATCGCCTTCTTGGTCGTGCGCTTTGCCGCTGACGCGGACTCACACGGCCCGCCCGCCGCTACGGCAACCACAAGCGTCAAAAGAGCGAAGGTCCGCCGGCAGTTCATCGTGGGCACCTGCCGCCGCTTGTGTTCAGCGCAGCGCGATCAGAGGTGGATGATCGGGCAGGTGAGCGTGCGGGTGATGCCGTCGACATGCTGTACACGGCTGACGACGCCCTTGGTGAGGTCCTCCAGGGTGTCGGCCTCGGCCTTGACGATCACGTCATAGGTGCCCATGACCTCCTCGGCGGAGATCACTCCGGCGAGTGCGGAAATGTCGGCGACGACGCTCGGGGACTTGCCGACGTCGGTCTGGATCAGGATGTACGCACTGACGGTCACGGGTGCCTCCACGGCGAAGTCGGGTCGAAGGAACGGCGAGGTGAGGACCCCGACAGCCGCACCCCGGTGGCAACGCTGGCACCGGACGGGTTCGTCATCGTAGTTGCCATTCCGCTCGATTCAGCCCGGCCCGGCACCAGTGGCGGTGTACCTCAGCCCGCCGTGGTGATCTGGCTTCAGCGGCCCTCATCCACCGGCGCCTCCACGTCCACGTGGAGGACACCGTCGATGACGATCGTGGGGTAGGTCGCCGCCTTCACGAATGGGTTGTGCAGGCACGAACCCGTCCGGAAGTCGACCCGCCAGAAGTGCCACGGACACACGAGGTGGGTGGGGGTGACGGGCCCGCCGTCGAACGTCGATCCGTGGTGCGGGCAGGCGTTCTCAATCGCAAAGACTCCGTCGTCTTCGATCATCACGATCACCGTTCGACGGGTCCCGGGTATTGCAACCCGGCGTCGCATGCCGGACGCCAGATCGTCCATCCGTGCGACCCGTAGGAGCACGCAGCGCCTCAGCCGCCGGAGGTCGACGCGGTGGCAACCGTAGTGGTGGACGCGGTG
This sequence comes from Acidimicrobiia bacterium, assembly GCA_043720395.1. Classification (GTDB taxonomy): domain Bacteria; phylum Actinomycetota; class Acidimicrobiia; order Acidimicrobiales; family JANYDT01; genus JANOYY01. The sequence goes on from JAYSSR010000002.1 coordinate 6,150, forward strand.
GCAACCGTAGTAGTGGACACGGTGGCAACCGTGGTAGTCGACTCGGTCGGGATCGACTCGCCAGCGATCACGCTTGACACGGTTGAGCCCGTGGCGACGGCACCCGCGACTGGCGAAGCTGCTCCGGCCTGACGCAACGCGGCGAGGTCGTCGACCCACGCGCTGGTGCGCCGCGTCGTGGGCAGGTCGCTGAACTTCTCCGCGATCTCGACTGGCGTGCCGATAGCTGCGAGGTCGGCGATCTTTGTAATAACGGCGTTGGCCACGCGGACACAGCCGTGGCTCACGTCGCCGCCGAGCTTTTTCGGTGCGTTCGTACCGTGAATGGCGACATTGCCGGTGCCCCCGGCAAAGGTCTTCAGCACCGTCGAGAACGCGGATAATCCAAGCGCGATCGGGCCGAGCGCACCGTTGGGGTTCGCCTGTGGGACGTGCTCCTTCACGAAGAACAGACCTGTCGGCGTGGGGGTGCCGCCGGTCCCGGCACCGACCTTGGTTTCGATGGTCAGCTTGTCGCCGTCGTACAGCCGGAGCGTGTTCGTGGCGAGCTCAAGGGTTATACGCACCGACGACCGCTGCAGGTGGACATCCGCAGCACGTACCCAACCGACCGTGCCGTTTGGACGCACAGGCATAGCGACCTTCACCCATTCGCCGATCGACCCGAGCGCGAGGAATCGAAGTGGGCCGGTGACACTGCGTCCTGCGTCGAAGCGGAGCACGCCGGATCTATCGGCAGGAGTCCGATACACCTCAATGCTTTTCGCGGTCGACACAGCGACGACCGAGCCGGACGTGCTCGGCCATTCGTCTGCCGTCAGGCGCGCGAAGCCGGAGACAGGCTCACCCGCCTTCCTTGGCGGGAGAGTCTTCGCCGGTCGAGCCGTCGTGACCGTTTCAATCAGCGCGGCCTTCCCTCCCCTTGCCTTCGCGGAGGCCGCCTTCCGCGCCTTGGTGGTCTTGGACGCCGCATGGGCGTCGAGTGAGCACACGAGAGGAAGAGCGATCAGCAACGTTGCGAAGGCGGCAAACGCGCGTCGGGGGTGGCGGTTGGCTCGGATCACGGTCCGCAAAGGCTACTGCCCGAACCCGCAGCGGAAGCCCCAAAGCCGACCTCACCTCAGCGAGAGCGATCAGCCGATCGTCGGGGCGTTCGTAAGCGCGCGAACCAACGCGTCGACGGCGTCGTGGGCGAGGGCGCGCATCTCGTCATCGGTTCTGTCCTGAATCGGGTGGGCGACAAAGACGGCATTTGGCGTAATTCCCAGGGCACTTGACTGCGCTGTTGCCGCCTCCATGAACACGCTGGACGCCACGAAAACACCGGGAATGCCACGGTTTTCGAGATCGGCGATGTCGTGCACACTGCACGACGTACACGAGCCTCAATCGGCGAGCGCTTCGATCACTGCGCCGCAATCACGGGCAATCTCGTGGCGCAGATCAACGGGTGCGGGCTTCGTGTAGGTCGGCTTGCGATACCGCTTCACCGACGCTCCTCCGCCGATGAGGAGCGACTCCACCTCGTCGAGGAAGACATTGCCCCGTGGTTTGGAAATGTCGAGGAGCCCGACCGTGACGCCCTGGAGCGAGGCGAGCCGGGGCTGCAGCGTGCGCCCGACGGGCGTTTGCTCTCCGGTTGGATCGAGGACGGTTACTGCCAGACCTACTGCCTGTCCTATTGCCAGACCTACTGCCATGGTGTGATCTCCTTCGTGATTGGTTCGGACCCTTCAACACCGTTGACCCAACCGCCGAGGACCGCCGAAAACATGCCGGCATCGCCACCGCAGTGCACGATGAGCAGACCGTCGGGTCGGAACTTGGGAAGTGCCTTGTCGCCCAAAGTCAAAGCAACCGCAGCGGGTATTCCCTCCGTAACGCCACCGGTTCCCGAGGCATTCTCAGACGCCGACAGTTGCAGGTGCGACAGCAACTCAGCGCACAGGCGCGCTCGGTCCCATCCCTCGGACGCGAACGTACGTAGGTGTTCCGGCGACACGGCCAGGAGAGCGTCGAATCCGAGTGGCAACTTGGGGTGGCCAACCGTGCGAAGGCACGCGGCAAAGCTCCGGGCGAGGGAGTCGGCTGTGCGCGACTTCTGGTCGACAATCGCACGCGGCCCTTCACCGGCGAAGAGCGTGATCGCCGAACGACCACCCGGTACGCCGCGCTCCTCCGCGAGGCTCGACCACCCGTGCGAGCGGGCAGCGTCCTCGGATTCGCTGAAGCAGAACGACAACTTGCCGGGATTGCCGAACGTTGCCCGGTCGACGCCACCGGGCAGACCACCGCCGACGTTGCGGATCACGAGCTGTAGGGCGCGTCCGATGGTTGCGTTGGCGCGGTTGCCCTGCCCGAACACGTTGACGCCGCTGTTCATACCGATCGACCGTGCGATCGGCCCGTTCACGATCACGACCGGGCCGGCAAAGTACGTGGTCGCAAGCAGGCCGTGTGCGTTGAACGACGACGTGCATGCGGCCTCGACCGCAGCGAGCACGACCGGCAGGTACTCGGGCAGACACCCCGCAAGCACAGCGTTGATCGCGACCTTTTCGACGCTGCACTCAACGAGATTCGGCGGCACAATCGCGACCACGTCGCTCGGTGCACGCGACGTTCCGGCGAGCATTCGCATGACTCGCTCTGCGGTCGGTGGCACGACCGGCAATCCATCGGACCATCCGCGCCCATACATAGCTTCGAACTCGTCTTCGGCACTGGCGAACTCCACGCGCCGGGCACGCAGTGGCGTCCGACCGAACTTCACGGCGAGACGCTCGTGCATGCCGAAGTCGAGTGTCGCCGAGCCGCAGCCGGGACGGTAGGCAGGCATGTCGGGGAACGACACGCGGGTGTCGATCGATTCGGGTTCGAAGAACGCTGTCCACGAGTCGTGGGTCCAGCCGATCGTGGTGTCGAGAACTGCGCCGCCCGACACGCGCAGCAAGGTCGGCACGGTTTCGATGTCGAGATGGAAGCTCACGTCGAGTTCCAGGTCGTCGATGAGTGCTGCTGATCCGACGAGCTCGGCCGGGAACGTCGGATCGTCCTGCACGTAGACCCGGTGGATGACACCGTTGCCGACGAGTGCGGCCAGGACCGGTGCAACCAGCTCGCACGTCGGGCACTCCGCCCGTACGACCGCAATCACGCCTTCGACGCCAGCGAGCACTCGCGCGACATCGGCAGGAGCGTCGAACGTCGGATCGGGCATGACCGGCAACCTACTTCGCAACACCTGATGATGCATTTTCGGCGATGGTTCTCGTGACGCCGCCCGACCCAGTTTTGCGGAAGCCGCCAGGTGATCGGGCGTCACACTAGGAACCTTCGGCTTGCGTGTCGGAGATACGAAAATCTGTGTGGTGTTTGTCACATTCGCTAGGAGGTTACGGGCAGGTGACCGTATGGTTTCGACCACGCAACGCAGCTTCACGTGTTTGCGCTGGTCGGCGCCCGCCGATCGCAGTCTCCCGGGGGTTTGGTTGAAGGTCACGTTCTTCGGTGTTCGCGGCTCGACGCCGTGTCCTACGACACCGAATGCGCGCTATGGCGGGAACACCTCCTGTGTTGCGGTCGACGTGGACGGCGAAGAGCCGATCGTGCTCGACCTCGGCACCGGTGCTCAGGCGTGGGGCCGGACGCAGCCGCTGGACGGCACGTTTGCAGCCACTGCGCTCGTGACTCACTTCCACTTCGATCACGTACAAGGGCTGCCCTTCCTCGCCGCGGCGGACCGCGTGGGTTCGCGGCTCGATGTGTACGGGCCCGGCGATACCGGTACGACCGTGAAGGACCTCTTCACGGGATTTGTGCGGCCGCCGTACTTCCCAGTTTCGATCGATCAGCTGCGCGGGACCTATGGCCTGCACGATGTCCTCAGCGACGATTTCGCCGTGGGCAGCGTCAAGGTCAAGGTGCGCCCGGTGCCTCATGTGGGCCTCACGGTTGGCTATCGCCTCGAAGCGGAAGGTCGCTCACTCGCCTACATCAGCGACCATCAAGCGCCGCCCGAGCTGATCGGAATCGCTGAGTCGGTGCTGGAGTTGTGCGACGGGGTCGACCTGCTGATCCACGACGCCCAGTACACGCCGGTGGACTGGGAAACGAAGGCGCATTGGGGCCATTGCACCGTGGACTACGCGGTCGACGTTGCGATCGCCAATCGGGTCAAGGCGCTGTGCCTGTTCCACCACGACCCGGGCCGTACCGACCTGGAGATCGACTGCCTCACCGCCGCAGCAGCCAAGCGAGCGGCCGCACACGGCATTGAGGTGTTCGCAGCGGCGGAGAACCTTTCCGTGCTCGTCGGCGAGCCGATCAAGGCGCAGTTGTCGCGGCGGTTCTCGGTCGGTCCCATGTTTGCGCCGAGCCCGACTCGTTGACGCGTTGACTTGCTCTGGCGCAGGAGCGCCGCGCTGACCGGCAGCCTGCCGAGTGAGCCCGGCCCATGCCAGACTTCGGACCCATGACGTCGTTTCCTGACATTTCGCCCGCCGAGTACCGCCACGTCCTCGGCCACTTCCTGACGGGAGTCACGATCATCACGGCGATAGATCCGGTCTCGCAGGCACCGGTCGGCTTGGCGGCAAGTTCGTTCACCTCGGTCTCGCTCGATCCACCGCTCGTGTTGTTCTGCGCCGGCAACACGTCGTCGACCTGGCCGAAGATCAAGGCCGCAGGTTCGTTCTGCGTGAACGTGCTCGGCGACGATAGCGAGACGATTTCGCGAACGTTCGGCTCGCGCGTCGACGACAAGTTCGCGGGCCTCGGCTGGACGGCCGGTCCTTCCGGCTCACCGATGCTCGATGACGCGCTGGCCACGATGGACTGCGCCATCGACAACGAGGTCGATGCGGGCGACCACGTGATCGTGGTTGGTCGCATCCTGGCCCTCGCGGCGAGAGACGCTGGCGGCCCGCTTGCCTACTTCCGCGGCGGCTACGGCCGATTCAGCTCCTGAGCGCCTGACCGCCATGCCGTTCACCTTTACGCCGCTTCACCTTCCCGCACTCGTACTCGTCGAGTCCCGTCAGTTCGGCGACGACCGTGGGGTGTTCTACGAGACGTTCAAGGCGTCGGAGTTCGAGGCCGCCGGCCTCCCGACTGTCTTCGTGCAGGACAACCAGTCGCGGTCGATTCCCGGCGTCGTGCGCGGCGTCCATTTTCAGCGCGATCCGCTCGCCCAGGGCAAGCTCGTGTCGGCGGTCAGCGGAGCGGTGTGGGACGTCGGCGTAGACCTTCGCATGGACTCGCCAACGCACGGTCAGTGGGCCGGAGTCGAGCTTCGGGCTGGTGACGGCCGGATGCTGTGGGTACCGGAGGGCTTCGGTCACGGCTTCGTTGTCCTCGGGTCTGACGACGCCGTGTTGAGCTACAAGTGCACCCGCGAATACTCGGGCCCTCACGACGCAGGTGTTCGCTGGGACGACCCGACGTTGGCCATCGCGTGGCCGCTGGATCGTGAACCGGTGTTGTCGCAGAAGGACCGGCAGCTGCCGTTCCTGGCCGATATCGACACCTGACGGGTCACCTACGACGGCGAGCGATCGCCCGCCCGAGCCTGCGAGCCAGTGGTGTGTGCGCGCGACGGGCCGCCGTGTTGCGGGCCGTGCCGCGGCGGCTGCGGATGCGTCGGAAGCGACCGAGCCGCAGGAGGAACAACAACCCGAACAGCACCGTGACACCGATGAGGCCGGGCACGTTCACCATTGCTCCATCCTCACACGGCTCAAGTCGGGCGGTGGCCGCGACGACGATCATCTGATGGACCCGACGCTCGATACGACGCTGCGCCTGGCACCCGCCGCAGCCGCTCGTGCGCGACGTCCCCTGGTCACGGTCGGCAATCTCGCACCCGCTGCGGTGATCATGTGTGTCGCTGTCGGCGCGTTCACGCTGCCACTCGGCGTCGGCCCCGATCGTCGCGGATACGGGCTGTCGGCGGGGTACTCGCTCATGGTCCAGTACGGACTCGTGGACGTTGCCCTGTTCGTCGTGCTCCTCGTCGGGATCGTGCCGACGGTTCGGCGTCTTGTGCAGCGTCGTACGACCTTGCTCGTGACCGCCGGCGCGCTGCTCGTGGCCGCGCTCGCGGCGTCGTTCGTGTTCCATCCAATCGACCGGGGCGCGTTCATCGTGGTGCGTCTCGCTGCTGCGGTCGTGGTCGCCGACGTTCTCAGCCTCGACCGCGCCGACGTCACGCGACCGATCGGTGGCATCCTCACGGGCCTTGCGTTGGGCGAGTGGGCGCTCGGCGTCTTCCAGCTCACCACCGGCAGGGCGCTCGGGCTTTGGTTCCTCGGTGAGCGGCATCACCCGCTGTATCGCTTCGGTGATGTCCTCGCTCCCGCCGGCACGTTCTTTCACGGCTACTTGCTGTCGGGATTCGTGTCGATGGCGATGGGCGTCACCTGCGCACTCGCGCTCGCCGGACGCCTCCGAGTGCGGTGGGCAGCGGCGGTCGCGTTCGCCGCTGGCTCGACGGCGATGCTGGTCGTCGCCCGGGTGTCCGTTGCGGGACTCGTTCTGATGACGCTGGTCCTGCTGGCCGCCGCCGCGTTCGGCACGGCTGCCACTCGTCGAAGTGTCGCGTGCATCGTTGCCGCGATGTCGCTCGGCGTCGCAGCGACGTACAACGTCGAACATGGCGGGTGGGCCGAGAAGCGGGAAATGGCCAAGTCAATCGGCGGCGATGTCTCCAATGGCCGCTTTGGCCTCATCGAGGAGAACCTCGACGTGTTCCGACGCCACCCGTTGGTTGGCGTGGGTGTCGGCCGGTATATGACTGCGTTGATCGATGAGGGACGGATGACCGGTCCCGTGCCGAAGCCGCCGCACATGATCCCAATGGCCGCGCTTTCCGAAGCCGGACTGCTCTCGGTTCCGGCCATGGTTCTTCATGCCTTTGGGGTGCTCCTGCTTGTGTGGCGTCGGCGATGGATCGCGCTCGTCGCCTACGTGAGTGTGTTCGCGCCCCTGCTGCTCGATCAGTACATGTGGAACTGGCCGGAAGGCATGGTGATGGTGGCGATCGCAGTCGGCATTGCGTCGATTCCGGGCCTGGACGGGCCTCGCGCTATGGGTGCTTCAGCTCGCTAGGGCCGCGTGGTGCCGTCGCGTCGATGAGGAACGCGAGGACGAACGCTTCATCGCGCCAGACGTCGTAGCGTCCGCTCGGTCCACCGTGACCCGCACCCATTTCCGTCTTGAGAAGAACAGGTCCGCCGGCAGTCATGCGCTCCCGGAGACGCTGCACCCATTTGGCCGGTTCCCAAAAGGAGACTCGCGGATCGTTGAGGCCAGCCGTTGCCAGAATCCTGGGATACAGGCCATTTACGACGTTCTCATAGGGTGCATATGACTTCATGTACGCGTAGAACTCGGGGTCATTGGGGTCGCCCCACTCGTCCTTCTCGTTCTCGGTGAGGGGGAGCGAATCGTCGAGCATGGTGGTGAGTGAGTCGACGAACGGCACCTCGGCTACCGCTGCTCGGAAGCGGGTCGGTGCAAGGTTCAGCGCGGCACCAACGAGTAGCCCGCCCGCACTCCCGCCGCGGCAGGCCAGCCTCGTCGGATCGATGTACTGGTGGTCAACGAGATGGTCCGCACAGGCGAGGAAGTCGGTGAACGTGTTGCGCTTCTGGAGGAACTTTCCGCTCGTGTACCAGGAGCGTCCCATCTCCCCGCCACCACGGATGTGTGCGATTGCGAACACGAAGCCACGATCGAGCAAGGAGAGTCGCGCGACGCTGAAGGTCGGGTCGATGCTTATTTCGTATGAGCCGTAGCCGTAGAGGACGCCGGGGGCGGTGCTGTCGAGGGCGGTCCCGACGTGGCGCACGAGGCTGATGGGGACACGGGTCCCGTCGCTCGCCGTCGCCCAGACGCGCTCGCTCACGTAGTGTGCAGCGTCGAAGTCGCCGAGTACCGGCTGCTGCTTGCGCAGGACGCGTTGGCCAGTGACGAGGTTCTCCTCGTAGGTGCCCGACGGTGTGGTCATCGAGGTGTAGCCGAAGCGGATGACAGAGTTGTCGACCTCGACGTTGCTCGTGCCCCACACGCTGTGGACGGGGTCGGGGTGGGTGAGGACCCTGCTGCTCGTAGGCTGACCTTGGTCGTTCAGGGAGACGATCCGGATGCGTTCGAGGCCCTCGGCTCGCTCGTAGAGGGCGAGGTGGGAGCGGAACACGTCGAAGGCGTCGAGCTTCGCCTTCGGGTCGGTGACCGGCGTACCGTCGGTGAAGGTCAGGGGCGCGTTGTCGAGGTCGAGGCGGAAGTTCTCCGCACCGTCGTTGGTGAGGAAGAACCACCGTTCGCTGCCGTCGACTGCGACGTGATGGTCTGCGCCGTACTCGATGCCGGTGGCTCTCGGCTGAAGGACACGCCAGGTGCCGAGCGGGTCGTCCGCTCGCAGGACGTGGACTTCCGTGGTGATCTGTGAACCGCAGGTCAGCACGATGTAGTCGTCGGTCGCGGTGGTCGAGAGGCCGATGAAGAATCGCTCGTCGGTCTCCTCGTGGATGAGTGCGTCGGCGTTGTTGTTCGTGCCGATCTCGTGACGCCACATGCGGTATGGGCGCATCGTTTCGTCCTGCGTCGTGTAGAAGACATGGTCGCCATCCTTCGACCAGGCCACGCCCGCGGCCGTTTCGGGAATCACGTCGGTGTGGTCGGTTCCGCTGACGAGGTCACGGATGCGGAGCTCGTAGACCTCGTCACCGTCGGTATCGAAAGCGTACGCGAGGTGGCGGTGGTCGGGACTGACCTCGAACGTGCCAAGGGCGAAGAAGTCCCCGCCCTCTTCGGCGGCGAGGACGTTCTCGTCGAGGAGGATCTGCTCGTCGGCGTCGTCGGCTGCACCTCGGGGACGACGGCAGTGGAGGCCGTACTGCTGACCCTCGACGGTGCGTCCGTAGTAGTCCCACGGGCCCTTGCCGACGGGGACCGAGAGGTCGGTTTCCTGGACGCGTCCCTTGATCTCCTCGAAGATGGCAGTCCGTAAGTCGCCCAGATGCGCCTGCATTTGCTCTGTGTACTGATTTTCAGCGCGCAGATGATCGAGGACGGCCGGGTCGTCCTTGTCGCGAAGCCACGCGTACTCGTCGACGCGGGTGTCGCCGTGGGTCGTGGACTCGGTCGGGCGGGGAGGTGCGACGGGTGGCGTGGGTGCGGACATGCGGCGTCCACGTTAGGTTAGGGGTGGCTCCGCGCGGACGGGACGCGATAGACACCTCCGATGGCCATCTACGCATTGGGCGACGACCGAGTTCCCAACATTCACCCGACCGCCTTCGTGCATCCCGACGCAACGATCATCGGCAACGTCACGATCGGGGCCGAGAGCACGATCTGGCCGCAGGCGGTACTGCGCGGCGATCACGGCACGATCACGATCGGTGCCCGCACGAGCATTCAGGACGGATCGGTCATCCACACCACGCCGCACGCCCCCACGTGGGTCGGCGACGACTGCGTGATCGGCCACCTCGTGCACCTAGAAGGGTGCACGATCGAGAGCGGTGCGCTGGTCGGCAACGCAAGCGTCGTGCTGCACAACGCGATCGTGCGGACGGGCGCTTTGGTCGGGTCGAACGCTGTCGTGACCAACGACATGGAGGTGCCGAGCGGCGCAATGGCGCTGGGCGTCCCGGCGAAGATCCGCCCCGACTGCGTCGACGCGAGCATGATCGTCGGCTCCGCGGCCAACTACGTCCGCAACGGCCACGACTACCGCGCGAACCTGCGCCGCATCGACTGACCCCTCGGGCCGTCCACTTGCAGCGCCCGCGGCCAGTATCCGCTTGCATCGTTCCTCCGGATACAGGGTCGCGGTACATCCGGTACGTCCGCGGTGCGTTTGGGCGCGCCTTTTGTACCGCAA
>JAYSSR010000003.1:0-52917 GCA_043720395.1 Acidimicrobiia bacterium
CTCGATGACGAACCGGGGTCTGCTACCAGGCGATCCGATTCCTACCCGGACGGGACTCACACCCGCTGGCTCGGTCCAGCTTGCAGGACGCAACATCCGTCGACCGTACGGGTCGATGGTGAACGGCCGATGACGACACGGCGTACACGGCGTGTGTGCGGTGCGAACCGTAGACCCTCGAAATTGCATCAGCCTTCGAGAGTCCCCAGTGGGGCAAATCCCCGAAATCTATGGCGGCAAGCGCGATGTTCGGATGGTGTTCACTCGGTATTGGCGGGTACGCCGCCAGTTCGCCGACTCGCCACGCCATGGTCCCCGCTCGACAGATCAAACCAAGGAGAGCCGTGGCACAGTCAAGGAAATCCGACGACACAGCAGAACGTCTCATCGTGACGGCATTCTCGATCGTTGTGACGCTTTTGGTCGTCGTGGTCATGTACTCGAAGCTCACCCATCAAGTGCCCGTGCCCGTCACCGTGGCTCGCCAGCAGCCGGCCGCTCGGCCATGAGCGTCGAAACGACTCTGTCCACCGCTCGCGAAGAAGGCGTCCGGGCAACATTGCACGAGCTTCATCCGGCCTTCGGCGCAGCAGCGGCGGCGGCCATGGGCGCACTCGATACCGTCCTCGTCTCGCACACCCGTGCGGAACTTGAGCGGTCGATGGGCGTCGGAGCCGACGGCACCACAACGATGTGGGTGGATACCGTGGTCGAGGAGGCGATCGTGGAAGCGGTCGCCGCGCTCGGCGTAAACGTGCTTTCGGAGGAGATCGGCTTCGTCGACCAAGGCTCGGCCTATACGCTCGTTGTTGATCCCGTCGATGGGTCGGCCAATGCTGCGGCCGGGATCCCGCTTGCCTGTTTCAGCGCCGCACTCGCGATCGACACTCGGTTCGTCGAGTCCGCAACCGTGTGGCTTGCGACCGGACGCGCGTGGGCGGGAAGCGCCGACGGTCGCGTCGTGATCGGCGGACCGTGGGCGACGACAGGACGGCGTCAGCTCGACGGCGCCGCCGTCTCGCTACTGCGCCCGCGCCCGCACACTCGGGAGCACTGGTGGCGCGTGGCCGAACGCGCCGCCCGCGTCCGGATCCTCAGCTGCACCACACTCGAAGCCATGCTCGTGCTGCAAGGTTCGACGGACGCGTTCGCCGACGCTGGAAGCGACACGCACCGCCTCGTCGATCTCGCCGCTGCAGCCGTGCTGCTTCCGACGGTCGGCGGAGTCGTGATCGATGCGCGCGGCCGACCGGTGGAATTCGACCTTGACCTTCACAGACGCTGGAGTGGTGTGGTCGCCGCGACACCACAGCTCGCCGACGAACTCATCGCCGCCATCCTCGGCTCACCCGCCCAAGGCCCCTGCGAGGGAGCGTCGACACAGACTGCGTGCGACACGCCTCGCTCAGCCGACGCGTCGGCCTGCGCAGTAGACGCTGCGGATCACCGGCGTGTCGTCGATGACCTTCACCCGGACGAGATCGGCGCGACGGCCGACGGCAAGACGTCCCCGATCGTGGAGTCCAACCGCTTCAGCCGGACGGGACGTGACGAGCGAGATGGCGTCACTGAGGCGCATCACCCCTGCGTGGGCGAGTACGAACGGAGCGTGCAGCAGCGAGTAAGGCGCGTAGTCGCTCGTGATGATGTCGAGCAAACCTCGGCCAGCGAGATGGGATGCCGAGACGTTGCCCGAATGTGAGCTGCCGCGAACGATATTGGGGGCACCGGCAGCGGTCAGCAGCCCGGCGGCATGCGCTGCGGTCGCGGCCATCTCCGTCGTCGGGAACTCGGAGATCGACACGCCACTTCGAACCGCAAGCTCGATGTCCTCGAGTGTTGCGTCGTCATGGCTTGCGAGTGGGAGTCTTCGTTCCTGCGCGAGCTCAGACAGACGAATCCAATTCGGCACAGCGAACTCGGCCTGACGTTGCTGAAGGCGCTCGATACGTTCGTCGATCTCGGTCATCGTGTGTCCGTACGACGTGACCGAACGCCTGTACCCGTCCAGGTCCGTGTACTGGCGGCCGCCGGGCGTGTGATCCATGAGCGACACGAGGCAGAGAAGCGGGTTGCTCAGGATCTGCTCGAAGAGCTCAGGCGTCCGAGGGTCCGCGACCTCGCAGCGGTAGTGGAGCTTGTGGTCGATGCGCGTTGCCCCATTGGCGTGCGCGCGTGAGATCGCATCGATCGCCCCGATCAGCGCGTTCGGGCGGAAGCCGTCGCCGCCGAGGTCCCCCACGCACAACGAGTCGAGCACCGTCGTGATACCGCACGAGGCGAGCATCGCATCGTGCGCGGCTACCGCTGGCCCGGCTGGCCAGAGCGATTGCGGTCTCGGACGGAGGTGCCACTCGAGGGCATCGGTGTGAATTTCCACAAGACCCGCGACGACGAGGTCGCCATCACCGTCGTGTGCGCTCGGAAGGTGACTGCGCCCTTCGGAGACATCGAGAATACGGTCGCCTGCGAAGGTAATGGTCCCTCGAACGATGTCGTCGTCAAGCACGAGATCCACGTTCGTGAGGATCATTTGGGTGGTGTTCGGCATTCGTCAGCCCCGTTCTTGGTCTGCGCCGGTGGACTCGGCGTTTTGCGGGTCGCATGGGCTGGCATCAGCGCAGCGACATTCAGCGTGCGGCTCGACACGCGGGCGCGCACTTCGCCGTCGTGGAAGATGCCGACGAGGGCGGCACCGCGGGACCGTGCTTCGTTGAGCAGTTCGACGACGGCGTCACGGTTGGCCGCGTCGAGCGAGGCCGTCGGCTCGTCTACGAGCAGGACCGGGTGTGCTGCAGCGAGGCCCCGGGCGACGTTGACGCGCTGCTGTTCGCCACCGCTGAAAGTCGCCGGAGCAAGGGGCCACAATCGCTCCGGCACGTTCAGCCGACGCAGCAAGTCCGCCGCGCGGGCGAGCGCTTCATCGCGGGACCGACCCTGCGCGAATACCGGCTCGGCGACCACGTCGATCGTCGGAACACGCGGGATCACACGCAGGAACTGACTCACCCAACCCACCGTGTGGCGACGCACGGCGAGCACGACGCTCGGCGCAGCGCTTGCGACATCGACCCACGAACCCTCGTGAAACACCCACACCTGGCCACTGCTGGGCCCGTAGTTGCCGAAGAGGCAGCGCAGCAGCGTCGACTTGCCGGCACCCGACGGGCCTGTCAGCACAAGGCACTCGCCGGCATCGACGCGAAGGTCGGTATCGGCGAGGACGGCAAGGCGTGTGCCCCCTTGCTGGTGCAAGGTGAACGTCTTGTGGACGTTGCGAACCACGATGCGCGCCGACGGATCGTCGAACGGTTCGCCCGTCGGGGTGTTCGTGGACGTGCCGAGAACACCGGTGGTGATCACGGGACCAGCACCGAAGAGACGAGCAGTTGGGTGTACGAATGCTGCGGATCGTCGAGGACACGATCGGTGAGACCGCTCTCGACGACATCACCGTTCTGCATCACCAGGAGCCGGTGGGCGAGGAGTCGAGCGACCGCCAGGTCGTGGGTTACCACGATGGCAGCGAGACCGAGCTCCTGCACGAGTCCACGGAGCAGATCGAGCAGACGGGCCTGGACCGACACGTCGAGACCGCCGGTCGGTTCGTCGAGGAATACGAGCCGCGGCCCGGGAGCGAGCGTTCGCGCCAGTTGGAGTCGCTGTTGCATGCCACCGGAAAACTGAAGCGGACGATCATCGACACGGTCGGCGGAGATCTCGACGCGGTCGAGCCACTCGATGGCGTTGGCTCGTAGAGATCCGTAGTGGCGCGAGCCGAGGTCCATGAGACGCTCGGCGATGTTTGCACCGGCGGACACGCTCAGACGAAGGCCGTCACGCGGGTTCTGGGTCACGAAGCCCCACTCCTCCCGGCCCAGTCTGCGCAGTTCCACCTCGTCGGCGGTGGTGATCTCCGTCGGGCACCCGGCGCGGTCGGTGAACCTCACGGAACCCTTAACCTCGCCGACGCGTCCGGAACACGCGGCGAGCAGTGTGGTCTTGCCCGATCCCGACTCGCCGACGATGCCGAGCACTTCGCCCGCCCAGAGGTCGAAGCTCACGTCCTGGCAACCGATTCGGGACCCGTAGCATTTAGTAAGCGCGCGTACGGAAAGGATCGGCGACGTCATGCGAGAACCTCGTCGGGGACGGCGGCCAGGTTGGACGCGCAGTGATGGGAATCAGAACATGCGAACAGGCGCGTACCGAGGTCGTCGACGATCATCTCGTCGAGAAAGCTGTCGGAGACCCCGCACAGGCCGCACGACTGATCCCAGCGCTCGATCGTGAACGGATGGTCCTCGAAGTCGAGGCTGCGGACTGAGGTGTGCGGAGGAACGGCATAGAGGCGCTTCTCGCGCCCGGCGCCGAAGATGGCCAGAGCCGGGGAGCGATCGAGCTTCGGGTTGTCGAACTTCGGGATCGGTGACGGCGACATGAGGTACCGCCCGTTCACGATCACGGGATACGAGTAGGCGCTCGTGACGCGACCCTGCTGTGCGATGTCTTCGTACAGGCGGACGTGCATCAGCGAGTAGTCCGCCATTGCGTGGAGGCCACGGGTGACCTGCTCCCGAGGCTCCAGAAAGCGAAGCGGTTCGGGGATCGGCACTTGGAACACGATGATCTGGCCTTCTCGCAGCGGCATCTCCGGTATGCGATGGCGCGTCTGGATGATGTCGGCTTCCTCGGTCGCTTCCGTCGTCTCGACACCGGCGGTACGAGCGAAGAAGCTACGGATCGACACGGCGTTGGTCGTATCGTCCGAACCCTGATCGATGACCTTCAGCAGATCGTGGCGGCCCAGGAGCGCCGCGGTGCACTGGATGCCGCCCGTGCCCCATCCGTAGGGGAGGGGCATCTCACGAGAGGCGAAAGGCACCTGGTAGCCCGGAACCGCGATCGCCTTCAGAATCGCGCGGCGCATCCCGCGCTTCGTCTGTTCGTCGAGGTAGGCGAAGTTGTAACCGGTACTCATTGCGTGCTCGCCTTTTCCCACTCGTCACGCAGAGCACGCAGCATGACGAGCTCTGACTGGAAGTCGACGTAGTGCGGCAGCTTCAGGTGTTGCACGAATCCGGAGGCCTCAAGGCTGTCGACATGGCTCAGCACGAACTCGATGTCCTGCGCCGGCGAATTGGCACTGACGCTCTCGCCGAGTTCTTCGGCCCGCATCGCACGGTCCACGAGTGCCATCGCCATCGCTTTACGCTCGCACTGCCCGAACGCGAGGCCGTAGCCGCGCGTGAACTGCGGAGGGGTCGTGGCGGTCCCCTTGAACTGGTTGATCATCTCGCACTCAGTGATCTCGATCTCGCCGATTACCACGGGGAAGTCGAGCTCGTCGGGTACGACCTCCACGTCGACGCGCCCGATTCTGATCTCGCCCACGAACGGGTGCGTCGAGCCGAAGCCGCGCTGCGTCGAGTAAGCGAGGCCGAGCAGGAAGCCCTCATCACCTCGTGCCAACGCCTGCAATCGAAGCGGCCGCTCTGCAGGGAACGCCAACGGCGCACGGGTGAGGTCGTCGGCGAGAACGTCGCTGTCCGCGATGCCGGCAACCTCGATAAGGCCTTCACGATCAAGCACGTCGAGCACGCGGGGAAGGCGAGCGATCGCATGATCGTCCTGGTCTCCCGCTTCATCAACGACTCTGTTCGGAGTCACAGTTGCACCCGGTTCGAACGGCATCGAAGCGCCGTCGAAATCGATGAGGCGATGCGAGTAGTCGAAAGTCGGTCCTAGGACTTGACCGCCCGGGACGTCCTTGAACGACGCCGATATTCGACGGTCGACGTGCATGGCCGAGGTATCGACCGGACGCGTGACTGCAAGGCGTGGCAATGTGGTGCGGTACGCACGCACGAGGAACACGGCCTCCCCGAGATCGCCGTGCGACTGCGCTATCGCCAAGGCGGCAAGCTCGGGGTCGTAGACGGATCCTTCGGTCATCACCCGCGAAACCGCGAGCCATTGCTGATCGATGATCTGCTCCGAGCTGATCGCTGTCGTGCCCGTGCGCGGGCGGCGACGCTCACGTTGCAGCCGGTGTGCGTTGTCGATTGCACCCTCGCCGCCCTTTGTCGCGACGTACATCAAGAGACCGCCGGTTCGTTTACCCGGGCGATGACACGTGTGGACCGTGGCAGCCCCACAACGCTGTTGCCGGTCACGATCAGCAGGTCGACGCCGGCGGGGAACCGCAGGTTGTTCGCTGCCACCTCGTCCCAGCGGGCATCGTCAAATCCTGCTGGTGCGAGTTCGCGTGGCGACTCGAATCCGGGGCCGTCGAGGAGCACCTTCGCTCCACTCGTGAGATCCTTGACGGCCACGATCACAGTTGCCGAGGTCTCCGGTGAAATCGCGGTGCCCGGTGCAAATGCGTCGAGGGGGGCCATAGTCGCCAGCGACGCCACAACGGCGAGCGATGCGATGGCCGGGTCGTCCACGAACCTCACGCCGGTGTGGAACCGCAAATAGTCGCGCACCCCGGCACCGACCTCCTCGGACGCCCAACACGGCGTGTCGATGTCTGCGAGTGCCAGGAGGATTGCGAGACTGGCGGAAGGGAGGCCGATGTTGGGAACTTCGGCGTCAATAGTGCGAATGATCGCCGGCTCGGCGAGTGCGGCGAGCACCGCACGGAACGTGGACTGCGAGTCGCCCACGGGATCCCCGAAGCCGGGCAGCACGCTTCGCGGCGCGCAAGTCGCTTCGCTCACCTTCTTGGCGAGTTCTGGGGACGCAGCCCGCATCAATTGCCCCGAACCATGGTCACGAACTGCACACGGCTGGTCGCGACGTCGGCCCTCCGGTCGGTGTCCCGCTTGGCCTGCGCCTGAACGAGCGGGGCCACGACGGTGGTGTGGACTTCGTCGTGGGCGTCGCCCTGCAGCAGGGCGTCGGCAACCGCGACCCGCCGAGCGTGTTCCGGTGCGCGGCCGCGGACGTAGCCGATGCCGATTTGACCACCGACCTGTACGACGCAGCGCGTCACCGTGGTCTCGCCAAATGCGAACGGAGCACCGGTCGCGCCGACCCTTCCCGTGACGAGCGCCGAGCCCACCTCGGTCGGGCGCAACATGATCGCCTCCGGGTCGTACTGGCCGAGCACGTCTTCGAGCTCGGCCGGCGCAGCACAGGCGAGGACGCGCAGCCAGTGCCTTCGTTCGTGCGTATCAGTCATGTGGGTGACCCTAAGGGTGGAGACAGCGAATCCGGCCAGCCGAACCATCTGTTCACCGAGACTTGCCCATCGCGTCGGGTCAGCGTGACCAGCTGTTCCCTTTGTGGTCCGTTCCGCCCAGCAAACGCGCAGCGTCTTGGCTTCGTTGCGTTTTGCGTTGAAAGCACCACAGGCACGACGCCGCCTTCTCGTGCTGCGAACTTCACGCATGGTTCGCAAGCACGAGGGCCCCCGTTCACGTTGCACCCGTACGGTCCTGCCCGGCCTCACACGACAATCCTCGAAGGACGTCATGAACATAAAGCGACTTCTCACCATCTCGATTCCTGCGATTTCCCTCGCCGTACTAACGGCCGCGACCAGTGCCCGCGCGGTGACCCGCGCTAGCGCAGGAAAGACCTGTACGAAAGCCGGTCTCTCCTCGGGACCACTTGTGTGCGCCAGAACGGGGAGCAAGCTCGTCTGGGCCGCGGCACCCACAGCCGCCGCCGCGCCGTCGACCTCCCCAGCGGTGACGACGGTGCCGGCAACCACGGCTACACCGACAACGGCAGCATTCGTGAAGAACCCGACGAAGCTGGTGTTCGCACCGGTTCCTGCCGAGAACGCCGTTGCGACGGCCACCAACTGGGCACCGTTCGTGAAGGCGCTCTCCGATGTGGTCGGCTTGCCGATCGAGCAGGTCGCGTCGACCGACTACGCCGGTGTGACCGAGGGCGTGCTCGCCGGGAAGGTCGATATCGCGTCGTACGGCCCGCTCTCGTACTACATCGCGACGCAGGCGGGGGCGAAGATCCGCGGCGTCGCCATCAACAACTCGGGTTTTGGCAGCGCGGCTACGTACCAGGCGTTCCTGTTCACCAAGGCCGGTCGCGGCGACATCAATTCGATCGCCGACGTGAGGGGCAAGAAGGTCTGCTTCGGTGATCCGGAGTCGACCTCCGGCACGCTGTACCCATACCTCATGCTCTTCGACGCTGGCATCGACGCACAGAAGGACATCACCAACGTCGTGGCCGGTGCGCACGACAAGGCGATCCTTGGCGTGGTGAACGGTTCATGCGACGCGGGCTTCGCGTTCGACACGATCGCCACCACGCCGGCGGGCGCTGCCGCTTCGGTCAAGGGCAGCGACCTGAAGATCGTCGCGAAATCAAAACCGATCCCGAATTCGCCGATCGCGGTTCGCAGCGACCTTCCGCCAGCATTGTTCAAGAAGCTCGCCGACGCGGTCCCGCAAATTGACGCCCTCTGGCTTCAGGCGAAGGGGTACTGCCCGGCGACTGCTCCGAAGTGCGGCCCCGGTGTGCTGAACGGTACGCAGAACGGTTCCTGGGTCGCCCAGACGAACGACGAATGGATGAAGCCGATCGCGGAGGCTTGCAAACTTCCCGGCGCGCCGGCCTCGTGTCGTCCGGCCAAGAAGTGAGCGCACACATATTCAGCTCGTGCTGTCTGACGCAACGTTCTCGATGACCCGCCCCCGAATGCCCGAAACCGAAGGAACCATGAACACGATGTCTGCCGTGGAGCTCTTCCAGGTGACCAAGCGCTTCGGCGGTCCGTCACCCGTCACCGCTCTCGACTCGGTTGACCTGTCCGTCGAAGCCGGTGAGTTCTGTGCCCTGATCGGTCTCTCGGGGTCAGGCAAGTCGACCCTGCTGCGTCACTTGAACGGGCTCCACCGTCCGGACGCGGGCCAGGTGCAGGTCCTTGGCATTGACGTGAGCAAGGCTCGGGGCAGGGAGCTCCGTGCCTTGCGGCGCAACGTCGGCTTCGTCTTTCAGCAGTTCAACATTGTGCTGCGCGCGTCGGTCATGGACAACGTCCTGACAGGCGCGCTCGGTCGAGTGCGGGGCCCGCGCTATGGCGCGTTGACCTACTCGAAGTCACTGCGGACCGAGGCTGCCGAAACCCTCGACCGCGTCGGCCTTGGTGATCGTCTGTTCCAGCGAGCAGGCACATTGTCGGGCGGCCAGCAGCAGCGTGTCGGCATTGCGCGCATGCTGATGCAGCGGCCAAGCCTTGTACTGGCCGACGAGCCCGTCGCGTCGCTCGATCCCGAAGCGAGCCGCTCCGTGATGGAGCTGCTGTCCAAGGTTTGCCGCGAGGACGACCTCACGGTCATCTGCTGCCTTCACCAGCTCGACCTCGCGCTCGACTATTCCACGCGTGTCATCGGGCTCCGTGATGGCGTCAAAGTGCTCGATCGCCCGACGTTCGAGCTCGACACGGCCGAGGCTATGAAGGTGTACCGCGAGGTCGGCGCGACCGTGGACGAACTGTCGCAGCTCGACGTTGCGCTTGCTGGTCGTCAGCGCTACCTCCTCGAAACCGCCGGCGTCGCCTCGTGAGCGTGGTGGTCCGCCCCGCCGCGGAACGGCGTCTGAATCCGCCGTGGGACTCCCAGCGTGTCACGCGGCTGGTGCTCGCCGCCGGGTTCCTCGTCGGAGGTCTGGCGTTACTGCGCTCCCTCCACTTCGCCCCACTGGAGCTGTCACGTGGCCTGTTCCGCTCCGACGGGTATCTGAGCCGCGCCCTGCCCCCGACGTTCACAAGCACAAACTCGCAAGGATTAGACGCTCGCAGTGAATGGAGTGTGACAGCGACGCAGCTTGTTCGCACTCTGATCATGGCGTGGGCGGGCACAGGGTTTGCCGCTGCGCTGTCGTTCCCTATCGGCTTCCTGGCGGCGCGCAACACCTCACCCCACCGCCTCGTCGCAACGATCACACGGGCCCTCATCTCTTTCTGCCGGGCGACGCCCGAGATCGTGTTCGCGACAGTGTTCGTGCTGATTGCATCAATCGGGGAGAAGGCCGGTGTGCTTGCGCTCGCGGTGCACTCCATTGGCATGCTCGCGAAGCTGCTGGCGGACCGCATCGAGGAGATCGACGAAAAGCCGGTCGAGGCCGCTCGTGCAGCCGGCGCCACGCGACTCCAAGTCATCTACAACGCAGTGCTCCCGCAGGTCGTGCCGAGCTGGATCAACAACATTGTGTATCGCTTCGACATCAACCTTCGCGCCTCCGCAGTGCTCGGGTTCGTGGGTGCCGGCGGCATCGGCATCCTGCTGCAGAGCGACCTCAAGAACGCAACCCGGTACCCGCTCGGCATGGCGACTGCGCTCTCGCTCGCAGCCGTGATCGTGATCGTCGAGATATTCTCGAACCTGTTGCGCCGCCATCTACATGGAGTCGAACACCGGTTATCGCTCGAGTCACGTGACGGCTTGTCCTCGAAAAGGAGTTCGCCTGCGGAACGTGCGCTGCGACCGCCTCTGACGCGCGAGCGCGGCGTGCTGTTCGGCGTGGTCTGGGGCGGCGCGCTGATGTGGCTTTGGTGCATGTGGCAGGTCGGACTCTTCGGCTTGAAGTCGGTTCGCCCGTTCGGATTCTCGTTCTCGGTTCCGCAGTTTGTCGCGATCCCCGCCACCGCATTCGGGCAGATCACCAAGTACTGGCCGCGCTGGGACACCGTTGGCTACTTGCTCAAAGGCCAAGTCGTGACTGGGCACAGCGCGTGGACCAGCGCCTGGCGCGACACGCTGACCATTGCTGGGGGGGCCGCATTTATGGCGGTGGCGGCAGCGATCCCCGTTGCGTTCCTCGTGGCTCGTTCCACGTCGCCGAATCGTTGGGTGTCGTGGACGTTTCGTACCGTCCTCGTATGTCTGCGGAGCCTTCCGGACATCGCTCTCGTCTTCTTCTTCGTGTCAGCGCTCGGGCTGCAGTCGCCTTTTCCCGCAGCGGCGGCCATGGCAATCGGTTCGTTCGCATTCATCGCCAAGCTCACTGCCGATGACCTTCAGGGTGTCGGCGAAGGACCGCAAGAGGCACTTCGCTCCGCCGGAGCAACCCGCACACAGGAGGTGATTGGGGCCGTGGTTCCATCGGCCGTTCCGATGATCGTGTCGAACGCGGTGTACTGCCTGGATGTCTGCGTCCGCGGCGGCATCCTGCTCGGCACGGTCGCCGGGGTCGGCGTCGGCTATCTCTTCACTCAGACCGGATTCCTGCCGAACCCCTTCCAAACGGTCGGGGCGTTCGTGATCTCGACCTTCGTCGTCGTGTTCAGCCTCGAACAGCTCGGAGCGTTCATCCGGAAGCGTCTGCTCTGAGTCCGGTTGCGTTGCTGACGATCCATCCGGACGACGACGGCGACATGAACACTCGCTGACCATCCGTGTTGGCTGGAGCGGGAAGTGCAATGTTCGACGACACCCCACCAAGTAGGAGACCGAGTGTCTGATTCAACGCCCCGCCGCACCGTCGTCTTGGACACCTCGGTCCTTGTCTCCGATCCGGGGGCACTCCATTGCTTCGCCGGCGAAGACCTCGTCGTGCCCTTGATCGTGATTGAAGAACTCGACGGCCACAAGACGCGACGTGACGATGTCGGTGCCGCAGCACGCACTGCCCTTCGCGCCATCGAGACACTCCGGTCGGAACATGCCGGCGATATTCGAAGGCCGATTGAACTACCGAACGGCGGGTCGGTTCGAGTCGAGACCAACGGTGTTCACCTTCAGCTCATCCGAGACGTGGGGCTTGACGAGTCCAAGCCGGACAACCGCATCCTGGCGGCATGCTGTGGCCTTCGCCTTGAAGGTGCCGACGTCCGGGTCATCACCAATGACACGGCCATGCGGATCAAGGCAGCGCAGCTGGGTTTCGAAGCAGCGGAGCACGTTCGCCATCGCTTGAACCAACACGACGAAGAATCGGGAGGATGGCCGACGATCGAGGTGACGAGCGGACTCGTCGAAAGACTGTTCGGCAGTTCGCATTCCTTACGCTTCGACGATCTGGACCTCGAAGACCGGGCCGTGGCCGACCTCACTGAGAATTCGTTTGCGGTACTTCGTTCGGGAAGTTCTTCGGTTCTGGTCCGAAGCCACAGCAAAGCGCTCTCGGTGCTCCCCTCCACTCAGCATGCCTATGGCCTGAGTCCTCGCTCCAAGGAGCAACGCGGCGCGCTCGAACTTCTGCTCGACCCGACGGTCTCGGTCGTTGCCCTCGACGGGATCGCCGGAACGGGGAAGACCGTGCTCGCACTGGCGGCTGGGCTCCAACAGGTTGTCGAGCGGCCACACCGCTACGAACGAGTTGCCGTGTACCGCCCGATCGTGCCGGTCGGAAAGGCCGACCTCGGGTTCCTGCCGGGTTCGCTCGATGAGAAGCTCGAACCTTGGATGTCGGCGATCCATGACGCGATCGTTGCGCTGACCGATAGTCGTTCCTACCTCGCGGCTCGCGACATCATCGACGAGCTGACGGATCGGAGCAAGCTCACCATGGAGTCAGTGACCTTCCTTCGAGGACGAACCCTTCAGTCAAGCTTCATCGTGGTCGACGAGGCCCAGAACCTTGAGCCGACAACGGTGAAGACGATTCTCACGCGCGTCGGCGAGGGAACGAAGATCGTCTTTTGCGGCGACCGTGATCAGATCGACGCGCCGTACCTCTCCAAACACAACAACGGGCTCGCCATTCTTCTTGAAGCGTTCCGGGGCCAACCGTGCTTCGGTGGCGTCCGGCTCACGTCGTGCGAACGCAGTGCCGTCGCGGCCCTCGCTGCAACGTTGCTCTGAGTTGCAGCAGCCCTGGCCCGGCACCGAATAGCGAAGCGCGTGCGAAGCTGGCAAGTGGAAACGACTGGATCACGGAGTTCACACGATCATGAGCAAGAACAGATCAACCAACGTTTTGCACAGCAACGTCGTCGAGCTTCGCAGGTACCTACTGCATCCCGGCCAACGCGACACCCTCATCGAACTCTTTGACGCCGAATTCCTCGAGACCCAAGAATCCCTCGGTATCGAAGTACTCGGCCAGTTCCGCGACGACGATCACCCCGACACGTTCCTGTGGTTCCGAGGGTTCACCGACATGGCTTCTCGACGGGCTGCACTGGCAGCGTTCTACGGAGGACCGTGCTGGGCTGAGCACCGCAACACGGCAAACGCAACCATGATCGACTCGGACAACGTGCTCCTTCTCGCCCCAGTACCCGGACACTCGTTCCCGTTAGCTGAACGTAGCGCCAGCCGACCACGGGGCTTTCATGTGGTGACGCTCCACCTAGAGGCACCGGCAACCACTGCTGCGACTTCGGTGATCAGCCGATCGATGGACAACGACCGACTGATTGCGTTGCTCGTCACTCTCGATGAGGTGAACGACTTCCCTGCGCTACCCGTCCGCGAAGGGGAACATGTCATCGTTGCAGTTGTAGTTACCGACGCTTCAGACGATCGCCCGCCGTGCGACTTCGATTCATTTGAACTTGGGCAGACCGTCACCCGGACGGAAGTGTTCCGACTGGCACCGTCTGACCGTTCACGTCTGCGCTGAGCTGTCTGGCCTGGTCCACGTTGGTGAATGCGAACGATGTTGGCGGTTGCCCTGGCCGCAATAGCCCGGAGGTACTCGATCACCGGAGGTACTCGATCACCCGGTCAACGGTGAACTGCTGCGGTCCTACCCGCCGGATGTCCGACGTCCCCCGAGGCATTCGCCAACAGCACGAGCACCGGATACCAGCTCACGAGGGAGGACGTTGCCCGTCCAGGCACTTTCGCCCCGTCGTCGGCCCGCCGGAGCTTGATCGCCGCTTGGGCGCCCGGGTTAGCCAGGAACGACGTCGCCTCGTGGTCGGTCATGGCACCGCCCTGACGCGAAAGGGTGTGGATGCTTCCTTGAGAGAGCACTTCGCCGTATCCACGTTCGACCGACACGAGATAGCGCTTTGCTGGAACGTGCAGCTCGACGAGCTCAGCGACTCGTGGCCCGAGCAATGGCCGGACAACGCGAGCGCCCTCCCGACCGTGAGCGAGTTCGTGATCGCTCAGTCTTTCCCGAAGCCCGGACAACGGTATGTGATGGCCGATGTCGTGAAGCAGACCTGCAACCTGCAGCTCGATGTCATCGGGGAACTGGGATGCAAGGAGGTCGGCACATTGCAGGGCATGACTCAACAGGTCCACGTTCTCACCATTGCCTCCAACGTCGGCATGGCCAACTGCGAGGAGCTGCATCAGGTCATCGATACCGTGGAGAATTCTGCCAAGTCCGGGGGCGAGAGTACGTGCGTTCACGTGCACGAGCCTCACCCGCGAACATGAACAATCCGCCTACCACCCGTGGCTTGCGACTGACTTTTGGACGAACTCATTCCGGGGAACGGTCGTGCTCGTCGTTCGTTAGGACGACGATGCTTCGGCCGCCGGTCCGCGGGGTGCGCATGCGTGATACCCACACGAGCGAAAAGAATCCACGCCTGGGTGTGGCGGTTTCCTTCGTTCGTGTGCATTTCGCACACGGCTGCGCCGGGACTTGCGACCTTCAGCCGAAGCGCCCGTTCACGTAGTCGTTCGTCCGCGAATCGCGCGGCTTACTGAACATGTCGACGGTCGACCCGAACTCGATAATCCGTCCGGGCAGATTCTCCTCGGCGAGGAAGAACGCACAGGTGTCTGAAACCCGTTGGGCCTGTTGCATGTTGTGCGTCACGATCACGACGGTGATGTCCTTTGCGATCTCAGAGATTGTCTCCTCGACCCGTCGCGTCGACGTCGGATCAAGTGCCGAACACGGCTCGTCCATGAGCAGCACCTGCGGCTTCACGGCGAGGGAACGGGCGATACAGAGGCGCTGCTGCTGACCACCCGAGAGCGAGCCGCCTGGTGTGTCGAGTCGGTCCTTCACCTCATTCCACAGGCTGGCACGGGTGAGGGACCACTCGACCAGCGCAACGGGGTCGGAGGCCTTCGTGCCGGTGAGTTTGAGGCCCGCGAGGACGTTCTCTCGGATCGACATGGCGGGGAACGGGTTCGGCTTCTGGAACACCATCCCGATACGCTGGCGAATCACCGACGGTGTCAGTGCGTTGCTGTAGATGTCCACGCCGTCGAGGTACACCGATCCGGCAAGGCCAGCACTCGGGACGAGTTCGTGCATCCGATTCAACGACCGTAGGAACGTCGACTTGCCACAGCCCGACGGCCCGATCAACGCCACGACCGAATGACGCTTGATATCCAGCGAGACCCCTTCGAGGACCTTTCGCTTTCCGAACCAGCACGACACGGCTTCTGCACGAAGCGCGACTGGAGTCGGTTCCAAAGCTTCGGTTGGATTCACGACACTCCCGGGTTCGGTGCCAACTTGGGGCGATTCGCCGTCGATGGCGGTTTGGTTCAGCGTTGCACTATTCATGATGCGGGCCCTTCAGTGTGTCTTCTTGGAACGATCGCGACCGATAACTCGGGCGAGCAGGAACAGCACGAGCACAAGCAGGATGAGCACGAGCGCCGCGGTCCAGGCTCGCTGGCGGTGATCTTGGGCAAACTGCTGGAAAATGAACAGTGGGAGCGCAGACTGCGGCTCGCGGATCGCCTTGACGGGTCCGACAACGCGATCGTTGCCGAACGCAGTCATGAGCAGTGGTGCCGTCTCCCCGGCCACGCGGGCGATGCCGAGGATGACGGCCGTCACGATGCCCGTGCGGGCGGTAGGCAGCACAACCCGCATGACGGTTCGCCACTGCGATGACCCGAGTGCCAGCGATGCTTCGCGCAAACTCGGATCCACGAGCTTCAGCATCTCCTCGGTCGTGCGGGCAATGGTCGGGAGCATCAAGATCCCGAGTGCCAGCGATGCGGAGAATCCCGAGAACCCCTGTCCCGGACCGATGACCCAAACGGTGTAGATGAAGAGGCCAGCAACGATCGACGGAATGCCGCTCATTGCATCCACCATCACGCGAACTAATCCGGAGAGTCGGCCCTTGATTTCATTCAGGTACACGGCCGTTCCCACGCCGAACGGAACAGATACCAGAGTGGCCAAACCAACCTGCGTGAGGGTCCCGGCGACGGCATGGAGGGCCCCCCCGACCTTCGGGCCGGCGCTCGGGTCGACGCCTTCGAGTGTTTCCGTGAAGAAGTTGAGCGACAGCCCCGGAAGTCCACGCCGTAAAACGGTCCACACAATGAGAACGAGAGGTGCCGTGGTGATCAATGCAGCGCAGGTGATTCCCACAGCGACCACCCGGTCCACGCCGTATTTCGCACCGCGAGTGCGTTTGACGCTGACATAGAAGGCACCGAGGAATATCACCAGGGCGACGAGGACGAATCCGAATCCACCATCGAGTGGCGTCGCAAGGAACAGTGCGGTTGTGCCGACCAGCGCGATCGCGACAGGGACGCAGGTCTCCACCAGCTCCCGGCGTCCGACGGATCGTGTGCGACGCGGAGCGGAGTGCGTAGTCGTGCTTGTGGCGTCAAGAGAAGTCATCTCGTCCGACCTCCCTTCGCTCCAGCGGGCATCTTCGTTCGGTTGACCACGAGTCGGGCGACCACGTTCACGAGGAGCGTCACGATGAACAGGACGAGCCCTGCTGCGATCAGCGCACTGCGCCCATTCGGCCCTGCCTCCGGGAACTTCAGCGCAATCGTTCCCGCCACGGAAGCACCGCCCGGAGAAAGCACGTTGTGTGGAATCCGGAAGTCATTGGACAAGATCAGGGCTACGGCGATCGTCTCCCCAAGGGCTCGGCCAAGCCCGAGCATCGACGCCCCGACCAGGCCGCCTTTGGAGAACGGCAGGATTACTTCCTTGACCATCCCCGCCTTGGTCCCGCCCAGCGCAAGCGCTGCTTCGCAGTAGACGCGTGGTACCTCTGACATGACTGCGCAAGAGATCGAGGTCACGATGGGCACGATCATCAAGGCCAGCACCACGCCGCACACGAACAGCGATGAGCCGAAGATCGGGATCGTGGTCTTGAAGATCGGGATGAATCCGAGCCAGTCGCTCAGCCATTGTGCCGGTCCGTCAAGCTTCGGCTGGAGGTACGACAGTCCCCAAAGACCGAAGATGAGCGAGGGGATCGCCGCAAGCAGATCGATCCCGGTAACCAACGCTCTCCGGAAGCGCAAAGGTGCGTATTCGTTGATGAACAACGCTGTGCCAAGCGAGATAGGAACTGCGATCGCTAGCGCTATCAGGGCCGCAACAACGGTCCCGAAGAGCATTGAGCCAATCCCGTACACCGGGGGAAAGTCGTCGGGTGCCCAGCCGAACGTGGTGAAGAACCGCCAGCCGACCTTCGAGAGGGCGGGAATCGCCTCCTTCACCAGGAAGGCCGCGATCAGCGCCATCACAACGAGGCTCGTCATGGCGGCACCGACGCTGATGCCGCGAAACACCCGGTCCGCCGACGAACTCGGCGTCGCAAGGGTTCGGGGAATATCGGAAGACGCCACGACGGAACCAACGGCCAACTCGTTCACGTCGGTCAGCGTCGCAGCGCTGCGTGGCGCGGACCCTGACGGAAGGTGAACGAGAGGTGAACTCTGTTCCGCAAGTTCCTCAGCACGCACCGCCTTTATCAGCCGGGAGCACCCTTGCTTGACGCGCCGCCCGACACGTAACGCATCCGTCCCGCAATGTTCACCGCATGATCGCCAAGCCGCTCGTAGAACCGAGCAACGAGGGCCGCCTCGATCACGAGCGGCGTCGACAGTTCGGACTCGACGATCTCCGCGGTGAGCGCCACATGAAGCTCGTCCATCTCGTCGTCGAGGCTGGTGAGGTGATCGAAGCCGGTGGCCTTGCGTGTCTCGTAGGTACTGGCAGCACCCTCCCACAGGGCTACACCGACGCGACCCATGCGCTCGACGAGCCCGCGCGCACGAGGTGACAGCTGGTCCGCAACGCCGCGCATGGTGCGCTTCGCGATGTGTTCGACGAGGTCGCCGCTTCGTTCAAGCTCTGGAACGATCCGCAGAATCGAGAGCAGATACCGCATATCGGTTGCCGCCGGTGCCTGCAGGGCGAACTGCACCTGCACCAGCTCTTCGATGTCGACGTAGAGCTGGTCGATCACCTTGTCCCGGTCCATGACCGCGGCAGCCATTTCCCGGTCTCCGGCGAGAAATGCATCGGTCGCAGCTGCGAGTCCTTGGCTGACCAAGGAAAACAATTCCCGTACCTTGCCGTCGATCTCGGCAAGGTCCGCAGCAAAATCATGTCGAGCCATTGATCTACCTCAGCCTTTGTTCCAATGGGGCGGTGACACGTAGGTCGCTTTCGCAAACCGCGTCCCGCTGCTATCAGGTTCCAGAATCCAGATGGACGCCTTCTGGCAACGCGGCGCGGGACCAAGGTCAAGTCCGTCGTCGCGTGCGAGGGCGTCGAGTACTGCCGGAATAATGTCGCCATGGCTTACAAGCACAGCGCTCATTGTTGCGATGTCACGCACGAGCGCGAGTGCCGCGACAGCCGGCCCTTCCTCGAGCGCCGACATTTCCACTAATGGCACCCTCAGCAGTGCGGCAACAGGTGCTGCGGTTTCCACGCATCGGCGGTATGGACTTGATCGCACGTCGGTAACGCCGAGGTCCTGGAGTACCCCCGCGAGCTCGGCTGCCTGATGACGCCCCTCGATGGTGAGCGATCGGGGACGATCGTCGTCGGATGGAAATCCGGCACGATTCCCGGCCTGCGCATGACGAACAAGAAAGACAGTCATCAGACGCTGAGCCTCACATCCCAAGGTTAACAACAGGTGTCGACGAGTTGACGACTTGCTGGTCCTGCGAGCCTCGCACCGCCGTGGCCGAAGATTTCGCACCCACGCTCGCGTCGCCGGCTTCCGAGCGGGCGACCGCTGCGGCGAGGAATCGATGGTGCGCATTGACGATTTCATCGTCTGGTGTGGCAATCACGCGGTGCCACTCCCCGGTCGAGTCAAGCGTCCACGAGAGCTGGTTGTCGGCCAACAATGTGTCGAGAATCTCGTCGAGCTGCCTTCGAGCCACGCCGTCCAGGATGGGCGCAATGGCCTCGATCCGACGGTCAAGGTTGCGCGGCATCATGTCCGCCGAGCCGATGTACCAGCCGGGTAGGCCATCGCCCTCAGCATTGTCGAAGCGCCACAGTCGGGAGTGTTCAAGGAAGCGCCCGACGATGCTACGTACACGTATGTTTTCGGACAGGCCGGGAACACCGGGACGAAGGCAGCAGATTCCCCGGATGATCAGGTCGATCCGCACGCCCGCATCGGACGCTCGGTACAGGGCGTCGATGATCGCCTGATCGACCAAGGAATTCATTTTGAGAATTATCCGGCCGGGGCCGCGGTTTGCTGTTGGCAATTCGTTGTCTATAAGGGCAACCACACTTGAACGTAGCGACGTTGGGGCGACTATCAGCTTCCGATAGTCAGCTGGTTGTGAGAACCCGGTCAGGGAGTTGAAGAGCATGGTGAGGTCCGCCCCAAGATCGGGGTCGACCGTGAACACACCGATGTCTTCGTAGATCCGCGCGGTTGCCGAGTTGTAGTTACCCGTTGATATGTGCGCATATCGCTTGAGTCCGTCGTTCTCCGCTCGAACGACGAGCGCGACCTTCGTGTGAGTCTTCAAGCCGACCAACCCGTAGACCACGTGGACGCCGGCACGCTCAAGCTTGCGGGCCCAGGCGATGTTGGCCTGCTCGTCGAACCGAGCCTTCAGTTCCACGAGGGCAACGACCTGCTTGCCCCGTTCCGCGGCGTCGATCAGCGCGGTCACGACCGGCGAATCCCCCGACGTCCGGTACAAGGTCAGCTTGATCGTGAGTACGTGTGGGTCCTCGGCAGCGTCCTCGATGAATCGCTCGACGGACGTTCCGAACGAGTCATACGGGTGATGCACCAAGACGTCGCGCCGGGATATTTCGGCGAAGAGATCACATTCTGCCTCCGCTCCGTCTCGCAGCCTTGCCTGCGTTCGCGGCACCCACGGCTCGTCGCGAAGCTCCGGACGATCATGCCCACTGATCGAGAACACCGATGTCAGGTCGAGCAGGCCAGGCAGGCGAAAGACGTCGTCGTCGCGAAGTTCCAGCTCTTCGCGGAGCATGTCCACGATTTCCTCAGGTGTGTCATCGACGATTTCCAGCCTGACCGCTCGCCCGAACCGGCGCCGTCGCAGCTCGGTTTCCACGGCGGCCAAGAGATCATCGGCCTCGGCCTCTTCAAGTGCGAGGTCGGCGTTACGCGTAACGCGGAACGCGTACGACGCGTCGACCTGCATACCGGGGAAAAGAACTTGGAGATTCGCCGCGATGAGCTGCTCAAGAGGAAGCCACCGTCGCCCGTCTGCCAGAGCTATGAATCGCGGAAGGAGGGGCGGGATTTTAACCCTCGCAAACCGCGTGTCGCCGGTGGTCGGTGAACGGACGAGCACCGCAAGGTTCAGCGACAGGTTCGAAATGTACGGGAACGGATGTCCCGGATCTACAGCAAGCGGCGTGAGGACGGGGAAGATCCCATCCGAAAAGATCGTGGCCAAGGTGTGGCGGTCGGTTTCGTCGAGCTGGTGCCATGTCACGACGGCGATCCCGGCGGTGGCCAGGGCCGGCAGCAACGTGTCGACGAACAGATGTGCATGCGAGTCGGTAAGTGCACGTACTTCTTCAGCGAGCATCCGCAACTGTTCGCGCGGCCGCAGCCCATCGATGGACGGAGTCGCTATTCCGGCCGCAACCTGCCCTTTCAGGCCTGCAACCCGGACTTCGTAGAACTCATCGAGATTTCCAGCGAAGATTGCGCAGAACTTCACTCGCTCGAGAAGCGGCGTCGAGGGATCGGTCGCCAGCGCCAAGACCCGAGCGTTGAAATCGAGCCATGAAATCTCCCGGTTGAGATATCTTGCCGCCGTCTCGCTCTTTACGCGTGCAGTTGCTCGGCGCTCCGGCACGGAAGCCTCAGCCCCTGACCCCGTAATCCCATTCGAGCGCGAGTGCTTCACGGTCGGCATCATGCACGACGCGATCGTGGTTTCGGCGGAACTGCGGGTCGTGGCGCGGAATCAGCTGCAACCGAGCGAGTGTGCGCTGCCGGAATTCCTCAATGAGGCTGCGGTCGCCGAAGTCGCTGTGTACGTCCCAATGAGGAGCTACGGGTCCCATGTAGAGGACCCGAACATGGCCGCGCGGGTCTGCCGGCGCGGGAAGGGTGAGGGGAGGAGTGGCCACGGTTTCCTTTCGATCACCAGCCACTGAATGACGGGTGAGAGCACAGACGGGGTCGGGGCGCGCCTCTTGTACCGATCACGGTCAAGGCGTCAGCTCCCGAATGAACGGGTCAGGACTTGGTCGGCGAGTCGCCGTCGACGGCGTCTTTCACCGTTTCCTTCGCAGCGTCTTTGGCGTCCTTTGCTTCATCGACGCCCTTCTTGAACTCCTTTGATGCCTCACCCAGCGAACGGGCGAGTTTCGGCAGACGGGTACTGCCAAACAGGAGCAGGACAATGACAAGCACAATGATGAGCTCGGTAGGGCCAAGGTTCATGCAGGGATGCTACCCCGCAAGGGGGGCAATCCAAACGGGTTACGCGGTAACGGCCTCGTGGGCGCGTCGGGCGAGGGCACGGGCGCGACGGACCTTGCGACGTTCGCGTTCGCTCAGGCCACCCCAGATACCGAACTTCTCGCCATTCGCGAGGGCATACTCGAGACAGTCATCACGCACGACGCACCCCCGGCAGACCTCTTTCGCCTCGCGAGTTGACGCGCCTCGCTCCGGGAAGAACAGCTCGGGATCGACCCCCATGCAGTTGGCTTTGCTCTGCCACGCACGCACTTCGGCGTCGAGCTGTGTGAGTCCTCGTTGCACAGGTAATCCCGCTTTCTCTCTCGATTTTGCTGCTCTTTGGCCGCGCACACCTCACCGCCGAAGGTCGACGAGGCGACCGAATCGGCCACCGAGGGTGCTGCGAACTTCCACGACTGGAATTACAACCCTGTCATTGTCCACAATTCGCGCGCTCAGCGCAAATGAAACCTCGTGGCTCACGGAAGATTTCCCTGTTCAGAGGGCAAATAGCTTGTATTCGCTCCTGATCGCCCGTCGGACGGCCACGGAGGGCACCCGCAGACGCGGGGTGAGGACCGAAACGTGGTCTACCGACGCCCGACCTTCTTGGACATCTGCCGCTTCTGCTCCATGAAATCCACGAGGACGTAATCGCCGAGCGTCTCGGGGGTCGTGAAGAAGGCTCGGCCCTTGTTCATCTGCGTGATGCGTTCCACGAACGACTTCAGGTATCCGGTCGCATCCAGCATGAAGGTGTTGATCGTGATGTTCTCCTTCGTACACCGCACGACCTCCGTAAGGGTGGCGTTGATCGTTTCGCGCACCGGCGGGTAGGAGAAGAACGGCTCACCGTTGGCGAGGATGTGGGCGGTTGGTTCGCCGTCGGTGATCATGATGATCTGTTTCGTACCGGTCTGGCGGGCCAACATCCGACGGCTCAGCACGAACGCGTGTTGCATGTTGGTGCCGTACACAAAGTCCCAAGAAACCTCCGGCAGCTTCTCGGGTTTGATCTCTCGGGCGGTCTCCGAGAAGCCGACGATGCCAAGGAAGTCACGCGGGAACTGCGAGCTGATCAGCGAGTAGAGGGCCATCGCGACCTTCTTCGCGCTGAGAAAGTTGTCGCGCATCGGCATCGACAGCGAGAGGTCGAGCATGAGCACGGTGCTGCTTCGAACCAGCGTCTCGGTCTGTTCGATCTCGAAGTCGTCGGGCGAGAGTCGAACCGGCGTGCCGCCACCCGTGCGGCGAACTGCGTTGCGGATCGTCTTCTCGATGTTCAGGTCGAACGGGTCGCCGTACTCGTACTCCTTCGTGTCGTACGTCCGCTCCTGGCCGATGCCGGTGCGGATCATCTCGTGGCGTCCGAGCTTGTCTTTCGCCAATTTCGAGAACAGCTCGTCGAGTGCGTTGGCACCAATGCGGCGCAGACCCTTCGGCGTTAGTTCGAGACGGCCGTCCTTCTGCTCCACGAGACCCGCCCGCTCAAGCATCTTCGTAAGCTCGCTTAACTTTTCAAGAGCCTGTGCCCCGGTTTCGCCGAGTAGGTCGCGCGCAGCGTCGAAGTCGACGTCGGCGAGTGCACCGGGGTTGCTCGCGTTGCGGAGCAGGTTCTCCAGCGAGTCGATGTTGCCGAGGTCCTGCATGATGTTCATCGCCTGCCCCATGCCGACAGGCTGGTCGCCTTCGAAGCCGTAGCCCTGGCCCCACCCCATCTGCGGGAACATCGATTGAAGGTTCTGGCCGAGCTGGTCGATCTGCCAGCGGAGGTCCATGTCTTCGAGCAGCTGATCGCTGAGGGCTTGGAGTTGTGCCCGCTGCTCCGGCGTCATCGAGTTCAACATCCGCTGAGCGGCGGCCATCTGCTGGGCCATCTGTTCGAGTAGTTCTTCGAGGTTTTGCGGCTCTCCTGGGAAGAAGTCGCCGAACTTCTCCATGAACTGTTGGAAGTCCTCGGGGGTGTCTTCATTGCGCGACTTCTTGTCGAGCAGCTCGTTGAGGTTGGCGAACATGTCCTTCATGCGGGCCATGTCCTCGGGCGTCATGTCGTTGACGCTCTTCGTCATCTGCTTCAACTGCTGATCCATCAGCTGCTGCTTCAGCTCCTCCATGAGGTCCTGGAAGCGTTGCTGGGCCTCGCTGCTCTGGAAGTCGTAGTTCTGGAGCTCCTTGACCTGCCCGGCAAGGTCTGGCGGGAGGAAGTCGAGCTGCATGTTCTTGTTCGCGGAGCTCGTCTCGGCGGTTTCCTGCCGACGTTGGTCGCCCGACTTCTGCGCCTGATCGACCATGTCCTGCAGCGCTTGACGTTCCTGGTCAACCAGCTCCCGCAGCTCGTTCGCGATCTCGTCGTAGACGCCGCCGAGGTCGTACTTGTCGAGGGTGTCCTCGCGGCGCTGACGCAGCTTCTCCAGCAGCTCGCGGATACCCGACACGTCTTGACCGTTGCGGTCCTTGAACCCCTCCTGCAGCATTTTGCGCAACGCCGCGTTGAGATCGCCGTGGTACAGCAGGTCGTCGTTCAGCTGCGCCATGACCTCGTCGGCGTCGAGTTCGAACCCGACCTGCGTGCCGTCCCATCTCGAGTAGGTCAATCGGCGTGCCATGGGTAGACCTTATGCGTCTCACGCGGCTACGAAGCAGTCAGGGCCCGGACCGTGCACGCGCAGGAGGCGCGCGCACACCGGCGTCGAGCGCGCACCCTACGATCTCGCATTATGCGTGTCATCGTGTTTGGTGCAGGTGCGGTCGGCAGCCTCATCGGCGGGCGGCTTCGCCAGGGCGGCGCTGACGTCGTCCTCATCGGTCGGGCACCCCACGTTGCTGCGATCAAATCCGGGGGACTGCGAATTCGAACGGCCACGGGCACGGAGGTCGTCGACATCGACGCTGTCGAGACGCTTGGCGAGCTGACTCCGAGGACCGACGACGTGGTGCTGATCACGGCCAAGACCCAAGACACACCAGCGATCCACGACGCCGTCCTCGATTGGAACCCCGACGTGGCGGTCGTGTGTGCAACGAACGGCGTCGAGCACGAGCGAATGGCACTGCGACGCTTCGTACGGGTCTACGCGATGTGCGTGCAGCTCCCCGCTCAGTTCGAAAAGCCGGGCGAGGTGACGGCGCTCTGCGAACCAACGAACGCTGTATTGGATGTCGGCGGCTACCCGTCCGGCATCGACGCGACGGCGATGCAGCTCGCAGCTCTGATCGACGCTTCTCCACACCTGTCGTCGGAAGCAGACGCCGCCGTCATGGTGAAGAAGTTCGCCAAGGTCCTCGTGAACCTGGGGAACACGGCCGACGCTGCGTGCGGGTTCGGAGGACGCTTCGGTGGTGTCGTCACGGCGGCAACCGAAGAAGCAAAGCGCGCATACCAGTTGGCCGAGGTCACGTATGAGACGACCGGCGACACCGCAGAACGGCAGAAGGCACGAGCGAAGGACATGCGCTTTGCGATTCCCGAAGGAGACTCGTTCCTCGGCGGCTCGACCTGGCAATCAATCGTCAAGGGCGCTTCGTCGGTCGAGACCGACTACTTCAACGGCGAGATCGTGCTGCTCGGCCGTCTCCACGGCCTTCCGACACCCGCCAACGAGTTCCTCCAGCACTTCGCCGAACGCATGCTCCGCGAACGAATTCCCGCCGGATCGATGACCCCCGAAGCGTTGGAAGCCGAGTGGCAGAAATGGGCAGCGCACTCATCAGGAGCCGCCACCTCCGCCACCTGAGGGGCTTCCACCGCCGCCAAGCCGCTCCGACGCTCGCGAGGGTCCGGCGTTGCCGAGTAGTAGCGCGAGTACCCCGACGAGCAGGAGAGCCAGTCGGCGGGTTCGGGTTCGATTGGTGGTGCCCGTCAAAGCCATGGCTCCGACGCTACTGGTGAGTCGTCAGAGGAACCTGGAGGCGGCGATGACGATTCCGCCCACGGCAGAGATGAGCCCAGCAAGTTGGAAGAACATTCCACGCATCGACTTCAAGTTGTCCGACGCGGAACGTGTGATCTCCGCGACCAAATCGGACCGAAGCGCGCCCATTTCGTTTCGAATTCCGCTGATCTCGGAACGAAGGCGCTCATCGGCGCGTGCGAAACCCTTGGCCATGCTCCTTTCCTGCTCATCGAACCGAGCCGCGACCTGGTCGAAACGGGCGGTAACGCTCGCCTCGGCCCGGTCAAACCGGGCTGCCACGCTCGCCTCGGCCTGGTCAAACCGGGACGCGACTTGCTCAAACCGCGCGTTCGTTCGGACTTCCGCGAGTTCGAAGCGAGCGTTCATGTGCGCTTCGAGCCGGTCGAACCGTGCTGTTGTGGTTGCTTCGACTTGGTCGAAGCGAACCTTCATGTGCGCTTCGAGCTGGTCGAAACGAGCAGTGGTGCTTGCCTCGACTTGGTCGAAGCGAACCTTCATGTGCGCTTCGAGCTGATCCAACCGGGCAGTGGTGCTCGCTTCCACCTGATCAAACCGAGCATTCGAGCGGATCTCGAGAACATCGAGCCGGGCGTTCGACGCAAATCCACCGTCGGCCATGGGAGCGAGCACCGACAGGAGAGTTGTAGCAGGTTGATCTCCGAGCACGGAGACAAGTTTGCCACGCATCCCCATCCACTCGTCAAGGGTCGGCAGGTTGGCAGGGGTCGCAGTTGACATGGTTCTCCAAAGTTGAGAGCGCGCCTGAGCGCGGGCAAGAACTCGGGGGAGATGTGGACAGCGTACGAAGGGGGTGTGACAGTTTCCGGCTACCGGCCGCGGTAGGTGGACTTGGAGCCGGCGGCGTCTTTGTTGAGGCGCTTGCTCAGGTGCAAACCTTCGAGCACGAACTCGATCGCGCTGGCCTGTTCCTGTGGTGACGCTTTCGCGCCGACAAGCTTGCGCACTGCGTCGCGCATTGGCTCCGCTTCCGCGACGTTCAGCGCGCTTACATAATCCGCGCTGGTCTGGTCCTCTCCCGCGTGCATGACCATGCCCGCCTCGAACGCGACGAGCACGGCGCGGAGATCCTCTATCCGACACACGTCTTTGAACACCACGAGCACCGCAGCCTTCAACAACTTCTCGACGACGCTGCCCTCGCGCTCGTCGATCGTCTCGATCTCGATCTTTCCTTGGGTGCTCGCCATCAGGGCTTCGAGGTCGCTCACCCGCGGAACCGCCAGCGTCTCACCGGAACGAAGCGCACGCCGCACCGATGACGCGACCAGCGTCTCCTGATTCGCCACCGTGAGACGCACGGACACGCCGGAGCGCTGGTTCACATTCGGGCTCTGACGGGCGAGCTGGCTGAACGTGGCAACGATCTCGCCCATGAAGTCGGGAACCCGGACGTCGACATCACCGGCTGGCGGCATGGCCTCCTGAGCAACGACCTTGCGCTCCGTTGCTGTTTCTAGCGGGTAGTGCGTACGGATCTGCGCGCCGAACCGGTCCTTGAGCGGCGTAATGATCCGGCCGCGGTTCGTGTAGTCCTCGGGGTTCGCTGTGGCCACCAGCACGACATCGAGTGGAAGTCGGATCTTGTACCCACGGATTTGCACATCGCGCTCTTCAAGGACGTTGAGCAGACCGACCTGGATGCGCTCGGAGAGATCAGGCAGTTCGTTGATCGCGAAGATGCCGCGGTTCGTTCGGGGCACCAGCCCGTAGTGCAGCGTCAGCTCATCGGACAGGTAGCGGCCTTCCGCGACCTTGATGGGATCGACCTCGCCGATGAGATCCGCGATCGCGGTGTCAGGGGTCGCAAGCTTTTCGCCGTAACGCTCGCTTCGGTTCACCCAGGTGATCGCCGTGTCCTCGCCGAGCTTCTCGACGAGATCCTTTGCGTGCTTACTGCTCGGCTTGTACGGATCGTCGTTGATCTCCGAACCGGAGACGATGGGCATCCACTCGTCGAGCAGACCGGTCATCGAACGAATCATCCGAGTCTTCGCCTGACCTCGCTCGCCCAAAAGGATCACGTCGTGACCGGCGAGGATCGCGTTCTCCATCTGCGGGAGCACGGTGTCCTCGTAACCAAGGACGCCCTCGAAGAGTGGTTCACCGGCCCTGATCTTGACGACGGCATTGGCTCGCAGTTCGTCTTTGACGGAACGTGAGGTCCAGCCGGACGCGCGAAGTTGACCGATGGTGGCAGCGGGGGGATGAGACGCCATATGGACGGGCACCCTATCGCCGGTCGCCAGGAAACGCAGGTCCGACCCCGCCCCGGTCAACAGTCACACCGGTTCTGTGATCGTGATCACAGAACAACGGTCCCGCCCGGCCGACAGTCGTGGGACGCAGTCTCACTGCGCGATACCTACTACCGAGGAGCACTCATGTACATCTTCAGCCGGACTCGTGCCATCAAGCCCTCGCACATGATCGAGGGGATCCAAACCAGCAAGGCGCTCACCGCCAAGGTCACCTCGGTGTCGGGTTCCCCGTCGGAACCGTGCACTTCTCCTGCCGCGTCGAATCGCAGGCTGCGCTCGGCGACCTGTTCGCAATGCTCGCTGCCGACGCGAGCTATGCGCAGGCGGTACAGGACGCTGCTCACGTCTTCGACGGGACCGCGACCGATGCCCTGACCTCCGTCGTCTCCTCGAACCTGACCGCGCCGAAGCCGATTGTTTGGGGCACACAGGCCACGATCGCGAATGGCAAGTTCGCGGCTGCAATGGCGCTGGGCGTCGAAATTCAGGGATTTGTAAGCACCGTAACTGGTCTCCCGACGGCGTTCTGTTCCGATCCCTACGGGGCCTACGGACAGGTCCGCTGGCTCACATCCGCCGACACGATGGCGGACATGGATCACGTCAGCGAGGTGCTCTCGACCAACGCTGAGTTCGCCTCGATGCTCGACCGCGCCGGTGCGTGCTTCCTCCCCGGTTCGGGTCAGAACGCTCTCCTCCAGCAAATCGACTGACCTTGCGAGTCCGGCCGCTCGTGACCACTTGCGTCATGAGCGGCCGACGATCGACCAAACCCGTACCCTTTCCGGTATGGACCTTCTTGACGCCATTCGTACCAACGGTGCGGTCCGCGCCTTCCGTCCGGACCCGCTGGACGACGCCACCGTCGCTCGCGTTCTCGACACGGCGCGGTTCGCGCCGAGCGGCGGGAACAAGCAGGGCTGGCACGTCATCTCGCTGCGCGACGCGGCCCTGCGCAAAGACATCGCGGACCTCGCCCGTAAGGGGTGGAACGAGTACGCCGCCATGGCCAAGGCCGGCGTGCGACCCTTCGCCGCAGATCACACGGGACGCTGGCCCGGTCCGCCGCCGGGCATGGACCTGGCGATCGAACGCGAGATCCAACGTCCGTGGCCGTTCATGACTGGTCTCGAACACTCGCCGGCGCTGCTGGTTGTGGCTGTCGACCTGACCGTGCTCGCAGCCATGGATGCCGACCTCGACCGTATCGGGCTTGCGGCGGGAGGATCGATCTACCCGTTCGTGCAGAACATTCTCCTGGCGGCGCGCACGGAGGGGCTCGGGGGCGTCATGACGACGTTCCTCGTGCGTCAAGAGGCCGCCGCTGCCGCACTGCTCGGCCTTCCCGCCGGGTACGCGATTGCGGCGGTGGTCGCCCTCGGCGTCCCGGAGCACCAGAACACGAGGCTGTTACGCAAGGCGGTTGCCGAGTTTGCGACGATCGACCGATTCGACGGGGTGCCGTTCGGTTGAGCTTGGGCGCGCCGTTGCGGGTCAGCCAAGCAGCTCGGCAGGCACCCAACTTCCGTGGAAGCCGAACGGGATCCGACGTCCGATCTTGATACGGGCAACCGGTGGAGCGGCGAAGTCTTTCGCGTCGACGATGACCAGCTCGCTCGTGTCGCTGGCAGCATCGTGGACGTAGGTGAGAACCCAACCGTCGTCCTCGGCCCGATCGATACCCGCTGAGGTGTCCGTCGCGAAGACGCCTTCTCCCGGACATCGGCCCTCGCCAAGCTGATGGACGGCCTTCGACCCGTCGGACATGTCGTATTTGAACAGCTCCGTCGAGAACACGGCGTCGCCGTTGCCCGGACGGGTTGCGGTCATGTAGCCGAATCGATTCGGAAGGCCGATCACGTCATCAGCGACGCGGGCGAACTCGGCCGGCCGGTCATCGAGCAGCGCCTCACGCACCGTTCCGGCGGTGAGATCCGACACCCAACGGTGGAGCAGTGCGACGTTGTCGAACTCCTCGGAACCCTTACGCCACATGCTCTGGAAGCGGGCGACGTCAAGCACGATCTCCGTTCCGTTGCGTCCGACACGCTCGTAGGAGTTCATGGGGTGAAACACGTAGCAGGGGTCTATGTCGAACCATTGGACGCTGGTCGACGACCCGTCGCGGGCCATCACCCCAAGGCGTGCGCCGTAGTCGTCATCCCACAGGTACGGCATCGTGCCCTTCATCGCCAAGTCGAGATCGAACACGACCGGGAGGTCCATAAAGACCACGAAGTTCCGCGTGACGTTGAAGTCGTGCATCATCGTCGGTCCCTTCACCTGCACTTCCGTGGACTGGACCAGCTCGCCCGAAGCATCGACTCGGTGGTAGGTGAGATATGGCGGGAGTTGTCCGTACCCGAAGAACATCATCTCGCCCGTCTCCGGACAGATCTTTGGGTGCGCGGTCATCGCCGTCGTCAGGCGTCCACCGAAGTCGTGTGCACCGACCGTGTTGAGACGCTCGTCGACCTGCCAGGGGAAGTGGCCCTCCTCCAGCGCGAGTATCCGACCGGCGTGGCAGACCACGTGCGTGTTGGCCGAGGAAGCGAGGCGATTCCTGAAGCCCGGCTCCGGCGGCGCGTCGGGGTTCTCGAAGCGCGTTGTCCGGACGTAGCGGTTCCGATACCACTCGGCTCGACCGGCACGAAGTCGGACGCCGTGCAGCATGCCGTTCCCGAGGAACCAGTGCGGAGAAGAGCCTGATTGCGGATTTGGGCCGTTGCGCAGATACACCCCGTCAAGGGTCGGCGGGATCGCCCCGATCACCTCCAACGAAGGGAGTTCGACCTCATCGAACACGGGTGCAAAATTGCCCCGCAGGTGCCACGCGGCGGACCCTCCATTGGCTTCCTGCGTGCGATCCAGCGTGTCGGTCATCGGGGGCTCCTTCGCGTAGGGACACCGCGACGGTACCGCTCGTCGCTCGTGCTCCGCCTGTTTGAGTATTCCCACTGTGGTCGGGCGGGTACCGTCGCAGGGTGGACCTCGGAGGAACCTGGCGGGCGCATGTTGCGGACGACGAGCTTCGTCGCACGTTCGCGTCGATCGACACGTCCGACGATGCTTGGACGAACGTCCCAATACCGACTCACTGGCGCAGCATCCCCGAGTTCGCAGATAACGACGATCCCGTGCTCCATCGGCGGAGGTTCAGGGCCGATCCCGCTGCTCAGGGGCGTCGGAGCTGGATAGGCTTCGACGGGATCTTCTATCAGGGCGATGTCTGGCTCGACGGTGCGTACCTTGGCGATACCGAGGGGTACTTCGCCCCGCATACCTTCGAGGTCACCGAAGCGCTGCGTGCGCGCAGCGAGCATCTTCTTGCCGTCGAAGTCACCTGCCCGCCGCAGAAAACGCGAACGGCGAAACGCAATCTCACCGGGGTGTTTCAGCATTGGGACTGCATCGACCCAAACTGGAATCCGGGCGGGATCTGGCGACCGGTGACGCTGTTCGAGACCGGCGAAGTTCGCATCGTTCGGCTTCGGATCGTCTGTCTCGAAGCGTCCCGAGAGCGGGCGGTGCTCGCTATTCGAGCGGTGCTGGACAGTCCGACGACACGATCCGTACGCATACGGTCGACGGTTGATTCAACGCTCGACGAGCAGGAACACACGATCGCGAGCGGGAGCAATCGGGTCGAGTGGCGCGTGACCGTCGAGCGTCCCCGACTGTGGTGGCCGCATGCACTCGGCGAGGCGCGGCTCACCGACGTTGCCGTCGAGGTCATCGACCCGGCGACGGGAATCACATCGGATGAGCGTCGACGCCGGACCGGGCTTCGTCAAGTGCGTCGCGATGACTGGATCTTTGCCTTCAACGGTGAACGGCTGCACCTGAAGGGTGCCAACGTCGGGCCGACTCGTATGGCCATCGGTGACGCGACAGCCGAGGAGCTGCGCCGCGACCTTGCGCTCGCAAAGGATGCCGGACTCGATTTCGTTCGCGTGCACGCGCACGTGACCCATCCGGCGCTCTATGACGCCGCCGACGAACTCGGCATGCTGGTGTGGCAGGACCTGCCGTTGCAGTGGGGCTACGCCCGCAGCGTCCGCAAGCAGGCTGTACAGCAAGCCGGTGAGCTGGTCGATCTGCTCGGACATCACCCTTCGATTTTCCACTGGTGTGGACACAACGAACCGCTCGCCCTGAACGTCAATCCGGAGGCCGCCAGTGGCTCCCCGAAGAAGGCCGCCGAGATGGCTGGCCGCTACCTGTTCCTGCAGGAGGCACCGACCTGGAACAAGTCGGTGCTCGACTTCAGCATCCACCGAGCCCTCTCGAGAGCCGACCCTTCGAGACCTGTGACGGCCCACTCGGGCGTCCTCCCGGGACCGACCTCCGGCGGCACCGACACGCACCTCTACTTCGGCTGGTACCACGGCAACGAGCGTCAATTCCCGACCCTGCTGCGCTCTTTCCCACGCCTCGGACGCTTCGTGAGCGAGTTCGGTGCACAGGCCATCCCTGTGAACGACGGCTTCATGGACTCGTCGTCGTGGCCGGACCTCGACTGGGAACGCCTCGGCCGGGATCATTCGCTGCAACAGGTCTTCTTCGAGCGCAACGTCCCACCAGCAAACCATCCCCACTACGAAGACTGGAAGGCGGCGACTCAGGACCATCAAGCAGTGGTGCTGCGACGCCATATCGAAGAAATGCGTCGCATCAAGTACCGCCCGAATGGCGGCTTTGCCCTGTTCCTCCTTGCCGACCCGCTCGACCATGCCGCGGTTACGTGGTCGGTGCTCGGCCACGATCGGGTCGCGAAGTCCGGGTATCAAGCGGTCGCTGACGCGTGCCGTCCGGTGATCGTTACCGCAGACCGCCCGCCCGCAGTTGTGTCCGTCAACGATGTCCTTTCCTTCGACATCCATGTGGTGTCCGACGTGCGTCACGTCCTGCGGAACGCGACCGTACGTGCGACCGTCACCTGGCCGGGCGGATCTCACGAGTGGGGTTGGACCGGCGATATCGCTGCAGACGCGGCGACGCGGGTCGGTGCGATTGACCTCGTTGTCCCCTCACCAGCACATCCAGCGGCGCTTGCTCAGACCTCGCAGCCGTCGGTTCCGAATGCGGTCGTGTTCGACCTAACGCTCGAACACCCAGAGCACACCGCGACGAATCGCTACGTCAGCTCGTTCGTGTAAATCCAGTCCTGCGGTGATTGTGTGTTGGGTCCTGACAGGAGTAGCGTCATCGCTCGCAGTGAACCCCGATGGCCCTTGTGCCGTTGGAACAGATAGCCCCATCGGTGGCGCCGATCGGCGTCGGAGGAACCCACATGGCAAACGTCTCGACCACGGCGGG
Organism: Acidimicrobiia bacterium; assembly: GCA_043720395.1. GTDB lineage: Bacteria > Actinomycetota > Acidimicrobiia > Acidimicrobiales > JANYDT01 > JANOYY01. The sequence continues at coordinate 33,069 of JAYSSR010000003.1, forward strand.
TGCGCCCGCCAAGGCTCGGAAAGTTCCGTTCGTCGTGGAGCTCTATCGCTCCTCGGTCGGCAAGAAGTACGTGATGGCGGTCACGGGGGTGTTCCTCATCCTGTTCGTGCTCGGCCACATGGTCGGCAATCTCAAGATGTACCTCGGGGCGATGCCCGCCACGAGCGAGTTCAGCTATCACATCGACGAGTACGGGCACTTTCTCCGCAAGCTCGGTGAGCCGATCCTGCCCCACGGCGTCCTCCTCTGGATGATCCGAGTTCTCCTTGTTGGTGCCTTCGCACTGCACATGCACGCCGCGTTCAGTCTCACGATCAAGAACCGCAGGGCACGCGTCACGAATTACGCGTCGAAGCCGGACTACCTCGCCGCCAACTACGCCAGCCGCACGATGCGCGTGAGCGGCACGATCGTGTTCCTTTACCTGATCTTCCACCTCGCCGACATCACGTGGGGCAACTCGGTGATCGCTCCCAGCAAGTGGGAACGCGGGCAGGTCTACGCGAACATCGACCACAGCCTGAGCCGTCCGCTGGTGGCCATCATCTACATCATCGCGAACCTGGCGCTCGGCACCCACCTCTTCCACGGTGCCTGGTCGTTCTTCCAAAGCCTCGGAATGAACAACCCACGATTCAACAAATGGCGACGCTGGTTCGCAATGGGGATTGCCGGCGTGATCGTCGCAGGCAACGTCAGCTTCCCGCTCGCCGTACTCGCCGGCATCGTCAAGGTCTGAGGGAGACTCCGATGAGCAACATCACACTCGACTCGAAGGTCCCGACCGGTCCGCTTGCCGAAAAGTGGGACAGCCACAAGTTCAACACCAAGCTCGTCAATCCGGCCAACAAGCGCAAGTTCGACATCATCGTTGTCGGCAGCGGCCTGGCCGGAGCTTCGGCCGCCGCGACGCTGGGCGGGCTCGGGTACAACGTGAAGGTCTTCACGTTCCACGACTCGCCGAGGCGTGCCCACTCGATCGCCGCACAGGGCGGCATCAACGCGGCGAAGAACTACCACGGCGATGGGGACTCCGTGCATCGTCTCTTCTACGACACGCTCAAAGGCGGCGACTACCGCGCTCGTGAGTCAAACGTCCATCGCCTCGCACAGGTCAGCGTCAACATCATTGACCAGTGCGTGGCGCAGGGCGTGCCGTTCGCTCGTGAGTACGGCGGCTTGCTCGATAACCGTTCTTTCGGTGGTGCGCAGGTCAGTCGTACGTTCTTCGCGAAGGGCCAGACCGGTCAGCAGCTTTTGCTCGGCGCCTACCAAGCACTAGCCCAGCAGATCCACCTCGGTACGGTGAAGCTGTACAACCGCAGCGAGATGGTCGACGTCGTTACTGTCGATGGCACGGCCGCAGGCATCATCGCCCGTGATCTGCGCACCGGCGAGCTCACGTCGCACAGTGCACACGCCGTCGTTCTCGCAACCGGCGGCTATGGCAACGTGTTCTTCCTCTCCACGAACGCCATGCAGTGCAACGTCACCGCAGGGTGGCGTGCCCATCGCAAAGGCGCGCTTTTCGCGAATCCCTGCTACACGCAGATCCACCCGACCTGTATTCCGCAGAGTGACGAGTTTCAATCCAAGCTGACGCTGATGTCCGAATCGTTGCGCAACGACGGTCGCATCTGGGTGCCGAAGAACCTCGACGAGAAGCGCCTCCCCGCGCAGATCCCCGAGGACGAGCGCGACTACTACCTCGAACGGCTGTACCCGTCATTCGGCAATCTCGCCCCTCGTGACATTGCGTCGCGTGCGGCCAAGCGTGCGGTGGATTCGGGGCGGGGCGTCGGACCATTGAAGAACGGTGTGTACCTCGACTTCGGCGATTCCCTCCGACGGCTCGGACCGGAAAAGGTCACCGAGCGCTACGACAACCTCATGGAGATGTACGAACGCATCACCGGCGAATCGCCCTACGAAACGCCGATGCGGATCTACCCGGCGTCGCACTACACAATGGGTGGAATGTGGGTTGACTACAACCTGATGACGAATTTGCCCGGTCTTTACTGTCTCGGCGAGGCGAACTTCTCTGATCACGGTGCAAACCGACTCGGGGCGTCGGCACTCATGCAGGGTCTCGCCGATGGCTATTTCGTCCTGCCGTACACAATCGGCGAACACCTGGCCCCGCAGCTGAACAAGAAGCCGGTCGACACGAACCACGAGGCATTCACGACGGCGACGGCCGAGGTGAACGGCCGGTTCAAGGAATTCCTCGGCATCAAGGGCAAGCGTTCGGTCGATTACTTTCACCGTGAGCTCGGCAAAGTGATGTGGGATTACTGCGGCATGGAGCGCAATAAGACCGGACTCGAGAAGGCGCTGAGCGAACTTCCTGCGCTGTATCAGGAATTCAAGACGGATCTCCGCGTACTTGGCGACGAGCAGTCCGTGAACCAGAGCTTGGAGCGTGCCGCCCGAGTGGACGACTTCTTCCAGCTCGGCATGCTCATGTGCCAGGACGCGCTCGACCGGGAGGAGAGTTGCGGCGGACACTTCCGGACGGAGCACCAGGAGGAGGACGGCGAGGCCAAGCGAGACGACAACAACTTCTCGCACGTGTCGGCATGGGAGTTCAAGGGCACAATGGAACACGGGATCAAACACAAAGAAGAGCTCAACTACGAGTTCGTCCACCGCTCAGTTCGGAGCTACAAGTGAATGCGCCGCACCTTCCCACCATGACGATCCACCTCAAGGTGTGGCGTCAGAATGGTCCTAACGTGGCCGGTGCCTTCGAGAGCCACAGCGTCGATGGTGTATCGCCCGACATGAGCTTTCTCGAAATGCTCGACGTTTTGAACGAGCGGTTGAACAATGACGGCAAGGAGCCGATCACGTTCGACCACGATTGTCGCGAAGGCATCTGCGGCACGTGTTCGCTCATGATCAATGGCCAGGCGCACGGTCCCGCCAAAGGTACCGCGACCTGTCAGCTCCATATGCGTAAATACAATGATGGTGCGAACATCACGATCGAACCGTGGCGCGCGACAGCGTTCCCGGTCGTGAAGGATTTGATGGTCGATCGCGCGTCCTTTGACCGCATCATCGAGTCGGGCGGGTACATCACCGTCGCCGCCGGTGGCGCGCCCGACGGCAACCTCATTCCGATCCCGAAGCCGGTTGCCGACGCTGCCATGGACGCCGCCGCGTGCATCGGTTGCGGTGCCTGCGTTGCAGCGTGTCCGAATGGGGCGGCGAATCTGTTCACGTCGGCCAAGCTTGCCCACATGAACCTGATGCCCCAGGGACAGGCCGAGCGGTACAAGCGGACCGAGGCAATGGTGGACACGATGGAGCAGTACTTCGGGTCGTGCACGAACCACGGCGAATGCCAGGAGGCGTGCCCGAAGGAGATCTCGATCGACTGGATTGCGCTGATGAACAAGGACTACCTGAAGTCCAAGCTCAAGAACCGCAAGCTGATCAGTCGGCGCTGACCGCTCATCTGCCCTCGATGTTCGGTCGATCCATCCCGCCTCCCGAGGCGGATCGACCAAACATCGAGATCGGTACCGCTACGGCGACGCAGGCGGTGACCAAGTAAGTCTGTTTCTGCTAAAACAGACTTATGACAGTCGTCAACATGCAAGAGGCCAAAACGCATTTCGCTGCGCTGCTCCAACGGGCGTTAGCGGGCGAGGACATCGTCGTTGCGAAGCACGGGTACCCGCTGGTCCGCCTCGTCCCGGTGAATGCGCTGGAACTTGAGCCTCGGCGCTTCGGCCGGCATCGCCAAACTTTGTCTGCCGAGGCAATCGCCCGTGCACTTGCTCCACTGTCCGACGACGACCTGGGCGATTGGGAAGCGTCGTGACAGAACCCGGAAATCAGCTGGGCTTTCTCCTCGACACGCACGCGTTGTTGTTCCTCGACACCGACCCGGACGGGCTGGTCCCGAGCGCGATGCTCGCGGCGCTGGCGGTTCCCGGCGAACGGGTCTTCGTGTCGAGTCTTTCAGCATGGGAGACGTCGATCAAACACGCCGCCGGACGATGGCCGGAAGTGGGGGAACTTCTCGACGACTACAACGCGACTCTCGTGGGGTACGCGTTCCTGGAGCTACCCCTCCAGAGCCAAGCAGCACTTCTCGCCGGCAAACTTCCACCTCTGCACAAGGACCCCTTCGACCGCGGATTGATCGCGCAAGCCGTGATGCACAGGCTCACTTTGGTATCGCAGGACCCGCTCATCCACGCGTACGTGCCCGAGGTTCCAGGCTTGTCCGTTCGGTGGGAGTAGTGCGCGGAACTCGAAATCAACCGACCGCGGCAAAGAAGTCGAGGAGCGCGGCGTTGGTTTCGGCGGGACGTTCCTGCTGGATCCAGTGGCCCGATCCCGGCACGATGATCGACTGGTGCAGCTTGGGCAGCGTGTCATTGAACTTCGCGATCGAGCCCGCGCCCCAGAGTGTCGGACCGTCCTTCTCGCCGCCGATGAAGAGCGCAGGGACGTTGATGGGCATGCCTCGGAATGCCTGCAGGTCGGCCCAGTCGCGGTCGACGTTGCGGTACCGGTTGAGAGCGCCGGCGAAGCCCGAGTACTCGAACTCCGCGGCGTAGAAGTCGAGATCGACTTCGGACAGCCACGACGGCATCGGGTCCGGATAGCGGAACCGGTCGATCATCTTCGCTCCGGTAGGAATCGTCGCCATCGATCCGTTCCCGGGGAGCATCGGTGGCACATCGCCCGACGCCGAGAAGTAGAACCCGAGCAGCCAGCGTCGGACGTCGGCCTCGATCTCGGCCTCCGCCCGACCGGGCTGCTGGAAATACTCGATGTAGAACTCCTCTGCTCCGCCCATCATGCGGAACACATCGCTCGGCTTGTGGTCGCCGGGTGCTGAATACGGGACGCTGAGACCGGCCACGGCGCGGAACACGTCGGGTCGCAGCAGTGCGCTGTTCCATGCGATCGGCGCGCCCCAGTCGTGGCCGACGATTACTGCTTGCTGCTCTCCGAGCGCCTTCACGAGCGCAACGTTGTCCCCAACGTGACACACCATCCGGTAGGCGTCGATGGCGACTGGTTGGCTGCTGCGACCGTACCCGCGCACATCGATCGCCACGGCGCGATAGCCCGCTGCGGCGACCGGGCAGAGCTGCTCGCGCCATGAATACCAGGACTCCGGGAATCCGTGGACAAACAGCACCAGCGGTCCTTCGCCGACCTCCACACAGTGGATTCGGACGCCGTTGACGTGTTCGGTGCGATGGCGCAGCTCGGTCATATCCGGACACTAACGAGGTCACCGGATGTGTGCCCCTTTCGACCGGTCAAGCCGATGTCCGTGTGGCCCCAAGTTGGTCAGCGTGGCCCCAATCCGGCCCGATCTGGGGCCACGGTGACCGATTTGTGGCCACGACGCCACTCGTGTGCGAACCTGGTGCGCGATGAAGTTCCGCTCTGACGCACCCGCGCTGAGTCGTCACCAGGGCATGCCGCTGTTCGCGCGGCAAGTGCTCGACGTCGTCGATTCGATCCCAGCCGGACGCGTGTTGGCTTACGGCGACATCGCCGAATATCTCGGCGGGGCAGGTCCACGCATGGTCGCTCGGGTCATGGCGACCTATGGCGACGAAGTCCCCTGGTGGCGTGTCTTGCGTGCCGACGGTTCGTGCGCGGCAGAGGTCGCGGACCGTCAGCTCCCGCTCCTACGCAGCGAGGGCGTTGCGTTCCGGAGCCCCGAACGGATTGATCTCGTTCTGGCACGACATCACCCGTCGAACAGATGAGCGCTATTTCCCGGCGATCTGTGTGATCCATCGAGGGGGTCGGCCGCCGTCCGAATCGAGGAGGATCCGCTCGTACGGGCGCGTACCAACTTTCGAGATCACTAGAATCGGAGCGGTGGCGATCCGCTGCTCACCGGGGCCCGGCGCATGACCAGTCAGCACCTCATCAAGGCTTCCCCAAGCGTGCGAGCGCCAGCCGGTCGCACAGAGCGAAATCTGTTCCTCACCGACTTGGATCTCGCCGCTGACGCTGGAGACCACGCCGTAGCTCGCCACGGTTCGCCACTCGACGTCGGTCGACTCGCTCTCCCACTCAAGATCGAACGCGAGACCGACGCGGTCGCCACGCTCGCTGCGCCATGCTTCCGTCGGATCGTCGAACGAAATCGCGAACGCTTCCATCGCAACCGTCCAGTGACGCCAGGGCGTCTCGCAGATCGCGTGCATCCAGAGTCCCTCGCCGCGCATCTCGATCGGACGCTGCTCAGTCGGGAATTCGAGCCCATCATCTCGGCACAGCACGTACGGACGACCCGGTCGGACAACCGCCGCCCAGTACCAGGAACGTCGCTGGTTCGCGAACGCGACGATCGTGGCGAACATCGCGAGCGAACGGTCTTCGGTGGCCACGTCGAAGGACCACGCTTCGGCCCACCAACGATCCGTCGACGCTGCATGGCGGTGTTCGCCGGACGTTTCCATTCGCCGGATCGTAGAGTCCGGCCATACTGACGGGATGGAACTTGCCGACGCACTCGACTTCATCCGCCCGCGTCGTCACGGAGTCGTGGTCGCCTTGAAGCGCGAAGGGCGCGCACAGCTTTCAAACATCAGCTACCTCCTTGGCAATGACGGACTGATCCGCATCTCGGTGACCGACGCTCGCGCCAAGACGGCGATCCTTCGACGTGACCCGCGGGTTGCCCTCCACGTCACTCGCGATGACTTCTATGCGTACGTAGTAATTGAAGGGACGGCGGAGCTGAGTGCCGTCGCCACGTCGGTGGATGACGCCGTCTCCGACAACCTTGTCGAGCTGTACCGATCGCTGGCAGGCGAGCACTCCGACTGGGCGGAGTTCCGGGCAGCGATGGTTGCTGAGCGTCGGCTTGTTCTACGTATTCGTCCGGAGCGGGCGTACGGCATGCTCGTCTGACGCACAGGCCGCTCAGAGCATCTGGCGCTCGAAACTTCCCGAGAAACCTGCGGTACCCATGGTGCCGCAAGCATCGCGGCGACCCGAGAACGACCGAGATCGGACAGGCCCCACTCGGGCACGAGAGGGTCGACCTGCACCTGCGGGTGCGTGAGGAACGCGAGCAGCGCCATCGAAACTACTCAGACGAGACCGAGGCCCCTCACCTCGTCGAGTTCTTCCTGCAGCTCGTTCGTGGTAATGGCGATCTTGCCCTTCGCGAACTCGTCGACCGGCAGTCCCTCCTTCACCTTCCACGTGGTGCCGTCGGTGACGATCGGGAACCCGAACTGCAAACCTTCCGGAATCCCGTACTCGCCACGTGAGATCACCGCGAGGGAGGCGACCTCATCGGCGGCCGTTGGGTTCCACACGCTGTTCACCGAATCGATCGCTGCGTTCGCCGCGGACGCCGCCGACGACAGGCCACGCGCCTCGATGATCGCCGCGCCGCGCTTCTGCACCGTCGAGATGAAATCGCCATCGAGCCACGGGTGATCGCTGATCACTTCGAACGCCGGCTTGCCGTCGATCGTTGCGTTGCGGGCGTCGGGATACTGGGTGGCCGAATGGTTGCCCCAGATCGCCATGTGCTTGACCGACGTGATGGGGACTCCCGCCTTCGCGGCGAGCTGCGCCTTCGCACGGTTCTGGTCGAGGCGCGTCATCGCGAACCAACGCTCGGCGGGGATGTCCTTCGCGTTCGAGCGGGCGATGAGTGCGTTGGTGTTGCAGGGGTTGCCGACGACCACGATGCGTACGTCGCTCGCCGCGTTGTTCGAGATGGCCTGGCCCTGCGGCTTGAAGATCCCACCGTTCGCGCTGAGCAGATCGCCACGCTCCATGCCGCCCTTACGAGGCATCGCACCGACGAGGAGCGCCCACGTGGTGTTGGTGAACGCATGGTTGAGGTCGCTCGTCGGTTCCATTCCTCTGAGGAGCGGGAACGCGCAGTCGTCGAGCTCCATGCAGACGCCGTTCAGCGCCTTCATCGCCGGCTCGACTTCGAGCATCCGCAACACGACCGGTTGATCCGGCCCAAGCAGGTGCCCGGAGGCAATGCGGAAGAGGAGCGAATAGCCAATCTGGCCAGCAGCCCCGGTGACGGTCACATGTACGGGAGTCTTCGTCATATCAACCACGCAGCGTAGAGCCCAGAACAGCCACGTCCGAAGTCAGCCGCTGAGGCACGCTCACTTTGTCGTGCTGGGAGCGAGAATTCGCACACGGGCCGAAGCGAGCAAATCGATTCAGTGCCGGAAGTGACGCCGGCCGGTGAAGACCATGGCGATCCCGTGCTCGTCAGCTGCCGCGATCACTTCCTCGTCACGCACCGACCCCCCTGGCTGCACCACGGCCCGCACCCCGGCACCAGCGATCAGGTCGAGTCCGTCGCGGAACGGGAAGAACGCGTCACTCGCGCAAACCGCGCCCTGGGCACGCTCACCCGCCTTGCGCATCGCTATCGCGGCAGCATCGACGCGACTCTGCTGGCCTGCGCCGACTCCGAGCGTCTGTGCGTCGCTCGCGATCAGGATGGCATTCGATTTCACATGCGCGCATACGGTCCAGGCAAAGAACAGATCACGCCACTGGGCATCGGTCGGTGAGGCCTTTGTCACGACCTGCCATTCAGCGTGGCGTGCAACGTCGATCCGTACATCGTCGACATCTTGCACGAGCAAGCCGCCGTCGACGCTGCGCACGTCGAAACGAGCGCCAGCGGGAGGCATCGCCTCCAGAACGCGCAGGTTCTTCTTCGACGTCAGCAATCGCAACGCCTCGGCGTCATACGACGGTGCAACGACAACTTCCGTGAACACCGGAGCGAGGCGCTCGGCTAGGGCCAAAGTCACCGGCCGATTGATGGCGACGATCCCGCCGAACGCCGACACCGGGTCGCCTTGATGAGCGAGGACATAGGCCGTGGCAACGTCCGCAGCGGACGCCGCGCCACATGGATTCGCATGCTTGATAATCGCGACCGACGGGTGGTCGCCAAGATCATGGACGAGCCGCCATGCCGCATCCGCGTCGTAGACGTTGAGATAACTCAATTCCTTGCCGCCGTGTTGAACGGCGGTATCCCACCAGCTGACCTGACCAGCAAATCGGTACCGAGCGCCGGCCTGGTGCGGGTTTTCGCCATAGCGAAGGACCGACGCGAGGTCCAGCGAGAGGTGCATCGACGTAGGGAACTGCGCCGCGCTCGCGCCCGATTGATCGAACCACGATGCAATTGCAGCGTCGTAGGCAGCGGTGTGTGCGAACGCATCACGGGCAAGCGAACGGCGAGTCGCATCCGAAAGAACACCGTCGACTCCGAGCTCGGCAATCACCGACTCGTAGCGCGCAGGATCAACAATCACCGCGACGTGTGCGTGGTTCTTCGCCGCAGCCCGCACCATGGACGGTCCACCGATATCGATCAGCTCAATCGAGGGATTCGAGCGAAACGGGTAGAGGTTGCAGACCACCAGATCGACGAGGCCGATCCCATGCTCGCCAATGGCAGCAAGGTGCTCCGGCTTGGAGCGGTCAGCGAGGATTCCGGCGTGGAGCCGCGGATGCATCGTCTTGACCCGGCCATCGAGCATTTCTGGAAAGCCCGTCACGTCCTCAACGGTCAGGTGCGCGACACCTGCACCAGCGAGCGCGATCGACGTGCCGCCGCTCGACACGAGCTCAAACCCCAGCGACGTCAGCGAGCGAGCAAGTTCGAGGAGACCGGTCTTGTCGTAGACGGACAGGAGGGCACGGCGAGTTGTCACTTGCGCGACGTTACGACAGCGTCGCTGAACGATCCGTTCGGCTCGGGGTAGCACCTGGACACAACGTCAGCAGCAGTCAGCCGTCGTGAGCTGCGCCGCGCCACACGGGATCGCGGGGCTCGTCGAAGCTCGCATGGACGACCTCGCCGCGTATTGCTTGAAACGCGTGCTCGGACCAGAGCGCCCCGCCCGCCAACGGCTCGGGCAGGGCGTCCTCACGGAACCAACCCGCGTCGCGAACTTCGAGCGGATGCGGGTCGAGCGAACCGCCAATCGCCCGGCAGTGAAACACGATCGAATACAACGGCACCTGGGTGAATCCGCGGCGAAGCCCGTCGAGGATCGAGAGCACCCGCACTGGCTCGCAGATGATCCCCGTCTCTTCCCGGACCTCTTTCACCGCCACCTCTGCTGGCGAGTAGCCGATGTCGGCCCACCCCGTCGGGTACAGCCAATGCCCGGAATCCGACCGCTGAATCAGGAGCAACTCACCGGCATCGTTGCCGACCACGGCTCCGATCGCGACCTTTGGCGTGACGTAGCCGGGTACGCCCAAGCCGACCATCCGCATCCACTCCGCGTGGAGGTGTTGCGGTTCGTGGTCATTCGACGCCACATGAAGCATATCGGCGGCGACGGCGAGAACCTCTTCGTAGCGTTCACGCTCGTAGAGCACCGCGCTGAACGCAAGTCCCGTGCGAGCGATCCCAGCAAGCGCTTCCGCCCATCGAATGAGATCAGACCGTCCGACAGGGGACGACTCGGGGGGAGGCGTAGGCGACATCAACATCGACGATAGTGGCCGCAGGGGAATTCACACCCCGGGAGCGGCGCGGCGCGGCGCGGACCTATCCTTGAGAGGTGACCGTGCGCGTCGACTGCCGCCACTACTCGTCCCGCTCGACGCCCTCGGGGAACGTCGAGCGATGCCGCATGGAAATGGCACAGGCGGTCCCGTTTGATTGCCCGGAGAACTGCATCTTCTTCGAGCAGCGCGCGATCAGCGGCGTCGGCTGGTCGACTGACGCGCCCGAGCCTGACAAGAAGTAGGCGGCAGGCCCCTACGACGGCCGGTGGCGACGCTTGTGCTCGAAGGCCTTCGCCACCGACCAGCGCAACCCGGCGTCACCGACGTCCTCACCAATGTCCGCGAATGCCACCGGACCGAACGCGTACACGTCACGGGGGAATCGCTCGATGTAGAACGCGTCGCGTGCCACGTACGCAACCCCCGCCGCCTGGAGCGTTGAGGTTGCCGGGACGCTGCACGTGCGCAGGATCGTGAGCGGCGTCTGACGTTGCGCGTCGATGTCCGTCCGCAGCAGGCCCTCCATGTCGGAGGCAATGAGTTCCCAACCGTCGACCCCAAGACCTACTGCGGCGATGCGCCAGTCCGGGCCGGCGACCTCGACGACTCGGCGCGCGATCCACCCGCGGACGTCCCGTCGCAGAACGTCGAGAAGATGTCCGGCAACGGTGTCGACGTCGATCGGGACGTCAGCAGAGGTCACGAATTCGCCCGGATCGGGCCGGTTCAGCACAGCTCGGCGCAGAGGTCCTCGATGTCGGCAATCATCCCGGTGACGAAGTTGCCGAACTCGGCGTACACGGCAGACGCCTCGTCGAAGCGCATGGTGTACACGACCGACTTGAGATCGGCGGGGTCGTGGGCAAAGAGCGTGACGCCCCACTCGAAGTCGTCGAGACCCGCTGACCCGGTGACCATCTGCTGCACACGGCCGTGGAACTTGCGACCCGAAACCCCATGTTCGCGCATGAGACGGTTCCGATCCTCAAAGGGCAGCGAGAACCAGTTCGCCTCGTCGCCACCGATCCCGCGTCGTTTCGACATCGGGTAGAAGCAGATCGCACGCATGCCCTCGGGCGGCAGCGTCGGGTACAGCCGGGCGTCGATCATCTCTTGCGGCATCCCGGCGGTGTACTCGGAAGCTTCTGTCATCGAAACGTAAGAATCCACAAGAACGAGACCGGCACGACACAGGTCCGACTGCAACGTCCGAAGACGCCAGAGGTCCTTGCCCAGTGCCATGAACCCGAGGTCCGCCTTGTGACCGAGCACCGCGAACGTGACGACCTGATGATCGTCGGCGCGGCACTTGGCCACCGCCTCGACAACCGCATCGGTGTCGAGGTCCGGATCGACCTGGAAGAACAGGTGCAGGACACCCACACCGATCGCAGGGGACAATGGTTCGGGCATGGGAAAGACCTCCGCAGTGACGCCGAATGGCGGCATGCCAGCGTACCGGTGCGTTGGCAGCGCGTGAGCTGGGCAAGACTGTTCCGATGCGCCGCCGACTTTGCCCGGTCGGCGATCTCCATTCGACGCAGCGGTTGGCCATTCGGACGCTGGGCATGGCGATCGCGCTCGCGGCGACCACGCTTCCGGCGACGCTGCTCACACAATCGACTAGCGCGGAGACGGCCGTGGTGATCGACGGGCGCGGTTTTGGCCACGGTGCCGGCCTGGCCCAAGACGGTGCCTACTGGATGGGCCTCTCCGGACGATCCGCAACACAAATCCTGACGACCTTCTACCCGGGCACGACACTCGGCAAGCGAGGCGGCACGGTCCGCGTTCCGCTCGGGTCGGCGGCGTCGATGACACTCGCATTTCCGAACGGCGGCACCATCGGGGGATCGAAGGTCGCTTCCGGTGCATCGGTCCGCTTCAACGTTGTTGAAGGGACGGTGCGATCCAGCGAGTCGCCCGCGCCTTCTCCCGCCCCCGCATGGTTGTCGGGGGCGGCGGTCGTCAGCGGAACGCACCTCGGTGTCCTCCGACTGATCGGTCACGTGTCGCAGCAGGTTTCAGGGACCGATCCCGCCACGCCGGCGCAGATCGACCTCATATCGACGACCACAATCGCGCCCACAGAGGCACCCACATCAATCACACCGAGTGAATCGGTGCCCGCTGAGGTGCCAACCACCGCAGCACAGGAACCGTCCGCGCCCGGCGAACCGGCGGTGTCCGCGCCGAGTGCCGATGTGCCGCACCCCACCATCGGCCAGAGCGATCCCGGACTGCTCAACGACGACCTCGCCCCAACCAGCACCCTCCCCGCAGCATCGGGCGCGCTTTTGGAAGCGAAGTCGAGCGGGTCGATCAGCATGGGAGGCCGCCGCTACCGCGGAGTCATCGAGCTGCGGGTCGCTGCCGGCGGACTACGAGCTACCAACGTCGTCGACGTTGAGGACTACCTGCGCGGTATGGGCGAGATCCTCACGGGCTTCTGGCCGGCCGCGGCACTCCAGGCCCAGGCCGTGGCTGCACGGACGTATGCGCTCCGGATGATGGGAACGGTCGGGGAGGTCTGCCCGACGCAGCGTTGCCAGGTGTACCTCGGCGCGCAGGCTGAATATCCGGAAATGGACCGCGCGGTCGCGGCCACGAAGGGCAGGGTCGTCATATACAAGGATGCGCTCGCCGCGACCTACTACTCCGCGAGTGGCGGCGGCACGATCGCGTCGACCGAGGAAGCGTTTGGCGCCGGATCGAAGGCCGTGCCGTACCTCCGAGCGGGCTCGTACGTCGCTGGTGACCTCAAACCGTGGACCGTAACAATGAGCATGGGAGAAGTCGGTCGCCGCGTGGGATACGCCGGGTCACCCCGATCGGTGAGCATCACAAAGGTGGGACCGTCGGGGCGTGCCACGGAGGTAACCGTCGACGGAACGTCCGGACCGAAACGAATCGGTGGACCGGCCTTCGACTCCGCGTTGGGTTTGCGTTCTACGTTCTTCACGATTCGCGCTCCCGGCGAAATGCGACTGAGCGAGACTTCGCTCTCAAGCACGAGTACGAGCACGTCGACCCTTGCAGAGTCCGTCGAGTGGTCGACCACCTCGGGACCTCAGTCGGTTGCCGCGACTCTCCCAACGGACGACAGGGGTTCGGATGCCGTAGCGGGTGCCGTTCGCGAGCGCGTCGCAGCGCGCCCAAGCATCAAGGCCGATCCGACCATCGCTGCTGACGTTGCGCCCGACCCCTACGATCACTCGGCTCGGTACGTTCTGATGATGCTCGTCGGCCTACTCCTCGTTGTGGCAGTGGGCATCGTCGTGCGACGGCGGCGCGCCGAACAACTCACGCCGTGATGACAACCACCAGCGGGAAGAGTTGGGTGTACGTCCCGCTCGTGGCCACGAGACTGAAGGTGTACGTGCCGGGCACGAGCGCAACGGTCGAGCTGAGCCAGAGTGTGGACGTTGTCGTGGCGGGGTTGTCCGAGAAGCCGGACCACACCCCGGCAGGCAGACTCGCCGTGCTGAAAGTGACGGCCCCCGTGAACGCCGCACCACGCGACACGACGATGGGATACGCGATGGTCCCGCCCGTTCGCAACCTGTCCGGCGTTGAACCGATGGCAAGGACGAATCCTGGATTACCCGGCGGAAGAGTGGTGGAAGTGGTCATAGTCAGCGGTGAGCTCGTGGTGACCGCTGCGCCGTTGACCATCAGCGTCGCCGTGGCGTTTCGGACAAGCCCGGCCGAGTTGGCCGTGATCCGGAGATCGTAGAAACCGGTCGCGAGCGAGGAGGGCACCGAGACGCGGAGTTCCCCGGCGGTCGTCACCGGGTTCGGCTCCAAAGCTGCTGCCACGCCGGGCGGCAGTCCAGTCACGATGATCGTCGCCGCCACGACCCTGCCGGGCGACTTCGGTTCCACGATGATCACGAATGAGACCGTCTCGCCGGGCGCGACCGTCTTCGACGGAGTCGCCAGACGAACGGTGAAATCGTTGGCGATCGTGGTGGTCGTGGATGTCGACGTCGATGGAGCGAGGGTCGGATCCGGTAACACAATCGCAGCGGGAGCGGTGGCCGGTGGATTCGTCGCCACGGTCGTCGTCGGAATCGGGCGAACCGTCGTTGTGGAGACGGTAAGGCGCGCCGAGGCGGGTGCGACAGCAGGCTTTCGGATGACCACCTTGCGTTTCGTGGTCGTGGTCGTCGCCCGCTTCTTCGTGCTCGACGTTGCTGCGGTCGCCGGAGCATCCAGCATCGAGCAGACGAGCACAACACCGACGGCGACACGTCGGACCACCATGGGGTTCATGACACGCAGCCTCGTCGTTCCCCCAACCTCAATCAAGGACCACCCTAAGCGCGCAGATAGTCAGCGCGCAGATAGTCAGTGCGCAGATAGTCAGTACACGAACGTTCTTGCCATAGACGCGAAACACCGACGGCCACCGAAGTGACCGCCGGTGCATCGGCGAATCTTGGTGCCACGAGAGTGGCACGTCAGGGCAGGAACGACTAGCTAGCTACTAATAGTCGTCCATGCCTCCGCCGGGCATGCCGCCGCCGGAATCCTTCTCCGGCTTGTCGACAATGACGGCTTCGGTCGTGAGGAACAGGGCCGCAATCGAGGCCGCGTTCTGCAGTGCCGAACGGGTGACCTTGCCAGCGTCGATGACGCCGGCCTTCACGAGGTCCTCGTATTCGCCGGTGGCGGCGTTGAGACCCTCGTTCGGGTTGGTCAGCGAGCGGACACGCTCCACGACGACGCCACCTTCGAGACCGGCGTTGATCGCGATCTGCTTGAGGGGCTCTTCCACGGCCTTGGCTACGATGCGCGCACCGGTTGCCTCATCGCCCGTCAGCGTTTCGGCAACAGCGAGTATGGCCTTCTGCGAACGCAGGAGGGCCACGCCGCCACCGGGCACGACGCCCTCTTCGACGGCAGCCTTCGTGGTCGAGACCGCGTCTTCGATGCGGTGCTTCTTCTCTTTGAGTTCGACCTCGGTGGCTGCGCCAACCTTGATCACGGCAACGCCACCCGAAAGTTTCGCAAGACGCTCCTGGAGCTTCTCGCGGTCGTAGTCGGAATCCGTGTTCTCGATTTCGGCCTTGATCTGATTGATACGGCCCTTCACGTCGTCGGCATTTCCAGCACCCTCGACGATGGTGGTCTCGTCCTTGGTGATGACGATCTTGCGGGCCTTGCCGAGAAGATCGAGTGTGACGTTCTCCAGCTTGAGGCCGACCTCTTCGCTGATAACGGTGCCGCCCGTGAGGATGGCCATGTCCTGCAGCATCGCCTTGCGACGCTCGCCGAAGCCCGGGGCCTTGACCGCAACCGACTTGAACGTGCCACGGATCTTGTTCACGACCAGGGTGGCAAGCGCTTCGCCATCAACGTCTTCAGCGATGATCACGAGGGACTTGCCCGACTGCATGACCTTCTCAAGCACCGGCAGCATGTCGCGAACGGCCGAGATCTTTGTGCTGATCAGGAGGATGTAGGGGTCGTCGATCGACGCCTCCATACGCTCCATGTCGGTGGCGAAGTACGGGCTGATGTAGCCCTTGTCGAAGCGCATGCCCTCGACAAGGTCCATCTGCATGCCGAACGTCTGGCTCTCCTCGACGGTGATGACGCCGTCTTTTCCGACCTTGTCGATCGCCTCACTGATGAGGCCACCGATCTCGGTGTCCGCTGAGGAGATGCTCGCCACCTGGGCGACCTTCTCCTTGGAGCCGTCGACCGACTCGCTGATGGCCTTGATCGCTTCGACGGCGGCCTCAACGGCGGCCTCGATGCCCTTCTTGAGGCTCATCGGGTTGGCACCGGCAGCGACGTTGCGGAGGCCCTCACGGACCATAGCCCCGGCGAGGACGGTGGCCGTTGTCGTGCCGTCTCCGGCAACGTCGTCGGTCTTCTTCGCAACCTCTTTGACCAGTTCGGCACCAATGCGCTCGTAGGGGTCTTCGAGATCGATCTCTTTGGCGATGGACACGCCGTCGTTGGTGATTGTGGGTGCGCCCCACTTCTTCTCCAAGACCACGTTGCGGCCCTTCGGGCCGAGCGTGACCTTTACCGCATCAACCAGCTGCTGCATGCCTCTTTCCAGGCTGCGGCGAGCGGTTTCATCGAACGCGATCATTTTCGCCATGTTCGTCTCCTCGGGGGTTTCAGGTATCGGGTGACCAGGCTCGAGTGGTCTGCATTCTCGGTTTCCGCTCGCCCGCAGGGGCGCTCGCATTCCGACGCTGGCACTCAGCACTGTTGAGTGCTAATCGTAGTTCACCTGACGGACCGGTTGGCACACTCGACCCGAGAGTGCCAACGACGTCCGACCCGCTCAGGCAAAGGCCCGCAGAACCGCCGGCAAAGCCTCGCGGACACACTGCAGCGGCGCCTGCCACGATCGATGCTTACCGAACAGCTCAGAGAGCACCACAACCTCCACAATCGTAGCTGTGAGGTGTGCCGGGATCTCCAAATCCGGCTGCCGTCCCCCGCACACAACCACGACGGGTTTCCCGGCATCACGGGCCATGGTTGCAACGCCACCGACCACCTTGCCGAGGAACGAACCGTCGTCGAAGTAACCCTCGCCGGTCACCACGACATCGGCCGAGTCAATCTTCTCCACAAGCGAGAGTTCCTCTGCGACTAATCCGAAGCCGGACTCAAGGCGCGCACCGATGGAAACGAGTCCGCCGGCGAGTCCACCAGCCGCACCGGCCCCAGTGACGGCTCGGACGTCCACGCCACGCTCGGCGAGGTACTCATCGGCCAGGCGCTCCAGCCGACGCGTGAGCAGCGAGACCTGTGCCTCAGATGCACCCTTTTGTGGCGCGAACACCCTGGCGGCGTCAACGAACGTCGTGTCGACGTCGCAGGCCACCAGCAGCTGCACGCCACGGAGGCGGGCGAGCGGCGCGAGTGCCTGCAGCGCGCCGAGGCCGCCGTCCGTAGTCGCCGAGCCGCCGAGCGTCACGACGATGCGCTTCGCGCCGGCGTTGATCGCGGCCAGGATTAACTCTCCCGTGCCCCGCGTCGTGGCGGCTAGCGGGTCGTTGTCCTCGGCCCCGCCCACCTGCGCCAGCCCGGAAGCCCTGGCCATTTCCACGAATGCTGTGGTTCCCCGAAGCAACCAGCTTGCCTCTATCGGGCGTCCGAGGGCGTTGTGGACCTGCGCGCTCTGCAGGGTGCCGCCGCGTCGTTGGAGGACGTCGAGCGTTCCTTCCCCCCCGTCTGCGAGCGGGACCGACGCCACATCCCAGCCGAACTCCCAGCCAACGTCTCCAACCGCGTCGCCGAGCTGTGCCGCAGTGGCCGTGTGGCGGAACTTGTCGAAGGCGGCCAGGATCCGAAGCGGTGTCGGGCCCGGCCCGGTTGCGTCGTTCAACACGCCATCAACCGAGACCTCACCACCCGACACGGGTGCGTCGGATCAGGCCGGGGCGACGGCGGTCGTGGTGGTTGCCGCGTCGGCCGCAGGTGCGAGCCGGTACTTTTTGGCGAGTCCTGGGCCGACCATCACCTGGATGTCGAATGCTGGGATGGCAGGCGGCGCAGCAATGGTCGATTGGCCGATCGGACTCACGCCAGGCGACTGAGAGAGCACGGTGCCGTCGGCTTGCGGCAGGTCGACAGGTCCAAGCGCGTTGGCGATCGCCTGCGCCTCGGCTTCAAAACCCGCTGCGAAAAACACCGTGTCCGCGTAGTTCCTCTGGTTGGCATCACGGGGCGTCAGCATCTGGAATCGCTGCGGGATAAGAAAGTCCGACACCTTCTTGGCCGCCTTGTTCACGCCCGAGCCGTTCGTCACGATCACCTTCACGAGGGCCGGGTCACGCTGAACTACGGCGAAGGTCGTGGTGGTCACGTCCGTCCCTGTGGGATCCTCAGCCGTCGTGTCGTCGGACGTCACGATCTCGGTACCCACGGCGACCTTGTCGGCGGGTGCCTTGTCCACCTTCTGGAGCACCACGATTCCAACGATCATCGCGACCAGCATGAGTCCCCCGGCCAACAGCACTCCGCTGCGGTTCGGGCGCCCATACAACTCGTCGTCGACGCGGCGATTGCTCATGCGCTGAATCGTACTTGCCCTGCTGCTCGGGCGGGCGGACTCTCCCCTGCGGGTCGATCTCGCACGACCACCGGATTGTTTGCTCTTGTGACGGCCTGAACTGTCGCATCGTGGGCAGCTCATCGGCGAGCTTGCGCTCCGCTTGCGGTCGTCGTCCAACTTGGCACGATGAAACCGCGGACTTTTGCCATCATCCCCGTCATATTGGCCTTGGCACTCTCGGTGCTCGTACGAGCCGACCCGTCGAGGGCGCAGTCCGGCGCTCAGCCCTGCTCGGAACGGGAGTTGAGCGATCTCAGGGAGCGTTACGCACTGGTCGAACGCGACCTGGAGGCGCTCCACCAGCAAGACGACTCGTTATTGTCGTCGCTGCTCGCTTTCGACGCTCTGAGCGACGGAACGCCGGGCCCCATCGTGTTTGCCAAGTCGTGGACGCTGGCCCCACCGGTGTCGCGCCAGCTGCGCCTGGTCGTCGACCACCTTGTTTCGACCCTCTCGGCCATGAGCACGCAACAGCGCGTTGTTCTCGTCGACCAGACCGGACGCATCACCAGCCCTCTCGCCATCCTCGCGTTTTCGGATGCCTTGGGGATTTCCGGTTCGCTCTTGGGCCCCCGACTGAGCCCAAAGCAGCTATCGGCCGTGCTCGCTGACCTCGTTTCGAGGTCAGCTCGGGCGAAGCGTGCGGTCAGTCGCAAGCACGGTGAGTTCGTAGTACGGATTGACCAGAAGGGTCGAGACCTGCAATCACTGGGGTCCAGACTTGATGACTGCAGGAAGAATGCGCCATGTGTCGACCCGCCCCGACGAGGTCTCTCCTCCGGCAAGGTCGACCTCAGCGATCTGGCGCTCCCTTCGCTGCGTTTCCAGGCAATCCAGGAGTGCCCAGCCCCGTCCACGCCTGTTGCTACGACTTCTCCGCTGCCGGTCACGACGGTGGCACCACCGACGACGTTGAGCTGCGCGGCCGCCGCTACATGGGTGCACCAAACCACCGGCATCGGCTCCACAACATGGACGATCACCTCCGACGGCACCGCCGAGGAATCCGGGCTGGGCAACGCGAAGGGAAAGGCAACGCTCTCGGGCCAAACCCTCACAATCACGTTCGTCGCGTCGGACAAGGTCACAGCCGGTTCCTACACCTGGAAGCTCACAACGGACTGCCGCAGCGGGACCGGCGAGCTCAAGTTCACCGGACCACCCTCACGCTTCGATGAGACACACACAAGCACAGTCACCAGGAGCGGAAGCTGACGGCGCCACCCAGGTCGA
>JAYSSR010000004.1:0-51685 GCA_043720395.1 Acidimicrobiia bacterium
GTCCTTGCGCGACCAGTCTCACCACGAACACCACACCCCATCCCCACCAAACCCGACGCCAACAACCCCACCCATCCTCAACAAACCTGACGCCCTACATCTGCCGCAAGTCCAACCCACACAGGTGGAATCCGAAGATCTCTATGCCCCGTCGTACCGGTGCCACCCACTCGGCAGCAAGCGCCACGGCCCCATGGGTACCGAGTGATTCCTCGACGACCCGAAGATCCGAGATGAGCTCCCCCGGCGATTGATAGGCGGCCACGGTACCGGAGCGACCGCCATCGCCGAGCGTGCGGAACTCGTGTCCACGAACATCACCACGCGCCGACGCAAGGGTCCGCTCGAACATGCCGCGCAGTGCCTGTCGATACGGCTCGTCCTGTCGGAACGCCGAGGTGTCTCCCGACACCGCAGCAAGGGCGGCGAGCGCAGGTGTCACGCTGGCAAGTCGCGAACTGATCGAGAGTTGCAGCGCGAGACGTTCGAGCGACGCAAGGTGATACGTGTAGGCGATGCGGGCCTGGGCGGACGTTGCGCCGTCGAGTACTTCCGCCGTCACGAACGGGTTGCCGTCCCTGTCGCCACCGATCCACGATCCCATCTCGAGCACAACTCGCCCGTCTGAAGCGGATGGCGGCGACTCAACGGGTGGCCCGAACCGACGCTCCAGCTCAGCGTCGAGATCGGCATGCAGGTGGACGATCACTTCGAACAGCGACCGGTCGTAATAGCCAAGCGACTCATTGATCTCATCGGTGACCCGCAACTTCGAGAGACGCAGCAACGCGGTCTGCCACAGGAGCAAGACCTGCAATCGCAGCGCCGCCTCCCACGCACGCGCTTCCCGGACGCCCATCGGATGGTCGTCGCGCTCCACGAGCAATGCGCTGACACGGTTCTGAATGTCGAGCACCGTCTTGCGTCGAACCTCCGTCGGGTGTGCGGTTAGCACCGGCGTCACCCGCAGGTTGTCGACGAGCGAGCGCACGTCCGTCGGTCCGAGGCCAGCGTCCGACAACCGGTCCAACGCTGCAGCGATGGTCCCCTTCTGCGGCATCGAGCCCGAGCGGAGGTGATGCCGACGCCGACGTGCGTGGTGAACGTCTTCCGCCACGTTCGACAGCAGCGAGAACAGGCTGAATGCACGGATGACGTGGAGCTGATTCGCAATCGTCTGCGCGCAGAGGAACTCACCGAGCGACTCCCGTTCCACCGACGCCTCGGATGGCGTCCGATGGATCGAGACCGACCGCTGACGTGCCGATTCCACGATCTCGAATACGCCGTCGCCCGCCTGCTCCCGGACCACATCGCCGAGCAGGCGTCCAAGCAGTCGGATGTCCTCGTAGAGGGGCGAGTCCTTGCCTCCATCATCCTCGGCCCTCCCGCTGGGTAGGTCGCTCACGTCGTGTTCCTGTTGATGGTCACCTCACCATTCTCCTCGGCGACCGATGAGCCGTCAGACGTCGACCCAGCCGAGTGCCGTCCGCGCAGGTGAGCGCGGTCCACACATAGCGCGCGGACCGCGCTCGGCTGCGCGAACCGCGCTCAGTCTTCGGACTTCGGACTGCGCAGCTGCTCAGCTGCTCGGCCGAGCACCGGTGACCCACGACCCCGCTACCGTGACCACCGTGACCACCGTGACCATCGGAACAGACACCAGTTCGCCAACCCCCCCGCTCACCGCAGGCATCGTCGGTGCCGGATGGATGGGCGTCGTCCACACCGAAGCCCTTCGACGCCTCGGCATACCCGTGAAGGGTGTCGTCGGGTCAACGCCGGAACGCGCCCGCGAAAAGGCCAAGACGTCGCTCCTGCCCCCTGTAGTGGACACCTACGAGGAACTCCTCGCTGACCCCGAAATCAACGTCGTCCACGTGACCTCCCCCAACTACCTCCACCACGTCCAGGTGGCCGCGGCCCTCGATGCCGGCAAGCACGTCGTGTGCGAAAAGCCACTCGCGGTGTCCGTCGATGAGGGACGCGACCTCGTCGACCGAGCGCGCAAAAGCGGTTTGACCGCCGCCGTGTGCTTCAACCAGCGGTACTACCCAATGGTCCAGCAGGCGCACGCCCTCGCCGCCCAGGGCGACCTAGGCAAGGTGCGCCTCGTGACCGGCGGCTATCTCCAGGATTGGCTACTGCTGGAGAGTGATTGGAATTGGCGCCTCGTCGCCGAGAAGTCGGGCCCGCTGCGGGCCGTCGCGGACATCGGCTCCCACTGGTTCGACAGCATCGAATTCGTGACCGGTGCACGAATCACCGACGTCGTTGCCGACCTGCACACGTTCATCGCCGAACGCAACCATCCGGTCGGCGAGGTCGCGACCATGAGCGCGCATACGGTCGCGGCCGATGCCGAACGCGTCACCGACACGATCGAGAGCGACGACGGTGCTGGCGTTCTCCTCCGCTTCGACAACGGGGCTCGTGGCACATGCACGTTCTCGCAGGTCTCGGCCGGCCGGAAGAACTTCAACAACTGGGAGGTCGACGGCTCAGAGGCGGCGATCGCCTGGAACTCGGAGCGTCCGGGCGAGCTGTGGATGGGTCATCGAAGCCGTGCGAACGAACTGCACCAGAGAGATGCAGGACTCATGTACGCCAGCGCTGCGACCACCGCCCTCTTTCCCGCGGGACACGTCGAGGGTTACCCCGACACGTTTCGAGCATTGTTCGCGCAAATCTATGCGCACATAGCATCGGGCGGACCGGTGCTGCACCCAACCTTCGAGGACGGGCTCAGGTCCATCCATGTCTGCGAAGCGGTCGCCGAGTCCGCACGCACGAGGGCATGGCAACCCGTCAGCTGGTAGCGCATCGCGAAAGTTCCGCTTGCGTGCGCTACGGACCGAACACGTAACCCTTCGGGATCACGACGACACCAGCGTCCGAGATTGTGAACCCGCGGGCGCGGTCGGTCTCGACATCGACGCCGATCTGCATGCCGGCGGGCACCACCACGTTCTTGTCGAGGATCGCACGCCGCACGATCGCCCCCGGCCCAATCCGCACATCGGACATGAGGATCGAATCGGAAACAACGGCGTGGTCGTCGACATAGACCGACGGCGAAAGGATCGACCGCTCGACATGACCGCCGGACACGATCGAGCCCTGACAAAGCAGCGATGACACCGCCGAACCAGGTGCCCACGACGGACCCTGCACAAGCTTGGCGGGCGGAAGCGGCGGACTCGACGAGAACACCGGCCACTTCAGGTTGTACATGTCGAACATCGGGTTCGCGGCGATGAGGTCCATGTTCGCCTCGTAGTACGCGTCGAGCGTCCCGACGTCACGCCAGTAGCCGCGCCCGTGCTCCGTCTGACCGGGAATGTCGTTGGTGAAGAAGTCGTACCAACTCGCCGCGCCAGCCTTGGTGAGGTTCGGGATGATGTTGCCGCCGAGATCGTGCTTGCTCTCTTCGTCGGCCGCGTCGGCGGTAATCGCCTCGAGCAGCACGTCGGTTTCGAACACGTAGTTACCCATCGACGCCAAGCAGCGGTCCGGCCGTCCCGGCATGGTCGGCGGGCTCTCAGACTTCTCGTGGAAGGCTTTGATCGCCTGGCCCTCGACCTCCATCACCCCGAAGTCACGCGCCTCTTCGATCGTGACCGGGATACCAGCGACGGTGACGCCGGCCCCGACCTCGCGATGATGCGTGATCATCTGACGCGGGTCCATGCGGTAGATGTGATCGGCACCGAACACCGCGACGATGTCCGGCTTCTCATCCGAGATCAGGTTGAAGTTCTGGAAGATCGCGTCGGCGCTCCCCACGAACCAACGCGGTCCTCGACGCATCTGTGCCGGTACGGGTGTGACGTAGTTGCCGAGCAGCGTCGACACACGCCATGTCGCCGAGATATGGCGATCGAGGCTGTGGCTCTTGTACTGCGTGAGCACAACGATCTGCAGATGTCGGGCGTTCGCGAAGTTCGAGAGCACGAAATCGACAAGTCGGTAGTTGCCCCCGAAGGGCACCGCCGGCTTGGCCCGGTCCGCCGTGAGCGGATACAGACGCTTGCCCTCGCCACCGGCGAGCACCATCACGAGAACTTTGGGATCAGCCATCAGTTTGGACACTACGCCGCGGCGAGCCGCCCTGCCCGTTTCTGTCAGATTCTGAGCGAGGCGCACGATCGTGGGTCATCGAGCACCGTTCGACAACTCCGTGTACAGCGTCGCGTACTCCGCCGCAGGTGCCGTCCACGACCAGTCGTGACGCATCCCGTTGGTCACGATCTTGCGCCGTCGCGTCGTCGATGCCCACGCCCGCGTCGCACGGTGGAGTGCGTCCACCAGACCCGCACCGCTGTTGTGCGGACTGCGGAACCCGTTGCCGTTCTCGGGGTCCTCATCGGAGTCGATGACCGTGTCGAGCAGGCCTCCGACGCTCGTGGTCACAGGGATTGTCCCGTAGGCCATCGCCTGCATCTGTGCAAGGCCACACGGCTCGAAGCGGCTCGGCATCAGGTAGAGATCGCTCCCGGCAAATATCCGATGCGCAAGGCCGAGGTCGTATCCCTCCCGGAACCCGACCGTCGAGGGCGTCAGGCCATGACGCTGATGCAACGCGAACGCGAGACCCGGATCTCCTGCCCCAAGCACCACGAGTCGGGCGTCGAGTGACGCAAGGTACTGCGCCGCGTCGAGCATGAGATCGACACCCTTCTGCTCGACGAGGCGCGTCACGAGCCCGATCACCGGACCGCTCCCGCCCGCGTCGAGGCCAAACTCCGCCAGCAACGCGGCACGGCAGACGGCCTTCGCCTTCGAAAGCGGTTTGTCGTAATTCGCCGGTATGAGGTGGTCCGCGACGGGGCTCCACTCCCCCGTGTCGATGCCATTCAGAATGCCGATTACCGCGTCGCCGCGTGATGCCAGGAGATCTTCCAAGCCGAAGCTGTTCGCCGGTTCGAGAATTTCTGTCGCGTAATTCGGGCTCACGGCAACGATCCGGTCGGCAAGGGCAAGCGCTCCGGCGAGCGGATTCACGTTGCCGAAGCATTCATAGGCGCGCATACGTTCCTCGCCGTACCCGCCAAGGCGTCCGACCCATGCACCGCCGGAGATGCCCTGATAGGCAAGGTTGTGGATGCTCACGACGCTCTTCACGGAATGCGGGACGAACGCCAACACCGCACCCGTGTGCCAGTCGTTGATGTGCACAACGTCGGCCCCGTTGCGCAGGACGAGCGCACCAACTGCGGCGGAGAAGCCGAAGAACCGTGAGTCGTTGTCGGCCCATCCAATCCCGGACTGCGGCTCGACGTACGGGTGCGCCTTCTCGATCCCCGGTACTCGAACGAGTGTGATCAGCCCGAAGCCTTCAAGCTCACCGGTCCGGGCGGTCGCGCTACCGACCCAGTGCGGAACGTCGAGGTCAAATGCGTGTTCATCGCCGAGCGGCGTCGCAAAGTAGTCGGGCAGCACGACCTCGACACCTGTGCCAGCAGTACGAAGCGCACGTACTAATCCGCTGGCGGCTTCCGCCAACCCTCCGACTCGTACGAGGGGGGCCAGCTCAGCTGTTGCAAACACGACGCGCATGGTCGCTGAGACTAACCAGAACCCTTCGCCCTGGCTCGGCGCGACCAAGCGATTGTTTTGCTCCGTCGACGCGCGGTGAACCCCCAACGGAACTGAACATCGTGAACCCGCGACCTCGCGGAATAGCGAGAGGCATGTGTCACGTTGGTCGGAGCCGTGAAGCACGCATTGCACGGCCCGACCCGATGACGCCGGAGGATCTCTCGGCGTTCCTCTCCCACCTCGTCGGCGAACAGGTTCGCCACGCAGTCATGATCTGGGGACCGCCCGGCGTCGGCAAATCGTCGATTGTGGCGAGCGTCGCAGCAGCGAATGCACTGCAAATGATCGACGTCCGTCTGTCGCAGCTCGCGCCGACCGACCTGCGCGGACTCCCGGTGCCTGCCGACGGAGTGTCGCGCTGGTTCCCTCCGGAATTCCTCCCGACCGACGGGCAAGGCATCCTCTTCCTCGACGAACTCAACATGGCCGCGCCGACCATGCAGGGCGTCGCACAGCAGCTCATCCTCGACCGCAAGGTCGGCAGCTACACGCTTCCCGAGGGTTGGTTCGTATGGGCCGCGGGGAACCGTAAGGAGGACCGGGCCAGCGTGTTCGACATGCCGGCCCCGCTCGCGAACCGATTCATCCACCTCGATATCGACACGGACATCGAGAGCTTTCGACGCTGGGCGATGACGCCGGGCGCGAACGGACGCGCCGCTATCGACGAGCGGATACTTGCCTTCCTCGCGTTCCGCCCTCAGTTGCTGCACGCGCTCGACGCGAAACGTCCCGCCTGGCCCAGCCCGCGCTCGTGGGAGATGGCATCGACGCTGCTGCGCTCGGGACTCGGTATCGCCCCAGCGGTCGGCGAAGCGACGGCGACCGAGTTCGATGGCTTCTGCGCCGTGTATGCGCTCCTGCCCGAACTGGAGGCCATCCTTGTGGCCGATGGGTCCTCGACCGCAACCCTCGACTGGCCCGAAGAACCGTCGGCTCGCTACGCACTCACCCTCGGCCTTGCGAACCGTGCAGGCGAACCGGCGCGGGCGTTGAATGGGTTCCGTTGGCTGACGGAACGCGCCACGCCTGAATGGGTGCAGCTCTTCACCAGCGACGTTGCCTGGCGACTTCGGGCGAAGGGCGCCTTCGGAGCGCTGACGGCGCTCGCGCATGACGAACCGGCATTCCGCGCATTCCACGAGGAGTTCGCCCGCCTCACGGGCCACGGCGCACCGGTGGAGCGGGCCATCGCGCCCTCCGCGCCACAGTCCGTGGCCCTTGCGGGAGCATCCACCGGTGCCGACGACGCCTGACTCGCTCCCGCCGACGACCAACTCGCCGGCACGTCGCGATCCCACCCCGACTGACCCCCTTGCGCGAGCTCGCACCACGACGACTCGACCGGCCGAGCTGGCCCGTCTCGCGCGTCACCGCGACGCACGAGTGCGTGCGGAAGTGGCGGCCAACCCGAACGCGTCCCGCGAGGTGCTCATGTCCCTCGCGCTCACGATGCCCGAGATCGTCGCCTCGAATGCCGTTCTCGATTGGTGGTTGCTGGAGGACCCGAATTGGCTGAGCGACGTCGACGAACGCGCGCGCCAGCGGCTCCTCGCGTCGACGACCGTTCGGCCCGGCACGAGGTGGTGGGCCGCACGGTTCGGGGAGGATGACGACCGCTCGGCACTTCTTATGAGCGCGACGACCGAACCTGCCGTCGTGGCGTACATCGCACGGCTCGACGACGAAGACGCCACAGGCAGCTCGTACGCCGACCTCGCCGCCGACCACGTGTCGCTGCCAGCAGCTCAGCCAGCGCCGGAACGTGCCGGCGAAAATCCGATCGACGTACTGAGCCGGTCCGTCCTGCGGGCCGATGAAGAGGACGTCCGCGATGTTCTCGCGCAGACCACACCGGCACCTTGGGCTTTTCAGGCGATCGACCTCACGAGCGCCGACCTCCGACGCGACCTAGCGAGGCACCCTGCAACGCCACCATCGCTCCTGACACGACTACTCCTCGACGACGACGAACGCATCGTTGCACTTGCAACGTCGAACCCGAATCTCGACCGCACGACCACGGACCTCGTCAGACGCGTCCGCGAAGGTGCGCCCGATCTCAGCGCCGACGAGCTCGACGCGGTCATTGACTCTCCGCTCGGAATTCGCCTCGCTGCGGTGCACGCGAACTTGCGCACCAACGTCCTCGCTTCCCTCGCGGCGAGCAACGAGTGGACGCTCCGCCGGGCTGCCGCCGCGAGCCCCTGGCTCACCGCTGATCAGCTTGTCGCCCTCGCAGTGGACGACGACCGTGACGTCCGCGCCGCCGCCGCGGGAAACCCGGCCCTCCCCCTCGCGCTCCTTCGGACGTTACTGGTCGACCGCGACGAAATGGTTCGTGTTGCCGCAGGCGCGAATATTCGAGCGGCATTGGTCGGACACCAGAACGACCCACCGACGCCCCGTCGCGAACTCAACGCACATGTTGCAGCTGGGCGGCTCTCATTTGTTGCCGCTCAGCCCGACCTCCCGCTGTCCCTTCAGCGCCAACTCGCCGCGGCTGAGGCGTGGCGGGTCCGACACGTGCTTGCGGGCAATCCGAGCACAGCACCGTCGGTGCTCTCCTCACTTATCACGGACGCCGATCTCGACGTCCGGCGCGCCGTCGCGACCCACCCGAAGGCATCGTCAGCAACCCTTGCGGCATTGGCTGAAGACGTTGTGGCCGAGATCCGCGCGGTATCGGCGGCGCGCACTCGGCGTCGAGCGACTCTTCGGGCGCTCGCCTCCGATATGGACGTCGACGTGCGACGGGGCGTCGCAGCGAACCCGATCACGCCGGTGAGCATTGTACGCGCGCTTACGACTGATCCAGACGAGCGCGTCCGGCTGACCATCGCCCAGCGCACATCGATACCCGCCGATACGGTGCTGCGCCTCGCCGCTGACCCGGCCGATGAGGTCCGGCTGGCGATTCTCCGGCGGTCCGGTCTCAGCAGAGACGTCCTCGCGATCGCGTTCAGCACGGATCTTGCCGAGCATACGGATGTCCCGATCGCAACGCTGATCGACGCGTTCGACGCGGTGTGTCGAGGCATCGCTGCTCCGGTCGCGGTCGATGCGCTGCTCGACCACGCGGCATGGATCGGCCCGCACCTCGTGGCCCTCACGACTCTGGATGTCGCTGCACAACGTGCGCTGCAAGCGTCCACGAACTGGAAGGTTCGCGAGACCCTCGCCCGCCGCTCCGATGCCGAGGAAGCTGTCCTTGTCGCACTCGCCGTGGACAGCGACTACGACACCCGCGCCGCCGTCGCTGCTAATCCCCGCACGCCAGAAGCTTGCCTCGGGCCATTCGCAACCGACGCACACCGACTCGTTCGTCTCCGGCTCGCACAACGTGAAGCGCTTCCCCCAAGCGCCGTCGACGTCCTTGCGCTCGACGAGGACGACGAGGTCCGCGAAGCGATCGCCCGACGTCCTGGCCCGCCACCGTCGTCACAACCGCTCATCCAGGCTCTCCAACGCCACGAACCGTTGACCGCAACGGCCATCGAAACGGTGCTCGAATCGCCCTGGGGACGCCGTTTGGCTGCGGCACACCCCTCCACTGCCGCCGACCAGCTCGTTCGCCTCTCGGAGGACACTCGTTGGGAAGTCCGCGAGCAGGTGGGGGCACACCCGGCCACAACCCCCGAGACGCTCTCGACGCTCTCCGCCGATTCAGACCGAGACGTCCGTCGAGCGGTCGCGTCAAACAAGGCAACGCCGGTTGCCAACATCGAGGCACTTTGCGCCGACCCTGACCGAACGGTCGCTCGATCAGCTTGCTCGAATCCTGCTCGGACGGAGACTGCGCTTCGCCGCTCCCGTGCCGAAGCGCTCGGTCGTGCGCTTCGGTCGGCGAACCCAGCAAGTCGGGTGTTCGCGCTCAGCTCCCCCGAGGTCGATGCGATCGAGCTTCGCCGACGACGCCATTGGGCATCGGTCGACTGGCGCGAACGGGTTGCCATCGCGATCCACCCGAACACGCCAAGCGCCGTTCTCGACCGGCTCAGCAACGACGGTCTGCATCGCGTCCGCGCCGCAGTTGAGCAACGACCATGAGTGCGCCCTCCGTGCCTTCGCTCGACCGCGAAATTTCTGCATCTCTGTTGCGCCTCCGACGCCGAGCACCATTCTTCGCGACGCTCGCTCTGTATGCGCGCTTTGTACCTTCCGCCGACGTTGCGACGGCAGCGACCGATGGTCGCGACGTGTTCTACAGCCCGGCGTTCCTCGGCGAATTACCGCCCGAACACCTCGACGGTGTGCTTCTCCACGAGGTTCTTCACGCGGCGCTCGGGCACGTCACTCGGCGTGGACAACGCGAGCCGCAGCAGTGGAACGTCGCTGCGGACATCGTCGTCAACGGCATCCTCACGAAGAACGATGTCGAGTTGCCCGACGGTGCCCTCATCGACGCTGTGCTCCAGGACTTCAGCGTCGAAGAGGTGTTCGCCCTCCTCCAGCGCGACGACCGCCAGGACGAGCTCCCAGAAGGTGGTGCCGACCTGCTCGACGCTCCGCCCTTGGACGGGGACGGCTCGGCTGCGGGCTCGGGCGAAGGAGACGGCGACCGAGACGCCGACCGTGCCGGAAGGGGTCGAGCGTCGCAAACCCGGCGCAAGCCGAGAACCGATGCCGAGCGCAGGGCCCTGGAGGAACACTGGCGGCGCGCCGTGGCCGAAGCATCGGCGATCGCACGAACCACGAGCGCGGGGACACTTCCCCTCGGCATCGAGCGTCAGTTCCAGCTGGCCGACCGACCGAAGCTCGACTGGCGCACCGTTCTCTGGCGCTTCCTCACTCCGACGCCGACCGACTTCGCCGCGTTCGACCGTCGCCATCTCTACCGCGGCCTCTACCTGGAAACGCTCGAATCCGAAAGCCTCCGCGTGGTGGTATGCGTCGACACCTCCGGTTCGATCGACGAGCAGATGGTCGGCCAGCTTCTCGCCGAGGTGGACGGTGTCCTGCGGGCCTATCCCGGCATCGAATGCTTGCTGTACTACGCAGATGCTGCCGTCTACGGACCGTACCGGATCGAGCCGGGGACGCCGCCACCACCACCCGAAGGCGGCGGCGGCACCGACTTCCGTCCGTTCTTCGAGGCCGTCACCGAGCTTGGCGTGGAACACGCGGTGGGGGTGTACCTCACCGATGGCTACGGGTCGTTTCCCGACGAAGCGCCCTCGTGGCCGGTGCTCTGGGCCGTGACGGTCGGCGGGCTCACGGACGACCAGTTCCCCTTCGGCACCGTTCTCCGACTGGGCGACAGTTGAACGCGCCCCGGCCGACTCTCTCCGCGCGAATCACGACTATTTCGACCGCTGGGTGTGCACTCTTCCTACATTCGTTGCGCTGCGTGGTCATTGTCGACTAAACCTGTGTGCTCATGAACCAACCAAGCGAGGCGAACGTGACAAATCGTGATGACACGGCGGCATCCGCCGAGACTCCCGTACTCAATCAGCTCCTAGCGAGAGTGGAGGAACTCGAACGACGCTTGGCAGCCAGCCAGGCAAGCCCGCAGACTGCGACCGCAAGTACGTCGAGCAGCGCCGCGTCCACGGAATCGGCCGAGGCTCGCACCGGACGGCGCAACTTTCTTCGACTCGCCGGAGTCGCTGCGACCGGTCTTGCGGCGTCAGCGGTTATCTCTGACCGTGCGGCCGCCGCAAACGGCGACGACATCCGCCAGGGCACCAGCACCACCGGTACCACCCAGACCTTGGTCACCAACACCACCGCGAATCCAGGCCCCGCCGCCTCCGACATCGCCGCGTTGAGGGGCAACGGCGGAGCGAACGCCGTCGGTTTGTTCGGCGAGGCAAACGGGTCGGTCGTGGGCGTCGGATCGTCGGCGGCCGGCGTCGTCGGAAGCTCTGACAACGGGTACGGAGTCGTCGGCGTGAGCGCCATTGGCTACGACATCTACTCGGGCGGCAACGGACGAATCGGTCTCACGACGCACCTCACCTCAGGTTCACCGGTTGGCGGCTCGTACTCGATCGGCGACATATTCCGTAATGGAGCCGGCGATCTTTACGCCTGCGTTGTCGGTGGTGCCGCACCCGGCACGGCAAAATTTCGCAAGCTGGCGGGCCCCGCAGCATCCGGTTCCCTTCACGCCACCTCAATCGCGCGCGTCTGGGATACGCGCTCAGCGGTCGACCCTGCCCTTGTGGGTATGCCGGGCAACGTCATCTCGAACGGCCAAACGGCGACCATCAACCTGGCACCCTTCGTTCCGGTCGGGGCGAGCGCCGTGATGCTGACCTTCAGCGTGTATCAGCCCGGCGCAGAGGGCATTCTCACGGCGTACCGTGGAGACGTTTCCTTCCCTGGAGCGTTTATCTCCTGCTACTACGCGAACCCCGGTCCCGCCGCGAACACCACGATCGTGGCCCTCAGCCCGACGTACACGATCAATCTGCGATGCACCCAGCAGGGTGGAACCACAATCGCGAGCGCCGACATCGTGGGCTACTACCGCTGAGGCGAAGTACGCGCTCGCGCGCCTGATGTCGCTGTGCGTGTTGAGCGCACACCCTCGGACGATTGCGAACACAATGTTTCCGGACCGGGTTGACCGATCACGTGCGCCTTGGGGTGCCGTGTTGAGGACCCACACCCAGGTACAATGGCGACTATGAGATGCAGCGCGGCTGAAGTCGAGCCGTTCCTTTCGGAGCGGCGCAGAACCGTCGTGGAGCGTCTCGCACCTTGACGGCCATCGAATGCGTTCACGCATCAAAATCGTTCCGACTGTTTCACGAACGTAACTCAACCCTCAAACAAGTCCTTGTGCGTCGCAAGAAGGCTTCATTTGAGCGACATTGGGCTGTCAAGGATGTCACGCTCGATATCAACGAAGGCGAGACGTTCGGCATCATCGGCGGAAACGGTGCTGGTAAATCAACGACGTTGAAGATGTTGGCGGGCATTCTCGTTCCCGATGAAGGCTCCGTCACATTGAAGGGAAGGGTCTCTGCGCTCTTGGAACTTGGCGCAGGTTTCCACCCGGAACTCAACGGTCGTGAAAACATCTTCCTGAATGGTGCGATTCTTGGCATGACGAAACGCACGCTGCGTGACCGATTCGACGAAATCGTGGAGTTTTCTGGGCTCGCCGACGCGATCGACAAACCGGTTAAAACCTACTCTTCCGGAATGTATGCCCGGCTCGGGTTTGCTGTAGCGGTGAACGTTGATCCGGACATACTGTTGATCGATGAAGTGTTGGCGGTGGGCGACGAGTCCTTCCAACGTCGCTGCGCTGCCAAGATTACGGAACTTCGCGAGGGCGGTCGCACGGTCGTCATAGTCAGTCATGCGCTCGGAACGCTGCGCACGATGTGCGATCGGGTCGCATGGTTCGAAAACGGAAGCATCGTTGGAATCGGTACACCGGCGGACACCATTGACGGATATTTGGCAGCGGTTCATCCGACCGCAGTCATTGACGAGGATGGCAAGACGCGTACGGGTTCGGGCTCATCACGGGTTCGCTGCTCGGTATCAGAATCACTTTCGACCGGCAGACCGATGATGCTCTCGTTCAGTATTGAATCATTCGAGATCGCCGGCTCGGCAGCGCTATCGTTTACGATCCGTCGCCTCGATGGAGTCATTGTGGGAGGGACAAGTACCTTCGGCACGGAACTTGGTTCAGGTCTGCGTTGCGGAACAACCCCACTTGAGTATCGGATCGGGTCTCTTCCGCTCCTCCCCGGGACGTATGACGTTGGCGTCCGGCTCACGGACGCAACTGGAGGCGTCGAGATCGACGTCTGCGACCATGAACTGCGATTTGACGTCGGGCCCGGTGACGACCATGCGCCACTCGCGGGAGTTGTGCACCTTTTCGGAACTTGGTCGAACGACATACCGGGCACAGCGACATGACGTACGGAATCAACGTGCCGCAGGTCACGCCACCGATCGAGACCGAACGCATCCGGCGGGGTCGGCGAACACTTCCCGAAGTCGCTCGGATGGGCCCTTCGCTGACCCGGGCTTGGCGGGATCGAGAACTCCTTCTCAATTTGCTCCTTCGCGACCTGCGGGCAAGATACCGTCGCACAGCCATTGGGTGGGGCTGGTCAATGCTCAATCCGGCGGCGACAACGCTGGTCTACAGCATCGTCTTTGTCCATTTCCTGAAGGTCCGGCCAGATCCTGGTAACCCCAGCGGCATGAAGGTTTACGCTTTTTACCTGCTCGCCGGCATCTTGCCGTGGAACGTAATGACCAACGGTGTCCAGCAGGGTGCGGGCGCATTGCTCGGTGGTGCCGGACTGATCAGCAAGGTGAGCTTCGCCCGCGAGCACCTCGTCATCTCGACGGTGCTGTCGCTGGTCGTCTCGCTTTTCGTCGAGCTGGCCGTACTTGCTGCAATGGAGTTGCTCACAGGCAACGTGATGCTGCACATGGTCCCCGTTGTGTTCGTGCTCGTGGTATTTCTGACGCTCTTCACGACCGGTGTAGCCCTCTGGATTGCTGCGTTGAACTTGCGCTATCGCGACGTGCAACATATTACCAACGTGGGATTTCTCGTTTGGTTCTATCTCACGCCAATCATCTACCCGGCACGACTGATTCCCGAACATTCGCTAATATTCGGCGTGTCATTTCCGGTGCGTGCGATTCTTGCTCTGAATCCGATGGCGCGATTCATTTTGGCATTTCGGAACTGCTTCTTCGACATTCGACTTCCGGGTCTCAACACGATGCTCGGACTCGCCTTGATGTCGGTCGCTAGCTTTTTCGCTGGTTATCGCTACTTTTCTCGACGTGCCCCCTGGTTCGCCGAGGAACTCTGAACGGAATCGGACATGCTCAATCGATTGAAGTCAAAGCTTCTGCGTGATACGCCCACGTCCGGCCTCGCGGAGCAACTCGCCGACCTGACACGTGACGTTAGTTCGTTGAGTGACCGGGTTGACCATCTCGCATTCTACGTAAATATGGTCAAAAATGGCATGTCCGTGTACGTTGGGGAATACGCGGCCGTGACTCGCCTATTCACAGGACAGAAGTTGTACGTCGATACCCGCGACGTATCGGTTGCACCCCATTTACTCCTCGACGGGGAGTGGGAAATCCACATCACGAATGTTTTTCGCTCCTACCTTCGGCCGGACACCATTGTCTTCGACGTCGGGGCAAACTTCGGATACTATACTGTAGTCGCTGGCACGCAGGTCACCGTGGGTCATCTGCACGCATTCGAGGCAAACCCGGACCTGATTCCGTTGGTACAGCGAAGCCTCTCGGTCAACGGGCTTACCGGGCGTACGACGCTGAACAACGTCGCAGTCGCCAGCTCATCGGGAGAAACAGCAAATATTACCGTGTACCGCGACCATTGGGGGGCCGCGACCCTAGGCGATGTTCCGCCGACAGAGGCGCATGCCATGTACGAGGTACAAACGATCTCACTTGACGATTACTGCACCGCCAATCACATCGGCAACGTTGACGTGATCAAGATTGACATTGAAGGTTACGAAGATCGGGCCTACCGCGGAATGCGACGAATTGTGCGGGAAAGCCCAAACTTGGTGCTCTTCTTAGAGTTCACTGCCTCCGAATACAGTGAACCTGAGGAGTTCTTCGACCAGATCGTCCGTGATTTCGGACATGTCTTCGTGATTTCTCAGCTCGATGGAAGTCTTTCCCCCGTAACGACGATCGCAGACCTGCCGATCGAATTTCGGTCAACCTGGGTGATGCTCCTCGCCACGAAGCATCCGGCAAATACGAGAACGAATCGTTAGGATGTTTCCGGTGAACTCCCGCAACCCGCACACCTCAAAGGTACCGGAATGAACTTGCGCACCGGACGACGCGCCTTCGGAACGGCGTGGAGGAAGCGCATTCAGATCGCACAATGGCTCGACGATCTCGGCGAGGCGTTCCCAGCCGCGAACCACGACCGAGATGAATCCTTCGGTTTTCGTATCCATTCGCCGAGCCTTGACGTCTGTGACCCCGTCGACGAAAGCACTCCGTTCATGGCGTCTTCGACCTGTTCGGCGAGGGATTTCCTTCATCCCGAATACGGTCGAATTTGTCAACTGCTGGGCCAGGCACCCGTGTTCCATCGCAAGCAGTGGGAGTTTGTGTATATTTTCCATCATTTGACGACCCTCGGGGTCGTTTCGGCGGGGCACCAGGGAATCGGATTCGGTGTCGGGCAAGAGCCCCTTCCCGCCGCCTTCGCCGAACTCGGCGCTTCCGTAATCGCTACGGATGCTCCCCCAGAAATTGGTCGTGAAAGTGGATGGGCATCGACAAATGAGTACGCGAGCGGACTTGACGCGCTCCCATGGCGCAATATCACCGAACATGAGACGGTGAAGTCGCGGATCGAGTTTCAGTATTGTGACATGACGGCGATTCCAGCCGCGCTCAACTCGTTCGACTTCTGTTGGTCGGCTTGTTGCTTCGAACACCTGGGCTCGCTCCAGGCCGGGATGGACTTCGTCCTAAATGCCGTCGAAAACGTGTTAAAGCCGGGAGGGGTCGCAGTCCACACCACCGAGTTCAACCTCTCCTCGAATTCCCACACGATCGCGAGCGGCTCTACGGTGATATACCGGCGACGCGATATGGAGGCCCTCGCTAGTGAGCTGACCCGTCGCGGCCACGAGGTCGTGCAGCGATTCTCGGTCGCCCCGGATAGCCATTACATGGACGGCTTCGTAGATCTTCCTCCGTACCGCCAATCTCCGCACCTGAAGCTCGCCCTCTTTGACTTCACCACGACGTCGGTCGGAATCGTCGTTCGACGAGGCGGATGACCCAAACTGCTACTTCCGGCTCAAGAGCGCCTCCCACTGCGCAAATGTGGTCTCGGCTGAAACTCGGCGGAGGGCGGACGCCACATGGCCGGCGTCCGGCATCCAGCCATCGAGCACTGAGCTCATCGCGTTGAGAAGCGATTCGACGCTGTAAGGGTTGCAATACAAAGCCGCATCACCACACGTCTCGCGAAGAGCGGCGATATCAGACACAATAGCTGGGCGTCCGAGCATCATCGCCTCGATCGGCGGCAGCCCAAACCCCTCGGCGATGCTAGGGAAAAGCAACCCAGCGCTCGCCTGCAGGACCGGCCACAGATCATTCGATGGCGGGGAGTGTAAACGGCCGAGTGGGTGTCGCTTTTGCAATGTCGCGATCCGAACTTCTACGTCCTCGCTCCGCCATCCCGGCCCGCCCGCCAAGACCAGACCGATCTGCGACCCGGTTTCCCATAGTTGTTCAAAAGCGTCCAAAATCAGCGAGTGATTCTTCTTAGGTTCAACAGGTCCGACCACGACGAAGTAGGTCTCAGGAATGACTGTTTGGCGCTCGAGCCGTTGTGCGTTCGGTTGGCTTGAACGCTTGCGTGGGTTGGAAGTCCGCGATTGAGTTTTGGTCATATAGAGTTCAGTATCGCCGGTTGAACTATTTGCGAACGCACGCTCGAGGATCGGAACTGCTGAGCGTGACGATCGCGTGATCGTCGGTACGTAGCACGAAATAACAGCACCGACTCGAGCATCCGGGTAGATGCGTAGCAAGTCGTCGCGTGTTGTTTCACTGATCGTGACGAAATCAGTTCCTTGTTCTATGCATTTTTGCATAAATACGTCGAAAATGGCGGCTGCATGTACTGGGTCGTGCGTAAGGTCCGGGTCCGTAAATGGGATCAGATCGTGGATTTTCACAATCTTCCTGGTCGTCGGCCCAACATCGACAGGTGTTACAAGACTAAAAACGGCCGCTTCGACACCCGACAGGTTCATTGTCGGCGGACGGAACAGCGGGAGAAATGCTGTGCGGTACATCGTGCCTTCGTCCACGACAGCCCAGTGGAGATCGCGCGGACCGTCGTCGAGATCCGTTAGCCGAAGTCGGCGCGCCAATGCGCTCGATAATCCATTCGGGATCACTTCGACCTGAACTGGTTCTCCGGCAAGGCTCCTCCCGAACCGGCCAGCCTTGAGGAGTTTTTCGAGATGGAGTTTTCCGGCAACTCGTTCGGACAGGCTGGGCACCTCTCTACCGTTCAAGGCCGCCGTCAAGTGCGCGGTGAGCAGCGGAGCTCTGCCTCCCGTCCTTGTCCGCGCTGTGCCTGCCATCAGCATTGGTTCGAGCCGAACACTCTCGAGCCCCGAGAGGAGCGCAAACTCACGGCGACAGGTATTTGCGATGCCGGACCATCCCACGCCTGCGAGAGTGAGGTCGAAAAGAACCCGCGGTCTATTCACTGTGTGGCCTCTTTGAACTCGCCGCTTCCTGACCCGTTTGGCCCAGTAACTGAAATCTACTCGCCCAGCGTTGGAGCGGGACGCACCGCCGTTGGCCCGAAGGGCAGCGACGGAGCAGACGGCATGCAAGGGGCTTCACGACGTGCGACGCTCAGCCGCTGCGTGGGAGCGTACAGTCCCTGCTTAGGAGCATGCATTGAAGAGCGAAACGCCAAATCACGAAGCACGACCCTTGCGGGTAGCAGTCGACGCGACCGGCTTGAAACCCGGTGCCGTCGAAACGGGCTCCTGGAGAGTCGTACAGGAGCTCACGGTCCGACTCGGAACACTCCGACCAGACCAAGACGTGTTCGCAGTGTGCAGTTCGCCGACAGTGTTCGGTGACTATCAGGACCGGGTCCGCACACGTCCCGACGCCGTCGGCGCAGATGTGGTTTTCCGGCCTCACCAGGTGCTGCGCGATTCCGAGCTTCGACGGCTCTTCTCAGGGCCATGGCGAGTGATCATCAATCAGCAGGACACGATCGCCGTCGACTTCCCGAACTATTATCCGTCCCCCCGGCACTACGAATTGGTCGTCAACGTTCAAAAGGCTTCGCTCCGGCG
The DNA here is from genome assembly GCA_043720395.1 of Acidimicrobiia bacterium. GTDB lineage: Bacteria > Actinomycetota > Acidimicrobiia > Acidimicrobiales > JANYDT01 > JANOYY01. The sequence continues at coordinate 18,453 of JAYSSR010000004.1, forward strand.
GGCCGACTACATCACAACGATTTCCTACGCAGCACAGCGCGAGGTGCTCCGGTTCTGCCCAGATCTTGAACCTCGTCGATTCAAGATGGTGCATGACGGGGCAGACCACCTGAACGTTGTCGAATCACACCGCCCCCAAGCGGTATCGCCCGACCGGCCATTCCTCGCCGTGGTCGGCTCGGCATTCCTGCATAAGAACCGACTGTTTGCGCTCGACGTGATGGAAGAAATGCTCCGGCGAGGTTACGAAGGCGACCTCGTTCTCATCGGCGTCGAACCGTTTTTCGGGAGTTCCATCGCCGAAGAAGCCAAGAGAACCGCGGTGCCCTCCGCACTTCACCGCCGGGTGCTCAACCTCGGTCCGGTCCCGAACGCGGAGAAGTGGTGGATTCTTGAGCACGCTGACGCCGTTTTGTATCCGAGCACCCTTGAGGGATTCGGCCTCATCCCATTCGAAGCCGCCCTTATGGGAACACCATGTCTCTGCGCAAACGTGTCGTCGCTGCCGGAGGTCTGCGGACCGGATGCCACACTCGCCCACGGGTTCGACGTTGCCGAGTGGGCCCAAATCCTGACCGGCTGGTTGCGAGACCCACCCTCGGCAAAGCGTCAAGTGGAGGTACTTCGCCGTCGCCGCGAGACGTTTCGATGGGACAATGCGGCGGTCGGCATCTGGGACGCCATCGACGAGACCATGGCGCTCCCCCGGCGCTGGCCGGGCGATCAGCTCGGACCGCGGTCGGTTCATGTCGAGCGCGCGAGCCCCGGATTGAGCCGACCGGATCGGCTGCTCCACGAGACCCGACGCGGCATGGCGCTTATGCAACGTCGAGTCGAGAGCGCACTTCGCCGCGAACCCGTCAACCGCGGTTACCGCTCCGAACGTTGACGCCGATGTTGAACCGGTCCGACCAAAACGGCGTTCGTACCGTCACGTCGGACCCTCACGGTTCACTGGATGGTCAAACTCCACGTCAGCTGTTCGCGGCTGTGCCGTACGGATCATCCGATCCAAGCGTCCGGGCACGCGTGCTCGGTTGGGCGGAGGAGCCGGTCGAGGTGGTGATGGGTGGAATCTCCCCACGACGCGTCGTGAACACAATCCGTCGCGTGCGACACCACCACGGACCACGGCTGCTCCTCCGCAATCTGAGCCCGATCGGGCAGGGCTATCCGGAGCAGGCGTTCCTTCGAGTCAATTCCCGAAACGAACCGGCGATTTACGAGCTGGACGACGGCCTCCCGTTCGACGACGGACGACTCGCCGAACTTGGCCGGTGGTGGAAGCCGCTTGTTGCCAAGGCAAGGATCGCTGAACGAGCTGCTCAAGCAGCGACGCGGGTCATAGCGGGCAACGAAGCCCTTGCCAACTGGGCGCTGCGATACTGCAACGATGTCGTAATTGTTCCGACCTGCGTCGATCCGACTCATTACGACGTGCGTTCATCGTGGGAGCTCGACGGCCCGCCCGTCATCGGGTGGATCGGCTCAGCGGCCACAGCGATCCATCTCGCCTCGATCACGGATGCGTTGGCAAACGTCCACCGAAGCATCGGTGCAAGGCTCGTCGTCGTGTCGTCGTCGGCACACGACATTCCAGACCGCCTCCGCCCCTTCACCACGCTCGTGAACTGGCGAATCGGGATCGAGCACACGATCACGGCATCCTTCGACGTTGGGGTCATGCCGCTTCCGGACCGTCCCTACGAACGGGCGAAATGCGCTTTCAAGCTGCTTCACTACGGTGCGGCAGGCGTCCCCATGATCGGGTCGCCGGTGGGGGCGTCAGCTGAGTTGCTTCGTCGTGCCGGAGCCGTGGCGCCGAGCCACCGGCACGAGTGGACCGATGCGCTTACGGAGGTACTCACGGCATCCGCAGACCGCCGCCAGGCACTCGCCGAGCGTGGACGTGCCACGATCGAAACCCATTACGCCTTCGACGCTTGGAGGACTCGATGGCGTGCAGCGGTAGGACTCGACCTTGAGGTCGTTGCCGCACCGGCACCGGTAACCTGACGCTCCGTGCGCCGAATCCTTCACGTCACGTTCCTCCCCGGAATCGTCGCCGTCCTGCTGGTTACTGGCATCGCACATTCACAGATCCGCAACCCGCCATATCCATTCGGTACGCAGAACAGCGTGTTCGCTTATTTGGCCCTTGCTCTCATTCACGGTCTGATGGCTCATACGGCGGGCCTTCCCGACGAGGTTGAGGATATGCAGCCGGCGTTCGCCGCAGCATCCCTCGCGTCGATGTTGGCCACGGCGTCATGGCTGATCGTTCAGACGGTGTTTCCCGGCCTTCTCCCCCGCTGGGTCATCCTCGTCGCTGCGGTCGCCGTGCCCCTAGTCACCTTCTTGTTCGCTGCTCTCAGCGTGTTCGGTCGGCGCCACCAAGCCCGTCGCGACCGAGTCTTCGCTGTCTTATCTGCAGACGACGCCGCAACCCTTCGCATTGACGCCGATGCTACGTTCCCTCAGCCCGAGGTCGCCTTTGCGCTTGCCGGCATCGTCGAACTCGGAGACCTCGAACCACAGACGGCCGAGGCTCTCCAGACGCTTGTCGAACGGTCCGAAGCCTCGCTGATCGTTCTCAGCGAGGTGGCCTCGCGTGACGACGCGATCTTCCAAACGGCGTCTGCGCTTCATCGAAATGGCCTCACCGTGAACACGTTGACCGACTTCTACGCCCGCCACTTCGGCAAGCTTCCGGTTGCCGAGCTGAGCCGCATGGCGCTCCTCTTCGACGTTCGCGACCGCCAGAATCCCGTCTATCGCCACGTCAAGCGGGCCATTGACATCGTGGGCGGGATCGCGGCCGGTGCCGCGTGCACCATCGCCGTCCCCTTCGTGTTTCTTGGCAACGCCGCTGCCAACCGGGGACCGTTGCTCTTCAGGCAGCATCGGGTCGGGCGCGACGGCGAAACATTCACCATCGTGAAGTTCCGCACGATGCGACACGATCTCGACCTTGACAGTGTTCGCAACAGAGAGTGGGCCTCGATCGACGACTCGCGGATCACCCGTTTCGGGCGAGTTCTACGACGCGCCCACATCGACGAGCTCCCCCAAGCGTGGAACATTTTGCGCGGCGACCTCTCCCTCGTCGGTCCGCGCCCGGAACAGCCGCACTATGTCGAGGATCTCTCGGCGAAGGAAGCCGCCTACGGATTGCGCCACCTCGTGACACCTGGTCTCACCGGTTGGGCGCAGGTCAAGTACCGATACGCAGCCACCGAGGCTGCGGCCCTCGAAAAGCTGCAATACGACCTCTTCTACATTTCACGTCAGTCGCTCTCGCTCGATCTGCGCATACTCAGTCGGACCGTTCGCTCCGTGCTGCGCCGCCGCGGGCGATGACCAACCGAATGCACATCCTGCACATCATCACGAAGTGTGATTACGGCGGTGCCCAAACGGTGCTGCGTGAGATGGCGTGCGAACAGCAACGGCGCGGGAATCGGGTCTCGGTCGTGACTGGCACTCTCGGCCCCGTCTCGAAGAACCTTGCGACGCTTGGCATCAGCGTTCACCAGGAACCGGCCCTCGTCCACGCCATCCACCCGATGCAGGACCGGATCGCCCTGCGCCGCCTCGTCGAATGGCTCGAACAGTTAGGTCCCGACCTGGTACACACCCATTCCTCCAAGGGCGGTCTCCTCGGGCGACGTGCAGCACGCCAAGTCGGGATCCCAGTCGTCTACACGGCCCACGGATGGCCGTTCCAGCGTGGTGCCGCTCCGGCGCAACGGGTCGCTTCGTTCGCCGCCGAATGGTTTTCCGCTCGGTCAACCGGTCCGATCGTGTGCGTCAGCTCCGCTGACCTTGCGTTGGCCAAATCCTCTCGCCTCTGTTCGGCTCACCGTCTCCATCTCGTCCACAATGGCGTCGGCAAGGACGACCAGTCCGACTCGTTCTCGAAGTCGCATTCGACGCCCACCCAAAGCGGCTTGGACCTGCTCATGATTGCGCGATTTGCTGCTCCAAAGCGTCAAGACATTGTCCTTGATGCTCTCGCACTTCTCCCCGAAAACATTCGGGTGACCTTCGCCGGGGACGGCCTAAATCTCGCTGCGATGCGCACTCGTGCCGCGTCTTTCGGCGATCGGGTCAACTTCGTCGGCGTGATCGAACCGGGGCCACTGCTGCAGAATTCTGACGCTCTTGTGCTTGCGTCGGACTATGAAGGCTCGCCGATGTCGGTCATCGAAGCCATGCGAGCCGGCCTCCCTGTAGTCACGAACCGGCTGCCGGGAATCGGCGACGCGGTGCGCGACGGGACAACGGGACTGATCTGCGATCTGAATCCGGAATCGTTCGCCTCGACGATTCTCCTGCTAACAAATCCGGTATTGCGCGCCCGACTCGGCCGGGAAGGGCGACTGGATTGGGCACGACGATTTACCGCCGGCGCAATGGTCGACGGCTACGACGCTGTTTACGCCAGGGCGCTTCGCGAACTCCGCTGCTGAAGCGGCGTGTCCGAAGGCAGTGGGCCTATTCGTCGGTGGCGTCAGTCAGACGTACCAGGCGCGACCGGGGCTGGACCCCGAACTGCAGGAGCCACAGTGCTCGCAGCGGCCGACGCGTCACCGGTCTCTCGGATCGATGCGGGCGCTGTCCCCAATGCGGACGATCGAGCCAGATTTGACGCGGTTGACGGTGCCGACGGTGCGGGTTGACGTGCCATGGCGAACTCCTATTGATCGTGGAAAATCCAACAGTAGTGCGCCAAGTTCTGCGTTCGATAGAGCTTGATGTCATTGCCGAAGATTCGCCCAGTGAACACGGGTACCCAGGTTCGCTCGCTGCGCAGGTAGCCTGTCGGGCAACTTCCCCCGAAGGAGCACGTCCATGAATTCCCTTCGCTCTGCTGCTGCATTGATCGGCGGCGTCTCGATCGCCGTTGTACTCAGCATTCCCGCCGTCACCGCCGTCACTTCGACGCCGAAGCTCGGAGGGACATGCACGAAAAGCCAATCCGGCAAGCTGTCCGGCGCACTCCGCTGCGCAAAGTCCGGCTCCTCGTACAAATGGGTCAGACGCCAGACGACGGCCGCAACGACACCGATCGCAACCACAACCTCACCCGCCCAGCGAACCACGTCTGCGGTCGACGTGGTCAACGTCGTGTTCGGCACCCCGCCCACGACCTTGACCACGAAGGTCGACCTGGTATGCGCCGGAACGTTCGCCACAGCTGGCAACGAAGCGAAAAGTGCGAGTTTCACGTCCGCAGGCGGGAGCAGCCAGCTCGCGTTGTCGCTCGTGGAGCCAAGCACCACGAACCCGTCCGGGTCGAGCTGCACCGCCACCGCAACAGTCTCAGGAGGCACTCCGTCTGCGTTGCAGATGTTCGTGAATGGTCGCGCCGTCGCCGGGCCAACCGTCGGTCTGAGCTTGGCCGCGCCGGCCTTCACGGCACCGGGACCGTTCGTCGTCACCGTCATCGCGGCGTTCGGCACCAGCTCCGCACTCCCGGCCCCGGCCACACTCCCGACCTCGACCACGACGCCATCGTCCATAGCTACGACCACGCTGGCACCGGGCACAACCACTCCTCCGCCCGCCTCAGGAAGGCCTGAGGTCAAGACCGTCTTCCTCGGCGCCTTACCCGCCGCCTTTGCCGGCGTCGACGTCAAAGTCACGTGCACACCCACCGTGCCTGGAGGTGCCTTTCAGATTCAGACGGTCCGCCTCGGCCTCGCTCCCTCGACAAGTGTGCTGCCGATCACCTTGCTTCCCGCGACCGCGACAACGACGGCGACGCAGTGCCAGGTCGAGGCCGTATCGCTCGGCACCTTCGACAACTCGCAGGTCCTCGGACGAGTTCTGCTCAACGGTCTCCCGACCTTTCAGGCCACGACAGGCAGCACCGTCAACTCGCCGGCCTTCGCCGCCCCGCAGGCCTTCACCGTCACCGTGGAGCTGACGTTCCCCGGAACGGCCTCGACAACGACGATTCCCGGTGCCACAACGACCACGGTGTTCGGCGCGACGACCACGACCCTGCTCGGCGCCACGACGACCTCAACGCCCATCGCCGGCTCGCAGAGCACGATTGCCTTCGCAGCCTCAGGGGTTATACCGGCAACGGTAACGGGGTACCTCGTAGAGGTGAGCTGCTCCAACGTGATCAGCGGCGGCGTGACGCAGCCGTCGGTGGCCTACAGCTCACAATTTGGGAACGGCGGAGGCACGGTCGTCATTCCGTTCACGCCGACACCAACCTCGCAATGCACCGTTACGGTGAAGACGAATCCGACGACGGTGACGTCCGGTGCGGTCACCGTTGCGGTCAATGGTGTCGTTCGCGGCAGCGGCACTGCTGGCGCTGCCACGGTGAGCGCGTTCGCCCCGACGAACCCGCTTCAGGTGCGGGTCACCGTCGCGTACTGAGGCGGCGCCTGCGGAGCGCGGCGTGCCAGATCCGCACTCTCCGCAGACCATGTCTCCGCAGGCGACGTCGCCTGCGGAGACAGACGACGCTTGCGCTGTGACGGCTCCCCCGTCGGCAACGTGAGTTCGACCTGTTCGTTCTTGTCAAGCCAGTAGGTGCGGCGATCGGGTTCGAGCGCGGCCTCAACGGCAACGAGGTCGAGACCGTTGCCGTCGTCGTCGGGAACGACGATTCCGCGCAGCGTCACGCGAAACGCCAGATGGGCGATCGACCCCTCGGGACGGAGATTCGTCACATGGAAGCGACCGTCGACGGCAAATGCGAACGCGCCGTGAACGAGTGAGCCAACCTCGACGTCGAGCGGCAGTTCGATGAACGTCGAGATGTCGGAGGCGGCCTCGAAACGTTCACCGGTTCCGTGACCGACCGACGATCGAAACGAGGCAGGGTGCACCTCGACTCCATCATGCACTGAGTCCACAATCAGTTCGAGACTTCGTCGCACCGGCGATTGGTTGCACACGAATCGAGCAGTGAAACGCACCCGATCGCCGGGATGGAACACGAGCGCCTCCACGTGATCGAGCACGGTTGGATCGAGCGGATCCATCTCCCCCTCACCGGCCAGGTCGATCTCGGAGTCGCTGACGGCTCGCCACGAATGGTCGCCGGCACCGATCGCGACATTCGGCAAGGCTTCGTCGAAGCGATCTCGCAGCTGAAAGACGTAGGTGCCGGTCGCCGAGAGCATGCTGTGCGCGGTCATCTCGGCCAACGCCTGCATCGATTCCGCCTGACGCGCCGACGTTGCAGCGAGCGTCTCGACGGCACGCAGCGTGGCCTGCGCAGCGGCGTCGGTGGCGTCGGTGGCGTCGGTCGCCTTGCTGCTAGCGAATCCAACATCCGACGCTTTCGGGTTGTTCGTGCGACTGGAGCGCTCGCGAAGACGAGTAGCGCATCGCGGAAGCTTGCGTGCACTAGCGGGCCAACGACGGGCGACGGTTGCGCCGATGCCCGCACCCATGCCCGCCGTTGCAAGAATCATCGGTACGTTCGTCATCGGGACGGACCATCGGCCATCTCGGTGTCGAGGTTGACCAACCCCGTCAGAATCTCGATCCGAAACCGACGCGTGTCCAACGTCCCCCGCCCGCCGTGAGCGAGGTGTCAAGCGCTGCCGCGGCGGCCTCGAACGGATCGCTGCCGTCGTCGAGTTCGTCGCCGGTGACGAGTCCGATACTCGACGCGACCGACACGAGTCCGTCCGTCACCGGAATCGGGCCACCGATGGCAAGCATCAGCCGCTCAGCCATCGCCTCGGGCCATCCCGGTCCCCCATCGTTTCGAACCACGACGGTGAATCGCCGGGGGCCAGAGCGGGCCACGACATCGCCCTCGCGAAAGAACGCTTGAAGACGCGCAGCGATCGTGCGCAGCACGGCGTCGGCGCCGACCGCTCCGACCCGTGACACGACACTTTCGAAGCGATCGAGTTCGACCATGAGAACGAGCCACTCGCCGCCGGCCGGGAGGTCGTGGGCGAGCCTCGGCAGTTCCTCGCAGGCGACCAGTCCCGTCAAAGGATCACGAGCCCATGCCACGTATGCCGTCGAGCTTGGCTCGTGCTGCGCGACCCGCAGCACGGTCGTACCACTTCGCGTCGTGGTGACTGCCCCGGTCAGCGTGACCGCCGGACGATCCCCGCCCAAGGACAGCAGGAGTGTCCCCCGGACCGCGTTTGCGCGAGTCGCCTCGGTCGAGGCGGGGGCGTCACGAACCTGGAGGTCTCCACCAAGGGAAGCAAAGGACTCGCGGACCAGATCAGCCGGCTCGCAACCCAGCATGGCTCGACACGCTGCACCGCTCACCCACCGAACCTGCTGACGTTCGTCGATCAGGATCGTCAATACGTTGGGGTCGGCGTCGACGACCTCAGAGAGCTCGTCGGCGATGATCGGTCGGGGCTGTGTTTCCACGTGGACTTCATCGGCACAAACGGCCGTCAAGTACACCGCGTTCGTGAATTCTCTACGTAGCCCCTGGTGGACCACAATCACCCATTGTTCCTGAACAATGGGCGTTCTGTACCGGATCGCTCCGTTACAAACAATGGATGAACGTTCCCCCGGTCGGTACCGCAGACGGCACAGTCATCCGAGCCGACGATCGTGCGCACGTCTTTCATTCGTGGTCCGCTCAGGGCCTGATAGACCCGCTGCCGGTCGTTGGTGCGCTCGGCAGCGAGTTCTGGACCGCCGACGGAACTCGCTACCTCGACTTCAGCAGCCAGCTCGTCAACATGAACATCGGGCACCAGCACCCTCGGCTCGTCGCAGCGATCCAGGAGTACGCGGGTCGGCTTTGCACCATTGCGCCGTTCCATGCGAACGATGCCCGCGGCGAGGCGGCCCGCATGATCGCCGAGCGGGCTCCTGGCGACCTGAACATGGTGTTCTTCACCAATGGCGGAGCGGAAGCGACCGAGAACGCGGTTCGCATGGCGCGGCACCACACCGGACGTCAGAAGGTGCTCGCCATGTACCGGAGCTACCACGGAGCGACCAGCGCCGCGATCACGATGACCGGCGACCCGAGACGATGGCCCAACGAGACCGGCATCGCGGGCATTGTCCATTTCTGGGGGCCCTACCCGTACCGGTCCGCGTTCCATTCCGCGAGCGATGCCGAGGAATGTGCCCGGGCGCTCGCTCACCTCCGCGACGTGCTCATGGTCGAAGGCAGCGCGACGGTTGCCGCCATCGTCCTTGAGACCGTCGTCGGGACCAACGGCATCCTCCTACCACCGCCCGGCTACCTTGCCGGGGTCCGGTCCATTTGCGACGAGTTCGGCATCCTCATGATCTGCGACGAGGTCATGTCGGGGTTCGGTCGATGCGGCGAATGGTTCGCCGTCAACCACTGGAACGTGGCACCAGACCTCATCTGTTTCGCGAAAGGCGTCAACTCCGGGTACCTGCCACTTGGCGGCGTCGTCATCAGCGACCGGGTCTCGGCGACGTTTCGTGAGCGGGCGTACCCCGGCGGGCTCACCTACTCAGGGCATCCACTGGCGTGCGCGTCCGCGGTTGCGAGCATGAAGATCTTCGACGACGAGCGGATTCTCGAACACGCCCGAATGCTCGGTACCGACGTCATCGGGCCGGGGCTCGAAAAGATCAAGGCCAACCATCGCGCCGTCGGTGACGTCCGCGGGATCGGCGTGTTCTGGGCCATCGAACTCGTCCGCGACCCCGCCTCGCGCCAGCCCCTGGTGCCCTACAACGCAGCAGGCGCATCGGCCACCCCGATGAATGAACTGATTGCAGCGTGCAAGGCACGGGGCCTCTGGCCCTTTGCGCACTTCAACCGCATCCATGTCTGCCCGCCGTGCACGACCAGCGTCGATGATGTGGAGCGCGGCCTCGCGATCATCGACGAGGTCCTCACCCTGGCCGACAAACACGTCGGGTAGCACTCCGACGCGACCCTGAACCGACGGCGCGTTTGATGGTCCACGGACGAATGCGAGACTCCCTGCCGTGAACCCCTTGCCGGATCGTGCACGTGCGGATGGAACGATCGAGCCACGGGCAGTACTCGCGGGCGCGACAACGGCCTTCATCTGCGTGGGAATGGGGCTCCTCGCCGCGCTGACGTTGCGCGGCTGGCTTGATTGGACCAAGTCGTCGACGACGTTGGTCGCCACGCTGTTCGCGATCGTAGGTTTCGTGCTCGGCGGTTTCCGCGCGGGGCTGGGCTGTCCCCCCGCTCCACTCTCGAACGGCGGCGTCGCCGCGATGCTCGCCTACCTACCCCTCGGCGTGGTACAGCGCATCGTCGCCGGAAGGGCAATCAACCCGCTCGGCCTGATCCTCGCTGCGTTCTTCGCCGCGTGCTTCGGAATGTTCGGCGGCTACGTGTCCAACAACGCAAACAAGGCCCGCGGCCGGAGCTAGGGCCCGGAAGGTAACTACTCGCGCGCCCGAATTCACAGACCCGTTCTGCGCACAGCGCTATCGAACAAATGGGCGCGCAAGTTGTTTCCTTGCGGGTCCTTAGCGATTATCGGACGCCGAGGAGCAGTTCGGTCACCAGCTGATCGAGGCGCTCGTGGCCGTAGCCCTGGGCACCGAGGGCGGCAACGTCGAACTCTGCGGTGCGAATTGCCTGCAGCTCATTCAGCCCGTAGCCCTCGGGCATCGTTTTCACCCGGGACTGGTCGACCTTGGCAACCTTCATGGCCGCCTGGATCTCGGCGTCGAGAGCAAACCGTTTCGCCTTCTCCTTGAGGATGAGGTACGTGCGCATACTTCCGAGTGCAAACTCCCACACGCCTTCAGCGTCTTCAACTCGGTAGGCGTGCGAATCGAAATGGCGCATGCCCTCCCACTTCGTGTCCTCCAACAGCTTCACGAGGTAGAAAGCGTCGCGCACGCCCTCGGAGCCGAAGCGGAAGTCCTGATCGAACTTGCCGATGCGCTGCGCGTTGAGGTCGATATGGAAGAGCTTCTTGTGCCAGAGCGTCTGCGCAACGGCCTGGGTGAAGTTCAGTCCGCTCATGGTCTCGTGGGCGAACTCGGGGTTCAGGCCGACCATGTCGGGATGTTGCAGCTCGTTGATGAACGCGAGCGCGTGACCAACCGTCGGGAGGAACATGTCGCCGCGTGGCTCGTTGGGCTTCGGCTCCAGTGCGAACCGGATGTTGTACCCGCGATCGAGAACGTAAGCGCACAGAATGTTCACCGCCTCTGCGTAACGATCCAGCGATGCAATGGTGTCCTTCGCCGCCTCGGACTCGAGCCCTTCACGACCGCCCCACATGACGAAGATTTCCGCGCCGAGCGACGCGCCCATGTCGATCGACTCCATGGTCTTGCGGATCGCGTACCGACGGACCTGCGGGTCATTCGCCGTGAATGCACCCTCCTTGAAGACCGGCTGGCCGAACAGGTTCGTGGTCGCCATTGGCACCTTCATGCCGGTGTCGTCGAGCGCCTTGCGGAAACGCTTGAGGATGCCCTCACGCTCGGCGGGAGCGGTGCCGAACGGCACGAGGTCATCGTCGTGGAAGTTCACGCCATAGGCACCCAGCTCCGAGAGCCGGTGCACCGTGGTGACCGGGTCGACGAGTGCGCGTGTCTCCAGGCCGAAGGGGTCGCGTCCGGGGTTGCCGACGGTCCAGAGACCGAATGTGAACTTGTGCTCCGGCTTGGGTGTGAAGGCATCGCTCATGGCGACAACGATAGGCCCACTGCGGCAGAAGTGAGAGTCGCTACTGAAGTCCCTCGGGCGAGGTCGTGCAGCCTTGTTTTGCTCAAAGCAACAAATCGACCGACTCGGCGCGCGGGCTCTACTCGGCCGTGACCTTGATCGCAATCGTGTGGTAGCCCTCGGCCCCATCCGGCGCGATTTCGACACGGTCGGCCGATTGCGTGAACCCGGTGCGATCCGTCGCCCGCACCGCGACCGTGTGCCGCCCCGGCGTTGCGTCCCAGTGGTACTTCCACTGACGCCACGTGTCGATGCCGCCCTCCGCGGCAAGCGTCGCCGTGAGCCAGGGACCCTCGTCGATCTGCACCTCCACCTTGTCGATCCCGGTGTGCTGTGCCCAGGCAACGCCGGCGATCGGGGTCTTCCCCGCAACGATGGTTTCGATGCGCCCGCGCGTTCCGACGACGTCGATACGTGAGCTGGTCTTGATCGGCGCGATGGTCGCCCAGCCGCGGGGAATCCAGTAACCCTCGTCCTCGGCGAAGGTCGTGAGCTTTATCTCTTCCAACCACTTCACGGCCGACACATACCCGTAGATGCCCGGGATGACCAAGCGAGCGGGATAGCCGTGGCGCGCCGGGAGTGGTTCCCCGTTCATACCGATGGCGATAAGGGCTTCGCGTCCGTCGAATGCCAACTCGGCGGGGAAGCCAGCAGTGAAGCCCTCGACCGAACGCGCAAAGATCTGGTTGGCGCTCTTCCTGACACCGGCGGCGTCGAGCACGTTCTTCAATCGAACACCGGTCCACCGAGCGTTGCCGATCAAATTGCCGCCCACCTCATTGGAGACGCACATCAGCGTGCAGTCGTGCTCCACGAGTTCTCCGAAGCGGCCCCCACGAAGGTCCTCGTAGTTGATCGTGAGTTCCTTGTCGACCATGCCCGTGACCTTCATCGACCAGGTCGTGGCATTCACCCGTGGCACGACGAGCGCCGTATCGATCCGGTAGAAGTTCTCGTTCGGCGTAACGAACGGCGTCATGTTGGGAACGTCGATCTGTGCCCCGCTCACGGTTTTTGGCAGCTTGCTCACTGTTGCCGGTATCGGCCTGGCACTGGTCTTCACGGGGTCTGCCCCTTGCAGCGCACGGGCGCCCGCCGCGGTGAGCACTGTCGCACCTGCGGCACCTCCGCCCAGCACGAGGAACTGGCGACGGTTCACGACGGTCGGTGCCCCCACACGACTCTCCGTTGCGTCGACCACACGGGTACGACGGCGCTCCATGAGGAACCAGATCGCCCCGATCGCAACAACGACGGCGAAGAGGATCGGTCCGACGTCGGAGAGAGACGGGGCGCGGGCGGTGCGTGCGGCGAACACCCCGACGAGGCCGAACAGCATCACCCCGAAGACGCCATGCAGAAAGCTGCGCGCCGCCCGAACGCCGACCAAGGCGCTGTAGATGGCCGTGAGAATCAGTACTCCGATGATGAGCGCACGCTTGTCGTTCGTGCCGAAGGTGTCGATCGCCCACGTCTTCAGACGGGGAGGGACACCATCGACCACGCGGTTCCCCACCGTCACGACAGGACCGGCACCACCAATCGCCGAGGCCCACAGTTCGCCCGCGGCGAGTCCGAGTGCACCGGCGAGCACACCTGCGGCGGGGGGCCACCAACGGGGAAGCGATCGTTCCATGCCATGAAGCATCGACGCAACCCGCTCCGAAATGCAACGGGCTGATTCAGCAGCGTCTCAGCGAGCGGCCTCACCTGCGAGGGTCACGCCGACGATTGACCCCCGCCTCGGCCAACCGGCGTCGCCGTCTCGGGTCAAGCGCGGTGCTCGACCCGAGACGTTCCGTCGTCGGGGGTACAGAGTTCGCTGCGGAGTGCCAGATACATCGAATGCAGGGAATTTCACAGACGACGCTCCGTGTCAGACTGGCGGGGACGGTGAGTCGTCCGGGTGGCCGCGGTCTCGTGACCTTCGGGTAACGGGACTGAGGAAGGTCGGGGCTCCGCAGGGCAGGGTGCTCGCTAACGGCTAGTCGAGGTGACTCGCAGGAAAGTGCAACAGAAAGCAGACCGCCGATGGCCTGGTCGTCTTCGGGCAACCAGGCACAGGCAAGGGTGAAACGGTGCGGTAAGAGCGCACCAGCGTCCTGGTGACAGGGCGGCTAGGTAAACCCCACCCGGAGCAAGGTCGAATAGGGGGTTGGGCTGCCCGTCCGGCTGTCGCGGTTCGCCGCGGCAGCGCCTCCTGGTGGACCGCTGAGATGGATGGCCATCCCTGCCGTCGGCCCCACGAGGTCGCGGGCAGGACAGAACCCCGCCTACAGGTCGACTCACCGTCATTACATACCGCATCTCGCCAGACACGACATCGCCTCGAATAGCCGAAGAACGCTGCGCGAGGTCATGAATTCAGGTTCACGTTTGAGTGCCCGCGCATAGCTGGTACCTACGGTCCTTGTCCATAGGCCGGTCGGTCCAAATCGGGGAAGAAACGTTGACCTAAAGGCTGCCGACGTGTTCACTCTCTGTGGTCATTCGGACGACGACGTTCGGACCGAAACAGGGAGCAATCATGCAAAAGCCGAACAAGATCACATCCAAGGGAACGTCGTGGAAGCGCCGTGGCGCTGGCATCATCGCCGTCGTCGCCCTCACGGTCACTGCGGGAATCGGTGCCGGCGTCGCTGGTTCCGCTGGTGCCGCTGGCAAGAGCAGCGGGTCGACCACGACAACCAGTGGCGGCCAGTACTCCACCAATGCCAATGCTGGTTGGGGCGGCTGAGAACTCAGTCCGCTGAACGCGCAGGCCGACCGGTCCAGAAGTTTCGATATACCGGTCGGCTCTTTGCGCCGCCTCGGAGTTGCCGACCACGGACCCGGCCCCGCTTCTGCGTTGATCGATCAAGTTCGCTCGCTGACACACCGAAGTAGCTCACGAGCACACGCCGTGCCTGACTCGACGAACATGCCCAGAACGATTCACTTCCGACCTCATCGAATCTGGTTGTTCGTCATTGCGCTTGGTTCCGCAGCTGCCTTCGGCCTGGGGCACGTCTGGCCCTCGGGAGCGGCACTCCATGCGCCGTTCACGATGCCGTTCACGGCGATCGTTGCCCTCGTGGCCGTCTGTGAGCTTTGTATGTTCGAGATCCGGTTTCGGACCGACTCACATACGTTCTCGCTCTCGGAGTTTGCCCTAGCGCTCGGCATCGCTTTTACCCCGGGCGGGCGATTCCTCGTCGCTCAACTGGTCGGGCTGGCGATCACGTTTGCGATCCGACGTGCGACACCGGTCAGGGCTCTGTTCAATCTGGCCAACGCGACATTCACCGGGGCAATCGCGTTCACGGTTACACGTTGGCTGAGCGGGGAATCGTTCGCATCGAACCGGCCGAGGTTCTGGTGCGCCGCGTTGGCGAGTCTGCTCATCGGCTCGGCGTTGTCGTCGTTTCTTGTGTCGTGGGTTCGCTCCATCGCCGAGCAGCGATGGCTGCATCGCGAGGCACCACGCCTCGCGCTGCTCACCGCGCTCAACGCACTGGCCGTCGGATCGACGGGAATACTGCTCGCCATCGTCTCGCTCGCGTTGCCCGGCATGATTCCCGTCGCGCTGCTCCCGCTCGCCCTGACTTACACGGCCTTTCGACTCTTCGTCCGGGAGCACTCCGCCCGAACCAATGTCGAGTTCCTCTACGAGGCCACCAAGACCTTGCATCGCAGCGTCGACATCGACAACGACCTCTTGGAGCTCCTGGAGGGAACTCGGACCGTGTTCCGTGCCGAATTGGCGGTAATCGCAATCTCCCGACCGGACACCGACACGTGGCTTCGATTCCAGGTCGGACCGCACGACCAGCCGGGCGTTCCAGTTCCCCAGTGGCGGCCGAACTGGATTCCTGACGATGACGAACCGTTGGCCGTTGTCGCCGCGCACGACACCGGTGGTCGGACCCTCCTGCGAGACATCGGCGGCCACCACGGACTCGTACGAAGACTGCGCGGCGACGCGGGGATGCTCGGAGTGCTCATCGTCGCTGACCGAGTCGGTGGCGTACACGCGTTCGGCGCGGACGAGAAGCAGCTGTTCGACCGACTCGCGGACCAGGTCGCCGTGGGCCTCGCTAACACTCACCTCGAACGTTCGCTGAGTCAACTCTCGAGGCTCGAGGACGACCTCCGGTTCCAGGTGAACCACGACGCTCTCACGGGTTTGGCGAACCGTGCGCTCCTGAGCACGACGCTGGAGAGGGAGAGCGCGCCACGCACTGTCCTGCTCATCGACCTCGACGACTTCAAGACGATCAACGACAGTCTCGGCCACGCAGCGGGCGACGACGTCCTCGTGGAGGTTGCGAATCGCCTGCGCGCCTGCGCTCGCAGCAACGACCTCATCGCTCGCCTCGGCGGCGATGAGTTCGCGATCCTGCTTGAGAGCGCGTCGGGTAGCGATGCGATGGCAACCGCAATGGAAACGGCGACTCGAATCTCCGACGCGCTGGCAGCGCCCATGCTCATTGCCGACAACGAGCTTTCCGTGCGTGGGAGTGTCGGCGTGGCCTACGCCGAGCCGGGCGAGTCGCTCGGCGACGCACTTCGCAACGCCGACATTGCCATGTACGAGGCCAAGCAGGCGGGCAAGGGGACCCATCGCGTCTTCGAAACCACGATGGTCGAGACGGCACGCGAGCGGCTCAAGATCGTCAACGGGCTACGGATTGCGTTACAGCGCAATGAATTCTCGCTCCTCTATCAGCCGATCGTCAACCTGGAATCGAGCGAGTGCGTCGCCGTTGAGGCACTTGTGCGCTGGGAGCACCCGGAACTCGGACAGCTCCTACCGGCACGCTTCGTGCACATCGCGGAGGAGAGCGGCCTAATTGTCGAAATCGGACATTGGGTCCTTCAACGAGGCTGCGACGACATCGCTGCGCTGCGCACGATGGACGGCAAACCACTGCATCTAACGGTCAATGTCGCGGTGCGCCAGCTCCTCGAACCAGGCTTTGAACAGATGCTCGAGGCGACGCTCGTCTCGGCCGGATTCTCCGCCGACCGCCTCGTTCTCGAGATCACTGAGACCACGGCGCTCGACGACTCCCCTGCGGTGCTCTCCGCCGTGAGCGCCGTTCGGGCGCTCGGCGTTCGGCTTGCGCTCGACGACTTCGGAACGGGATACTCGTCGCTGGCCGTCGTGCACGGCTTTCCGCTCGACCTGATCAAGATCGACAAGCTGTTCATTCGATCCGGAGACCTTTCCCTCGCAAAGGCCATCGTCGTGCTGGCCGAATCCCTCGGGCTTACGACCGTCGCCGAGGGCATCGAATTTGCCGCGCAGATCGAGGCGCTGCGAAGCATGGGTTGCACGCTCGGGCAGGGGTACGCGTTCTCTCGCCCGATTCCTCTTGCAGCGTTGTCGGCAGCCGTCGCGCACACGTTCGGGCCGTACGGAGTTGCAATCGACGAGTGCCAGAGCCTCTCAGGTCTAGTAGAGAGCAGGAACGGCGCCTCGACGCCGCAGTGACCTGTTTGCGGCCGTGAACAGGTGGACCAGGCGGCTCGTCGATAAGTTCGGTGCATGGCAGCTAGCAGATGGAACCCATCCAGTTACGACCGCGCGTGGTCGGTCATGGCTGAGGCTGGGCGGGACCCACACGGGGAGGTGGCATTCGTCGAGCGGCTCCTTGCGCGACACGACCGAGACGGCTCCACCACGACCGTTCTCGACGCTGGCTGCGGCACCGGTCGGGTGGCGATCGAACTCGCGAACCGCGGGTTCACCGCGCAGGGCACCGACGTCGATGCAGCAATGCTTTACCACGCTGCGTCAAAACGACCGGACCTCACGTGGCATCTCGGCAACCTCGCGGACATCGATTTGCCCACTATCTTTGGACTGGTCGTGATGGCGGGAAACGTGATTCTCTTCGTGGACGCCGCCGAGCGAGAGCGCGTGCTCCAAAACATCAGCGCACATATCGAACGGGACGGGTTATTCGTTGCCGGATTTCAGCTTAAGCGCGGCGACGACCGCCACGTCACATTGGTTCAATGGGACGCCTGGGCGGCCGCTGCCGGTCTGCTGCTCGTTGAACGGTACGCGACGTGGGACGACGACCGGTGGACGCCCGACTCGGACTACGCCGTCAGCGTCCACCGCCAGTAGCGCTTGCGTGCACTAGTCCGCCGCCTGACTCGTAGCAGCTACTTCGGGACGATGCCCTGCTTCGAATCCTTCTTTGCCGCCTTGTCGGCGCGCTTCTCCTTGATCGATTTACCGGGCTTCAGTGCGCCCTTTTTCTGTGGTGACTTCTCGGCCATGGTGGCCTTTCGAGCGTTGGCTCTGTGATTCGGCCGCATCCGCAGCCACGACGAGACCGCGGTGCTGCGGACTCAGACGCTTACGTCAACACCGTTCTCCGATACACAAAAGGCACGGGGATCGGCGAATTCCACCGTACAGCACGCCAAAACCGACCGAAGGTCCGTCGCATGTGCGCTTCGTTTCTAACTTTCCAGTGAACCGAGGTCAGACGGCACATCGACGGCGTACATCTGCAGCACCGGTAACGGCACGATCTCCAGCGTCCGCTCATGGGTCGACGCGAGCACGACGGGAGCGGCTGCGCCATCGAGGTGTGCTCGCAGCCAGTTCCGGGCCGTGACACACCAGCGGTCTCCGGGTACGAGCCCCGGAAAGCGGTGCTGCGGCATCGGTGTGCTCAGATCGTTGCCGATCCGACGCTGATGGTCGAGAAACTCCGCGGTCACGACTGCGCAGATCGTATGTGCACCGAGATCTTCGGGACCGGTGCTGCAGCAGCCATCTCGGTAGAACCCGGTCACCGGATCGAGTCCGCACGGGTCCAGTACGCTGCCCAACACATTTCTGTCGCTCATGGGAGCCAGTATCACCCCTCCGGTAGACAGCTGCCTACCTGCCGCCGGTCGAAACCCGAGGGAGCATCGTCAAATGAAGATCCGATTCGCCGTCACGCCACCGGCGGCTGCACTTCACGAGAGCCAGTTCGACGCCTACCTCGACGCATGCGAAACGTTGGGCTTCGACACGATCTGGCTATCGGACGTCCCCCTCGGCCCCCTCGGCGACCCGTTGCTGTCGTTGACGTACGCGGCAGCCCGTACGACCCGGCTCAAGCTCGGCATGAACGTAGTGCCGCTCGGCCGCAACCCGATGTGGCTGGCCAAGCAGCTCGCTCATCTCGACCGGATCTCGCGAGGACGCCTCCTTGTGTCGCTCGTTCCCGGCCTGGGCCAACCGCAGGAGCGTGCGGCGCTCGGCCATGCCACCGGAGACCGGGGGCGGGCAATCGACCACACGATTGGACTGTTGCGGACATGGTGGGCCGGTGACGAGGTCGACGATGCATTGGGCGATGTTCACTTCTCCAGCGTGAAGGTTCTCCCGACTCCGCTCCAGATGCCATTGGAGATTTGGCTCGGCGGGATCGGACCAGCGGCTCTGGGTCGCGTCGCACGACTCGGCGACGGCTGGCTGACCGCGAACGCAACTCCGACGGAGGCGGCCGCTGGCCGTCGAACCATCGAGGCTCGCTCCACCGACATCGGCCGTTCGATCGACAACGAGCACTTCGGGATCAGCATGCCGTTCTCGATAACCGAACCAGATCCGTCGGTCGTAGCCGCGATGGTTGCGCGCCGAGGGAGCAGCGACCTGTCCGAGATCGCTCCGATCGGTGGCCCGGCGCTGGTGAATCTCCTACGCGCGCATATCGATGGTGGACTGAGCAAGTTCGTGCTTCGGCCCGTCTCGGGCATGGTCCCGACCGACTGGCGAGCGGAACTTGACTGGCTCGCCGATACGGTTCTGCCGATGCAGACCTGAGCGTCAAAGACACGAAGAAGCAATCTCCGGGCGGAAGCGCGACGATGGCCCATGACCCCAGCTCCGGAAGTCCTCGCCGAGTCGGTAGCCCGACTCGTGCAAATACCGAGCGTCAATCCGCTCCATGCAGGACCTCGTTCTCAAACCCCCGGCGAACTCGCGCTTGCCATGGCGTTGGCGGAGCGGTTCGAGTCGTGCGGCGCGAGCGAGGTGGTGCTCGACGAGGTGACGCAGGGGCGTCCGAACCTCTATGCGTTCTTCCCCGGCCGGACCGCGCGACTCGCGGTCCTCGACGCGCATCTCGATACGGTCACCGTCGAGAACATGACCGACCCGCCATTCGACGGGCGCATTTTCGATGGGCACGTCTGGGGACGTGGGTCGCTCGACACCAAGGCGTCGTTGGGCGTGATCAGTGCGCTGCTCGAATCGTGGGCGGCGCAGGGTCTCCGGCCCGAGCCGACCCTGCTCGTGGTCGGGACCATTTCCGAGGAGGCCGGCGGACTGCTGGGTGCCGCGCAGTTCCGACGCTGGGCCGAGGGTCGCGTTCTCGAGGTCGATCAGATGATCGTATGTGAACCTACGAATTGCGCACCCGTCCATGGGCACAAGGGCGGCATAGGCCTACGGATCACCGTGCACGGGAAGTCTGCGCACAGCTCCACGCCCGAAGAAGGACGCAACGCCATCGTCGCCGCGGCACATATCGTCCTTGCTCTCCAGGCCCATCACGAGGAGCTCGTGGGGGGCGCGGCGTCGACCGCGGTCGGCACCGGGACGCTTCTCACGTCGACCATCGCAGGAGGGCTCGCCAACAACGTCGTGCCGGACCTGTGCGTGCTCACCGTCGGGAGGCGCATCGCACCGGGCGAGGACCCGGCGACGGAGGAGGCTCGCATCATCGCGATTGCCCGTGCCGCGTCGCCCCTTCCGCTCGACGTCGAGCCGATCGTGGTCGGCTCACCGGCCTTCTACCAATCACCCGAGAGCGAACTCGTGCAGGTGCTCTCAACCGCCACGGGCGAGTCACCGGCCTGCGCACCGTTCGGTACCAACGCACTTCGCTACGACGCATTCGCTCGCGAGAAGGTGGTGTTCGGCCCCGGCAGAATCGAGGACGCTCACCAGGCCCGAGAGTGCGTTCGCATCGACGACCTCGTTCGGATCGCCGACGCGTACACGGCATGGCTCCGGCCGCGCTGAAGCTGCGAATCGAGTTGGTGGTCGGCCCTAAAGTGCCGCCAGTGACTTCTCCCAACGCTGACGACACCAACGCGTGGCAGGCACACGGATTCACCGGCGTCGCGAGCGACCTTCTGGCCGAAACGACGCTGGTCCACGGATGGTTACAGCGCTGGGCCGCCGCACCCGACCATCTGACCCTGCACGACGATCGCTGTGGCTGGGTCAGCGCGCGTGAGCTGGAGCTGCGCACGACGGATGCTGCGGCGCGTTTGGTCCGCGCCGGACTCGGCGTCGGCGACCGTGTGCTCATGAGCTGTCTACCGTCCGTCGACCTTGTCATCGCGCACGTCGGCGCGCTCCGAGTGGGCTGCGTCGTCGTTCCCGTCAACACCGCGTTCACGTCGGCCGAGCTTGCGAACATCGCCCGCGAGTCGGGCGCAAAGCTGGTCGTCATCGACGATGCCGAACGGCTTGGCGCCACCGATCTCCGTTCGACGTCCCCGAACCTCACAACGCTCGAAGCACCTCGCGCCGAGGACACCACCGAGGCCGCCCGGCGCACCGATGCTCTGCGCGCCGACGATCCAGCTCTGCTGGTGTTCACGTCCGGAACCACGGGCCGACCGAAGGGGGCTCTGCTCTCGCACGGCAACCTCCTCGCCGGCGCACAGGCGTTGTGCATCGCATGGGACTGGACGGACGAGGATCGCCTCGTTCTTGCCCTGCCGCTGTTCCACATTCACGGCCTCGGAGTTGGCGTGCACTGCACACTCCTCGCCGGGGCGTCGGCTGTGATCGTCCCAAAGTTCAGTCCCGATGCCGTTTTCGACGCGGCGCGAGATCATCGAGCGACGATGCTCTTCGGCGTCCCGACCATGTGGGTGCGCATCGTCGACGCGCCGCGAGCGATCGAACTCGCGAGCCTGCGCCTCTGCGTCTCGGGATCAGCCGCCCTCGCACCCGACGTGTGGAACGGACTGCGCGACCGGGCGGGGCAGGAGATCGTAGAGCGCTATGGCATGACCGAGACCGTGATCAACATCAGCAATCCCGTGCATGGCGAGCGGCGGCCGGGGTCTGTGGGACTCCCACTCCCCGGCGTGGAGGTACGACTCGACGGTGCCGGTTCCGACGGTGTTGGAGAAATCGTGCTTCGTGGACCGAACGTGTTCACCGGGTATTGGGAACGCCCTGACGCGAACGCAGAAGCTTTCACCGCCGATGGTTGGTTCCGCAGCGGTGACCTCGGGCGCTTCGACTCGGATGGGTACGTCGCGATCGTCGGACGATCGAAGGACCTCATCATCACCGGCGGGTACAACGTGTACCCGCGCGACGTCGAGGACGTCCTTCGCGAGCACCCGATGATCGGTGATGTGGCGGTCGTCGGTGAACCGTCGGCAGAGTGGGGCGAGACCGTTATGGCGTGCGTCATCGCAGCCCCCGGAGTTGTCATTGACAGCGATCTCGTGCTCGCGTTCGCCGC
The DNA here is from genome assembly GCA_043720395.1 of Acidimicrobiia bacterium. GTDB lineage: Bacteria > Actinomycetota > Acidimicrobiia > Acidimicrobiales > JANYDT01 > JANOYY01. The sequence continues at coordinate 40,617 of JAYSSR010000004.1, forward strand.
GGAGCAGCTCGCCGGGTATCAGCGGCCGCGGCGGATCGTGGTGGTCGACGAATTCCCACGAAACGCGCTCGGCAAGGTCGTGAAGGCGGAGCTCCTCGCTGCGATTCACGCGGTCGAGTGATGCCGACGATCGCCCTCAACGCCGACATCGCCGAGTCGTTTCGGGCGATGGACCCTCGGCGACGATGAGGCGCTGCTGCCGTTGCTGACGAGCGCAAACATTGCCTGCGGCTTCCACGCCGGCGACGCGGGACCATTCGCACGCAGGTGAACCGGGCCGTCGACCTCGGTGTGCGAATTGGAGCGCAGGTCTCATATCGCGATCTCGCCGCACGAGGGATTCGCCGATCGCGCCTGCGGAAGCGACGGTCGACTTGTGCCGCGCACCGAACCGGGCGCGCTCGTCCTTGACCCGCACCTTGCAGGTCAGCAGGCGGTTCGTTTCGCCGCCGAAGCCGGGTCGATCTGCGTCCACGGCGACACGCCCGGTGTGGTGGCGGTCGCGACCCAGGTGCGCCGTGCTTTGCACGACGCGGGGTATCGGCTCGCTCCGTTCACATGAGCGTGTCGCTTGTCGCTGTAAGGATTCGTATTCGCGCGTACGGTCCCGAGTGTTCGACGAGTCGCGGAGGCCGCCCAGTCTCTTGCAGCCAGGTGATTTCGTCCGTTTCGAAGCGTCGCCGTGACCGACGTCGGCCAGCAGTCCATGGACGTTGTGGCCCCAGATCGGTCGGCGCGGCCTCAAATCGGTCGGATTCGCGGGCACAATGACCGATTTGGGGCCACGACCCGGTCACGACCCAGTCACTACGATCACATGGGCGTGTCCGTCAACGGCAACTCGTCGCACACCGACTCCTCGTCCTCGCGACACGTTGTGGTCCTGGACCTGCTCGCAGGTGACACGCTCGACCTCGGCCGCCCGCGAGAGGGTCTGCGCGCGTTTGTTGCGGTGCGTGGCGGTTTCGATGTGACTCCGATACTCGGCAGCCGTTCCTACGACACCCTTGGTCGCCTCGGGCCTCCCCCGCTCAGGGCGGGCGACACCGTTCCGGTCGGCGCGACTCTCGACCCCTCTGCGGACACGGTCGGCGAGGTGGCACCGGGACCCCTCACGCGCTCGATCCTGACGCGCCGTACGATCTGTTCATAGGCCCACATACCGACCAGCTCTCCGTGCCAGACGATTTCACAAGCCTGGCGTGGACCGTCGACACCCGAGCGAACCGAGTTGGCGTCCGCCTCAATCCGCCGGCCGACGCTCTCCCGATCGGTCTGCCCGGCAATCTTCCAACCATTCCTGTTTTTCCAGGCTGCGTCCAGCTCCCTCCGGACGGCCATCCCATCGTGCTCGGTCCCGATGCCGGTACGACCGGTGGCTATGCCGTGATCGGAGTCCTCATGCGGACGGGCCTCGACCGGCTCGCGCAGGCGCGCCCAGGGAGGCGAGTCGTCTTTCGTTGGGCACGACAGTGACCGCCGAACAAAATTCGTTACGGCGAGCGTAACGAAATTGCTCGTTCTGGCAGTCGCCAACCTCGGCGACCTTCCCACATTCGATCGGTGCCGAAGACTCACCAGGTAAGAGTCAGACCTTCACGGCGATCGTGTTCATGGCTTTGTCGGACCACTTCTGCTTGCGAGGATCCAACAGCGGCCACAGATAGCCGATGTAACAGATCCCATCGAGGATCGCTGAAACGAGGTAGCGGCCCAATGCCTTGAGCGCCCCGATCGGCTGGCCGGTGTCGGCATCAACGACCTTGTACCCCATGGCTTTGCGGCCCCAGGTTTGACCGGTCCGACCCAGCGAGCGACAAAGGATTGCGTAGTACGCGATGTAGGCCACACCGAAGGCAAGCACGCCGAGAATGAGCAGTCCAACATTCGGCTGTCGGCAAGTCTCCGAACTGTCAAACGTGCTGCCACAGGTTCCGTCGTGGCCCAAAACAAAACTCAGAATGAGCAGCACAGTCCCGGGGATCATGAACGGGATAGCGATAAATCCGTCGATCAGCGTTGCCGCAACCCTTGACCACCATCCTGCATAATTTGGTGCAACCGGTGTCGGAGAATAGGGATCGAGCAGCGTCGAAAATGAACCTCCCCCGCTGCTTGGCATCGGGAACGGTGGCGGCGGCGGCATCGGCTCCATCTGCGCATCGTAGGCGGGAGGTACAAGTCGCGGGGTTCCCGGTTGGCGCGAGCGTCGAGAACCGACGAGTGTTGGCGGGCCGACGGACGACCCCGGCCCCGTTGAGCCACCTCAGAGGAGAACCCCATGGCCTTCACCGTCGACCCCGCCCGCTTCCGTTTCGACGCCGACCTGCACAGTGGCGTCCGAGGCAAACGAGTTCTGATCACCGGCTCTGGCAAGGACGGCGGGATCGGGCAGGCGTTCGCTCTCGCCGCCGGACTCAACGAGGCGGCCAGCGTGTGCGTGCATTTCCATCGCTCGTACACCGACGGGTTCGACCTTGTGAACGCCCTTCGGGCCGAGGGCGTCGAGGCGTTCCCGTGTCAGGCCGACGTGACCAATATGGGCGACCTCTGGGCCTCGCGGAGCTACATCATAGAACAAATGGGTGGATTACCGCCCGACCTGATTGTGTGCAATTCGGGGCTCACCGAGAAGGGATATTCCTTCGGACGCGCGCTCCGCGAAGTCACCGACGAGCCACTCGCTGTTCGCCGTGCACGGGTCAGGCAGAACTTCATCGACAACCTTGAAGAGACTCGTCTCGTCCTCGACACGAAGATCGATGGCTTCCTCGCCATGACGCATCTCTGGGCCGGCGAGTCTCTCCACGCCAAGACACCGCTGCGCATCATCTACGTGTCCAGTCGTCAGGCGATCGATCCGGGCGCGAGCGTCCCCGGGTACGCGGTCGCGAACTACGCCGTCCTCGCGTTGCCCAAGGTACTTTCGGTCAACCTCGGCAAGTCGGCCGACCTCGTGTCAGCGTCGAGCGTGCTGTTCCCGTTCATCCGCACCGGTATGACCGATGAATACGCGGGCAATGAGAAGGTGTTCGGACGCTGGCAGCCCCGCATGTTGGAGACCCACGAGGCAGCCGAAGCCTTCCTGCAGCTCCTGGCGCGTCCACCGGCCGAGACCAACCTCGGCAACTACGAATTGCTCGTCACGCCACGCGATCCGGCAGGCGTCGACGTGACCTGGTCCCAGGTCCGCCTCGAACCGGTCGAGACCCCCGCCGAGTGGAGCACCGCCACTCCCCTCCGATACAGCTGAACCGTGGGCAAATGGAATCAGCGCGGTACAACTGGCACGTCCGCGGTGCATACTGCGCGTCCCAACGCACCGCGACGGCACCGGATGCACCGCGACCGGCTCTGGATCTGGGTCGGGGCGTCACAGCGAACCTCAACCTGCGAGTTCGGCTGAGGCGAGCAGACCCGCTGTGGGGCGTCCTCGCGCTGCGAAGACTGCGACGCCGATGCAGCTGATGGCGACCGCGACGAGGTAGGACGTGCGGTACCCACCCGCGTGGTCCCGCAGCCATCCCATCGACAGCGGACCGAACGCGATGCCGACGGCAACCGCGAGCTGCGAGCGGCTGTAGATGCGGGGATAGTCACGCACGCCGAAGATTTCGGCGATGAGCAACGGATGGAGCAACAGCACATTCCCGACGCCGAGTCCGAAAATGCCGGCACCGAACAGCACCGTCGCCGACGTCGAAGCGAACGCGAGCACGCCGAGACCGCAGACCTGCAAGGTCAGTGCGACAAACGCGAACTGCCGCGTTGATCGGCGCTGTACGATCGCACCACCGCCGAGACGACCGCAGACGCTACAGAACGCGAGGACGGACACGACCCGGTTACCCGTCGACTCGCCCGCCCGTTCCGTAGCAAGTTTCACGATCTGACTGATCCCGCCGACCTGTCCCAGCAAGGCGAGCATGAACGCAACCGTGAGCGCGACGAACGTCACGGTACGAATAGCTTCGAGGAACGGCACACCTGGCGGACCCCCAGGCGACGGGACGTCCGGGCGCGCATCACCGTCGGGGGCGAGCCCGAGTGACTCCGGAGTCGGGCGAAGGAGCAGGATCGGAACGATGAGTACACCGATGATTTCCATCAGCGCGATCCTGTCCATCGCTGCGGGCAGAGTCCGAGCGGAGAGCAGGTGCGTCGCGATCGGTGTCAGCACAATGCCACCGACGGACAGTCCCGTCGTCGCAACGGACAGGGCGACGGACCGACGTCGGTGAAAGAAGCGCGTGACGAGTGTGTTCGTGATGAGCACCGAGGTGCAGGCGTAGCTCGCTCCGAACACGATATAGACCCCGAACACCTGCCAGAGGTGCGTCACCCGGCCGATCGCGGAAATACAGAGCGCGCTTACCAATGCACCGCCGGCGACAAACCAGCGAGGGTCGACGCGTGTGAGGTAGCGCGCCACGATGACGCCACCGACACCATTCGCGAGCCAGAACAACGCGATGGCGAGCGACAGCGCGGTGATCGAGAATCCACGTTGCTCGTTGAGCGACCGCAGATAGATCGCGAGGCCGTAGAACACGAAGGCCGAGGTGACCATCAGCTGTACGAACGACGCTGCCACGATCACCCAGCCGTAGTACACGCGCCCAGCCAACCAGCGAAAGCCCCGCCCATCCATCGGGGCCCCTGTGTTCTGCATCACCACGTGCCTACCAGCTGGGTCACACCCACGGCCAACCCAGATCAGGCGCGGTCGACCCACTTCGGCTGATAGTCGGGGACGCCGCGCAGCAGCATCTCGAACGCTTCACCAACCGTTGCCGCGGACTGGAGGAGCCCCGTGTGCGCAGGGCGCATGAAACCTTCGTCAACGCTGCGCGACGCCTGCGCAAGCAACGGGTCGAAGAACCCCCGGACGTTGAGCACAACGGCTGGCTTGCGATGGATGCCGAGCTGCGTCCATGTCAACACCTCGAACAGCTCCTCGAACGTGCCGAACCCGCCGGGTAAAGCGAGAAAGCCGTCGGCAAGTTCGGCCATGCGAGCCTTGCGCTCGTGCATGGTGGGCAGCACGTCGAGCGACGTAAGCCCCTGGTGGCCAACCTCGGCGTCGCGTAACGCAGTCGTGATGACGCCGTGGACCCGCCCCCCGAGCTCCAACACGGTGTCCGCGACGACACCCATGAGACCAACGCTGCCGCCGCCGTACACAAGGTCGATGCCACGCTCCACGAGTGCGACACCGACCGAACGTGCAGCCACCGCGTAGTCGGGGTTGGAGCCCATCGACGAACCGCAATACACAGCGACACGACGCAGATCCACCAAGGCACCTCCCTGATCGGATACCGCTCTCATTGATTACCGCGACCCGAGTCGACCCGACGACAGCAAGCGCTCCCTGTTCGCGGGCACGTGAAGGCGGAATCGTCGGTACCCGTAGAGCAGCCCACTCCCCCCAGCGACCTCAAGCAGCAGCGCAATCCCGACTCCACGGTCGAACGACGGCAACGGCCGAGAAGAGACGCTGCCAGCGAGCGGCCACCAGAACACCCGAGTGGACGCCCACGCACCATCGAGGGCGAGATGGGCGAACACGCCGATGGGAATCGCCAAGAGCCGTCGGCGCAGCGTCCGACGACCGACCGTTGCACCCATCACGACGGCGAGCAGCCCAACCGCCACGACGACCGAATGCATCGGTCCGACGCCGCGACGAACGGCACCGTCGACAACGTCCGGGAGGATCGCGCCAAGGGCGATCAGGCGATAGTCGATCGACGGGTCACGGAACACGAAGAACACACCAAGAACGGAGAACGAAACGAACCAAAGAAACATCGAGCGTCGACGGATCTAGCGGATGAGGATTGCGCCGCATTCCTCACAGCGCGCAATCGCATCGGCAGCCTGCATTCGAATCCGATCGAGGTCGACAGCCGAGAGCTTGAGCCGACACGCCATGCAGGTGCCGTGTTCCAGGCGGGCTGCGCCGACGCCACGGTTCTTTGTGCGCGCTGTTTCGTAGATCGCGAGCGTCGCCCCAGGGACGAGCGCGGCGGTTGCGTTCCGATCAGCCGAGGCTACGGACGTGTCTGCGACGATCTGTCGACGTGCCTCTGCCGCACGTTCGCGTAGTGACTCCTGTTCGGCACCGAACGTTGCATGTGCAGCGTCGACCGTGGCGAGGCGAGCGTCGAGGGGCTCCCTCTCCTCCAACAGCTCGAGTTCGTGATCTTCCAACTCGCTGCGATGCTTCTTGAGCGAGGCAATGTCGGCCTCGAAGGACTGCAGTTCACGTGATGCCGTAATGGTTCCCGAGTACAGCGTCTTTGAGACGCTGTCGATCTTGACGTCGGCGTCGTGAATCTTCTGCTCCAACGCCTCCTGTCGCACGTCGATATCAGCGACCGCCTTGCGAAGGTCCGTCACCGTCGCTTCGAGCGCATCACGTTTGGCCTGGATCACAAGAATTTCCGTGTCCTCGGGCAGGTGGGTGTTGCGATACGCGAGCTGCACGAGGTGTGTGTCGTGTTCCTGCAGCGCGAGCAGTACGCCGAGGTCGAAAATGCCATCCGTGTCGGCCATGCCAAGACCGTAACCGACCCGCACACCCGAAGGGTGCCCGCACACTTGTGCGGCGATGCACTATCCCGGTGGTGTCGGTGTCGGTTCGGGAGGCGCTGCGGGGACGGGGCTCGGTGCAGGCGCAGGCGTAGCGGGGACCGGGCTCGGCGATGGTGGCGCTGGCACCGGTGATGGTTCCCCAGGCTGGACACCCGGTCCCGCGCCACCATCCGAGGGCCGACCAACCGGGACAGGCGTACGACCAGCGGACCCCGCTGAAGCTCCCCTATCGGTCGAGCTGGTCGCACGAGTCGAGTTCGCCCGAGCTCGCCGACGCACGGAGCTGGTCGCCCGGCGGCGACCGGTTGAGCCCGTCGCGGCACCCGCACGAGGTGTACTGAAGAGCGCCTCGTCGGAGCAGGCGTATCGGCGTGTGGTCACCGCCTTCACGCCCGAGCTCGACTTCTTCGACGACTTCTTCGACGTCTTCGTCTTTGGTCGCGATCCCGAGGAACCGGTACTGACCTCTCCTGATTGTTCCACGCCCGATACGGTGGCGCTCACGGCACCGGACGGCTCGGGAACCGGGGCTGGGCTCGGGGCCGCGGCTGGCTCGGGATCCGGGGACGGCGCTGGTAGCGGGGCGGGCTCGTCGCCTTGCGCGAGCCACCCGACGCCAAACCCTCGGCCCGCAGCGGGTGCCGCATCGGGTGTTCGCCCCGCCTGCGTGGACACTGAGGTCTTGGCCGCTTTCGCAGCGGCCTTCGCTGCGGCTTTGGCCGCGTCAACCGCGGCCTTTGCAAGTGTCTTTTCGCCGGCTCGACGCGCCTTCTCCGTAGCCTTGCGAGCCTTCTCCGCGTCGCGAACGGCCTTTGCCGCGGCCCGCTCTGCATCGGCCTGCGACTGGAGGACCGCTTCGACGGAAAGGCATTCCCCCTTCTCGAACAGGGTCGCGTCCGGTACGGCGAACGGCTGAATCAGTGCGCCCGAGAGGACCGAGGTCATGTAATCGTGCCAGACCTCGGCGGGGAAGGTCCCACCCATCACCCTGATGCCGCCGACGTTGCGCATCGGAAGCTTCCGGTCCGGTGCGCCCATCCAAACCGCAGTCGCAATCTGTGGCGTGAAGCCGACGAACCACGCATCCTCGTAGTTGTTTGTCGTGCCCGTCTTGCCCGCTGCCGGGCGATCTTTCAAAGCCGCAGCGCGGCCGGTGCCGTTGCTCACCACCCGCTCCATCGCTGCGGTGGCGGTCTTGGCTATCTCCGGAGCGATCACCTGTGCACCCCCGTGATCGGCTCGGAAGATCGTCTTGCCGTTGCGGTCCAGCACCTCCTCAACCAGAAACGGCGTGCGCTTCTGTCCGCCCGCGGCGATCGTCGCGTAGGCACCGGCCATCTGAATCGGCCGCACCTCTTCAACTCCGAGCGCCATAGCGGGCACGAGATCGATGGGCGTTGTGATTCCGAGACGCCGGGCCACGCTGAGGATGCGGTCATAGCCGACGATCCACGCGAGACGTGCGAATGCACAGTTGTTCGACCGAACCAGCTGGTTGATGATCGACTCGGTCGCGCCGCTACCCTCGCTCGAATTGCGCGGGATGTACGGGTCGGGCTTGCCGTTCGGATTCGGAATAGGACACGGTTCGGCACCGCTGACGACCGACTTCGGAGAAATCCCGGATTCCAGCGCAGCGATCAGCGTGAAAGGTTTCCACGACGAGCCCGGCTGACGAAAGCCCTGCGTCGCAAGGTTGTATTTGTACGTCGCAAATCCCGGCCCGCCCACGAGGGCTCGCACCGCGCCGGTCGGAACGTCGACAGACACCAGTGCCATCGCGTAGTCCGGCGATGCGGATTCCGGGAGGTTGTCGGCGATAGACCGTTCCGCGAATTCCTGGGCATACGGGTCGAAGGTGGTCCGAATCTGCAGACCTCCGCTGAACACGGCGTTGTACCGGTCAGTCTTCGACTTTCCGAGGCGCTCATCGTCGAGCAACGCCTGCTTGGCCGCTTCCAGAAAGTACGTCTCCGGCTTGGCGAGACGATCCGCCGGTCGAGGCATCGGCTCACGCCTGAATTCATCGAAGTTCGCCTGCGTGATGTGCCCGAGTGCCAGCATCCTGCTCAACACCGTTGAACGACGCTGCCGCGACCGCTCACGGAAGCGCACCGGGTCGTAGCCGACCGGGTTTCTAATCATGCCCGCCAAGAAGGCCGAATCAACAACGGTGAGCGCCTCGACCCGCTTGCCGAAGTACTGCTCGGCGGCGGCCTGCACGCCATAGGCACCCTCGCCCAGATAGATCGTGTTGAGGTACTGCTCCAGGATTTGATCCTTGGAGAACTTCTTCTCGATGCGGCGCGCGATGAGAGCTTCCTGCACCTTGCGCTTCACGTCCTGGCGCGAGTCGAGAATTGTGAGCTTGACGAGCTGCTGCGTGATGGTCGAGCCCCCCTGGGCGACCCCGCCCGCCTCGACGTTTGCCGCCGTTGCGCGGATCATGCCCTTCACGTTTACGCCGACATGTCGATAGAACTCGGAATCCTCCATGTCGAGCACGGCCTGAATGAGGTGCTTCGGAACACGATCGAGCGTGATGGGAACACGGTTCTGCTCCCCGCGCCACGTCGCGATAATCGTGCCGTACCGGTCGAACACCTGCGATCGAACGTTCAACGGTTTCAGGTCACCGGTCGCAGAGGGCGTCAAGCTGGCGATCTTGTTGACCCCGCCCGAAACGCGAGTCGTTGCCACCAACCCACCTGCGATCAGCGTGGCCGCGAGACCGCACCCAACGAGCAGGGTGATGACACGAAGGAACTTCAACGCAATCCGGATCGGCCACGGCCGCCTGCGCCGCACCCGATCCTGCCGCGCGACCTTCCTTTGGCCGCCAGCCTCTTTGCGTGCTCTGGCCATCGGAACGCCAATGCTACGACGCGTCCGGTTCGGTGCTGAGCATCACCCCGGGGTTGAGGATGCCCGTTGGATCAAGTGCATGCTTGATCGCTCGCATCGCGGCGAGTTCCGCCGGAGAGCGATTGAGATGCAGCCACGGTGCCTTCATCCGGCCGATGCCGTGCTCGGCGCTGATGCTGCCGCCGAGGTCCACGACGCGACGCAGGATTGCGTCCTCGACGCTGGTCCGGGCAGCGTCGTAGGAGGTCTGGTCGGAGGTCTCGTCGCGAGGGTTGAGACCGAGCACGTTGACGTGAAGGTTCCCGTCCCCGAGGTGACCGAACACATGGACCTCGCAGCCGGGATACACACGGTCGACCAACGCGTCGATGCCCGCCTCGAACGTCGCAAGCTGCGACATCGGCAAGCTCACATCGAGCTTCACGGGAACACCATGCGCGCTTATCGATTCGGTGTGACGTTCGCGCCAGGCCCACAGCTCCCGAGCCGACGCCTCGGTCGCAGCCACCACGGAATCGATCAGATCACCAGGGTTCAGTTTCTCCAGCGCGATCGCCAATCGCTCGGGCACCGTCGCCCCCGCCACGACATCGAGCAGAAGTGTGAAGGGTGCAAGCAGCGCCGTCGGAGGCGTCTTGGCGGTGTGCGCTGCAATAAGCTCGACGCCCGCTCGCCGGATCAGCTCGGCCGAGTCAACCACGACCCCCGCCGCCCGGACGTTGCGAAGCAGCGCGAGCGCCACACCCACCCGCTCGACGCCGACGCCGAGGGTCATGTGCGCAGCATCGATCGGGACAAGCCGGAGTCGCACGCGCGTGATGATCGCCAGGGTCCCTTCGCTTCCACAGAGCAGCCCGGCGAGGTCGTACCCCGTGTTGTCCTTGGTCAAGCCCTGCAAGTGAGAAATCACCGAGCCGTCGGCGAGCACCGCTTCGATGCCGGCGACCTGTGCCCGCATCGGGCCGAACCGAAGCACGGCGAGGCCACCCGCGTTCGTCGCGACCATCCCGCCGATCGTCGCCGAGCCCCGTGCCGCGAGGTCGACCGGGAACCGTAGGCCTTCGTTCGCCGCCGCCATTTGGACGGCTTCCAACGTCGCGCCCGCGCCCACGGTGATCTGTGATGCCTCAACATCCACCACCTCAAGCTGGGCGAGACGCGATGTGGACAGCACAACCGAATTTCGGGTCCCGACTGACCCGCCCACCAGACCGGAGTTTCCGCCCTGAGCAACGACGGCGACACCGAACCGGTGACACACGCGCATCGCTCGTGCAACGTCTTCGGTGTCGGCTGGACGCACGAGCGCGATTGCCTCACCGCGGTAGCGACGCATCCAATCGACGAGGTGCGGTGCCATGACATCGGGATCCGTTACGACACCGTCCGGACCGAGCGCTTCGACCATCGTGGCGAGAAACCCGTCGGGTTCCTGCGTCGTCTGGGATGCCGTCTGCGGTGCGGTCCTCGGTGTCGTCCGCAGCGTTGTCCGCGGTGGCGTCGTGGTCATTGGTAGTCAGGGGCGCGGTGCTGTTGCCAGCCCGTTTCCCCATTCCCCTTTCAATCCGTGCGTGCGGTTTTCCCGCACACGGCTTACCGACGGT
>JAYSSR010000005.1:0-15338 GCA_043720395.1 Acidimicrobiia bacterium
CAACGTCGTGATCATCCCGCTCGTCATGCTCCTCTGCTTCGCCGTCATCCAGTACGCCGTCGCCTGGCACGCCAAGAACGCACTCAACGCCGCCGCCGAGGACGGGCTACGCGCCGCACAGGTCAACCCGGACCTCGACCCAAGCGGCATCGCCCGCACAAGCCTCACCACCAACGCTGGCTTCATCAGCAACGTCACCATCACCCCGACCGCGCCCGCCCCAGGTCGGCTGACCGTCACCGTGACCGGGAACGTCCCAGGACCGTTTCCGGGGCTGACTTGGACCCTCAGCGGCCATGCCACCGGTCCGCTTGAGCGGTTCCAAGTGCAAGGCAACCCATGAACCTCCGCCACCCCCGACGACCTGCACATACGGAGGACGGAATGACCACGGTCGAAGCCGCAGTCCTCGCTCCCGTGATCATGGTCCTGCTGTTGTTCATCGTGTTCCTCGGCCGCATCACCACGATGCAACAAGCCGTGCAGCGCTCCGCTCGTGACGCGGCACGAGCAGCGTCCCTATCCATCACGCGAGGCGAAGCCGCTGTCGCGATCGACAGTGTGCTCGACGATTCGCTCGGTTCGAATCGGCGCCATTGCACGGTCGCGCCAACCGACCTCACAGCAATCGGGGAGGACACGGGAGCAGAGGGCGACTGGGACCTCGGCCTCATCCAAGTCCGCATCACCTGCAGCATCCCGACGAGCGACCTCGGCATCCTCGGACTCGGCACCAAGACCTTCACCGCAGTTGCCACGGAACCGGTCGACACCTGGCGATCCCGGAAAGTCAACACATGAGCCGCCGCAAGCGCGGCAGCAGCGAGGCCGGCGCCGTGACAGCGTCGGTCGTCATCCTCGTCGTCGCGATCGTCGCCGCAGGTGGACTCGTGATCGACGGTGGCCGGCTTATGAACGCACGCCGCGAAGCAACGTCGGTCGCCGCATCGGCGGCACGAACCGCAGCGCAAGAACTCAACGTTGACCTCTTCGAAACAGGCGACGCCGTCACCCTGATTCCCGCCGACGCCGACACCGTCGCCAGACAACTGCTCATCGCGCAGGGCTACGACGACTTCGAAATCACGGTCACTGGCGACACCGTCCGCGTCGTCATCCGCGACGACGTCCAACTCGTCCTGCTCGCTGGTGTCGCCGGACGAACCCGACGCGTCACCGGCGTTGCAACCGCCTCTCTCGCACAACAGCCATGAACACGGAGCCCCAATGACCGCAGCACTCCCTGCCCAACCGACCAGACCACGCCTCGTCGCGCTCGCGGCGAGCGTCGCGACGCTCGTGCAGGGCGTGGTTCTTCTCGTTGGCGTTCCGTATGCGCTGGTCCGCTTCGTCGGCAACCCATTGCCAGCGCGCTTACCATCGTTCGAAAAGGTGCGACTGGCAGTCGAGCTGCGCGACTTCTCCGACCGGCTCATCATCGGCGCACTCGCGATCGCCGTATGGATCTGCTGGGCGCTCTTCGTCAGCTCCGCGGTCGTGCATGTCGCAGACCGGGCACGAAACGTCGCACACCGCCGCCCCCGGCTCATCCCTCCAGCAATTCACCGAGTCGTCGGACGATGGATCGGCACCGCGGGACTCATCGTCACGATGCTCGGCCGACCGGCACAAGCCGCAAGCCCCAACCGACCTATCGCAACAGTCACCGCACCAACAACGACCACCGTCCCGACTACAACCCTGCCTCCGGATCGCCAGGCGGTCGCGCAACCGGCGGGCGAACGGAGTTCGACGGTCGTCGGCGAGCGCACGTACACGATCACCGGCCGCGACTCGCTCTGGTCGATCGCCGAAGCAACCCTCGGGGACGGTGGCAGATGGAAGGACATCCTCGACGCCAACCGTTCCCTGATCGCCGACCCCGACGTCCTACCCGACGGAGCGACGATCACCATTCCGAACCGGGCATCCGGGCGGGGGTCGCATGAGGTCGTGGTCGAGCGCGGCGACAACATGTGGAACCTGGCCGAGGAACACCTCGAACAACACCTCGGTCACGCACCCACGAACGCAGAGATCGCACCGCATTGGCTCGACGTCATCGACGCCAATTCCGACACCATCAGCTCCGGTGATCCTGACCTGATCTACCCGGGCGAGCACCTCGAGATCCCGCAGCTGGACGGTGAGAGCGAGTCTCTGGTGGCCGAGCCAATCGCAGACCCGGAGCCAGTCGCGGTCACTGAACCTACGACTCTCCCAACGGCTCCTCCAGCCGTGGTGGCGAATTCGCCGGCCACGAGAACGACGACTGTCTCAGCGAGCGCTACCAGCGGAGCGACGACAGAGGCGGCCGACAAGGCGCCGTGGCTCCTCGCTCTCGGACTCAGCGGCGTCGGTGCCGCCACGATTCTCGGCGCCCTGTATGCGAAGCGTCGCCGAGCGATGCGACAACACGCACCAGGCGACCCGATCGAAACACCGACCGAAGCGCAGCGAACGCTGATCAGTGAACTCCGCGGAATCGCAACACCGCAACGAATCCCCACCGTTGACCGCACGCTCCGCTACCTGTGGACCCAAGCCGCGTTATCGAACGTCCTCCCCGAAGCAACACTGATTCGTGTCGGCGACAACAGCGTTGAGCTCCTCGTGGACGACGCTGCGAGCAATTGCCCACTGGGATTCGCCGTCCTCGACGCCGCGACCCTCGTGATCCACCCCGACACTCCCGAAAGCGAGATCGTCGACTGCCAGGACGACGCGTTCCCGCTGTGCCCGGCGCTCGTGTCGATCGGTTCCGACGACATCGGCGATCTCCTCATCGACCTCGAACGAACCGGAACGCTGGTCATCGAAGCCGAGTCACCCGAAGACGCCGAGGACGTGATCGCAGCCATCGCCGCCGAAGCCGCGAGCCACCCATGGGCAAAGGACAACGCGATCTACAGCATCGGTCTCGACGACGCCGTCGTCTCGCTACCGAGCATCACGAAAGTCGACGCCATCGACGCGCTCGTCGACCAACTCGAACGCAGCCTCGCCAGTGTCGACGAGGAAATTCTCGCAACGGGCACTCATAGTGCCCGCCTCGATGCCGTCGAGATCTGCCCTGCAACGGTCGTACTCATCGGAGCTGAACACTCCGATGCTGCGGAACGCCTCTCGGCGATCGCTTTGCGAGGCTCCGGAGTCGCCATCGTGAGCGCGGCACCGGTGTCGACTGCGACGTGGCGTCTTGTCGTGACCGGTCGATCGGCGACCCTGGAGCCGATCGGCCTCGAAATCACACCTGCGCGCCTGATCCGTGAAGCGTGCGCCGCCGTTGGGACCCTGCTCGATCAAGGTTGCGAGCGAGCTGCGCCCGCCGACGGTTCTCGGCCGAGCGATCACCGGTTCGAAGACGACCCGCGCAGCACCGACGAACTCATCGCCGAGATCCTTGCCCCGCAAGACGTCGAGCTGATCCTGCTCGACGAGGTGCCCAAGCTCATAGGCGTGACTCAGAACGGCAAGAACGCCGCCCGGGCGGACGAGGTAGTTGCATTCCTCGCGTTGCACGGCCCGGCCTGTCCCCGCCAAGTCGGCGAAGCCCTCTGGCCTGGACGCCGCAACACAGCCGAACAGGTCAGCCAAGCGGTGTCTCGCACGAGAACGATCCTCGGCAACGTCGAGGGACGGCCACGGCTCGTCCCCGCTCGCAGAAACGCCCCGTACCGACTCGAGGGCGTCGGATGCGATTGGACCCGTTTCCGAACACTGACCCGCCTCGCCGACGCCCGGCCTCACGATGAACTGAAATGTCTGACGGCGGCCCTCGAACTCGTCGCTGGCTCGCCATTCGCCGGACGGCGAGAACGGGCCTTCGAGTGGGTCGCAGACCTCGGGTACGAATCTGACGTTCGTTTAGCGATCGTCGACGTTGCGGTGCGTGTCGCTGAAGCCCAACTTCGGACTGGCAATGACAGCGGAGCAATCGCAGCAACCTCCTCAGGTCGCCTCGCTGTTGCAGACCACGAAGGGCTCCTCCGCCTCCGCCTCACGGCGCTAGCGGCGACTGGCGACAAGGCAGCCCTGCAGTGCGAGCTGAACGCTTCGGTGAAAGCCCTCCATGACGAAGCGGGGTTGCTCGCCGACCTCGAACCGGCGACTCGCCGCTTGTTTGAGAGCCTGCTTGCTTGAGAAAATCTGAGCTGCGACGGCTCGGCCCCTAGCCCACTAAGCGATCCACGCCAGGCGTGCGGCGTCGTCCCAGGATTCATTGCGAGTGGAGTGCGACGGTCGGCGAGAGTCGCGATGCGCGCATGGCTGGGTAGAGGCCGGCGATTGCGCCGATGCCGAGTCCGGTGACGAGGCCGTACAGAATGCTGTTGGGCGGCACCACGCCGGGCCAGTGCTTGAACTTCGCGTAACCGAGGGTGAGGGTCGCGCCGAGGAGCACGCCGACGATGGCACCGATGGCCGACAGCAACAGCGCCTCGGAGAGGAATTGGACCGTGATGTGTCGTCTCGTCGCGCCGAGTGCACGTCGCAGCCCTATCTCGCGGCGGCGTTCCAGTACCGCGATCACCATCACGTTTGCGATGCCGACAGCGCCGACGAGAAGCGCAACCGCTCCGAGCCCGACGAACAGGCTTGTGAACGCGTTCTTCGCGGCGATCTGCGCGGCTAGTGCGTCTGATGGTCGGCTGACGTTGGTCTCGGACGGCTTCTCCGGGTTCGCTGTCGCCGCGAGCACCGCACGCGTGGTGTTGACCTCGCCCTCGATGGTGCGGACGTGAATCGTGCTCGGTCGCAGGTCGGCGTCGTAGAGCGTGCGAGCGATCGGCTCACCGATCATCACTGCGTCGTCGAGGTCGGGCGCGAGCGTCACCGGTTCGAGCACGCCGATCACTGCGTACCAGGTGTTCGAGACCCAGATGCGAACCGGAACATCGAGATCGGCGATGCCGAGGCGCTTCGCCGCACCGGCGCCGAGCACGGCCGCGGGATAGCGATTCGTAGCACCGTCGAGCCAGCGGCCCGCGTGAACGGCGACGTGGAGCGTGTCGACAAGGTTGAGGCTCACGGCGCGCACGCTGAGACCGCCGGTCTGCGCGGCCGGGATCTGGTCGGTGCGGCGCGCCGTGACACCCGACAGATTGGACACCGACGCTGCACTCGTGACTGTCGGGATGCGGGCCACCATCGCGGTCGACTCGGCGGGGAGCTTGACCTCGTCGCCGAACAGGTTCTGTCCCGGGGACACTGTGAGCAGATTCGTGCCGAGTGCTTGGAGTCGATTCACGAGATCAGCTTGGCTGGATGCGGCGAGGCCGAGCACGCCGACCAACGCCGCGATGCCGATCGCGATACCGAGCGCTGACAGCGACGCGCGGAGGCGTCGCGTGGCCAGCCCGAGCGATGCGAGCCGGAGCTGATCACCAACGGCAAGCGCCCGCACCGTGCGAACAGCGGGCGACTGCGGGGCGACGGAACTCATGCCGGCACCGAATGGAGTGTGCGCCCTTGTCCCGGGGGCGGCGGTGTGGTCTTGGACGCGCTGTCATCAGAGACGATCCCGTCGCGGATCTCGATGCGGCGGGGAAGCTCGGCAGCGAGGTCACGATCGTGCGTGATGACGACGATCGTCGTTCCCCCCTCGTTCAGCGCGTGGAGCAATCCGAGGATCTCTTGGCCGGTGCGGGTGTCGAGGTTTCCTGTTGGCTCGTCGGCGAGGACGATGGCGGGTTGGTTGACGATGGCCCGGGCGATCGCGACCCGCTGACGTTCACCACCCGAGAGCTGGTTCGGGAAGTGATCGAAGCGATGGCCGAGCCCGACCATGTCGAGCACGTCGCGTGCTTGACGTATCCGCAGGCTGTGGCGCACGCCGCTGTAGAGCAGCCCGTCGGCGACGTTGTCGACTGCGCTACGCCCATCGAGGAGGAAGAACTGCTGGTAGACGAAGCCGATCCTGGTGGCACGGAAGCGCGAGAGCTGGCGATCGTCGAACGATGTGATGTCCTCGCCTTCGACGAGCATGCGCCCGCTGGTCGGGCGGTCGAGTGTGCCCATGATCTGCAGGAGCGTCGATTTCCCCGATCCGGATGGTCCGACGATTGCGAGCATCTCGCCGGTGTCGACGCGGAACGTGATCCCGTGGAGCACCTCCAGCGGAGGACTCCCCGGATACTGCTTGCGGATGTCAACAACCTCGAGCAGCGCGCTCGACCTGTCCATTCCCGAGAGCGTGTTCATGTCGCCACCACGACTTTGTCGCCAGGAGCGATCGCACCTCGAGTGATTTCGACCATCCCGTCGGCGTACAAGCCGGTCTCGACGCGTACGTACTGACGGGCGTTCGCGGTCATCTTCTCGACGCCGTAGCCGCCGCCGGACAGGGCAACGAGTGCGTTCACCGGAACGACGAGCACCTGGCTGCGTGTTTCGCCCGTGAACGTGGCCGTGACGGGGGCGCCGTCCCATCCGTCTCCCTCGCTGTCGAGCGCGACATCGACGGTGACGGTCCGTTTCGACGCTTGATCGCCGGTGCCGGCCACTGCGACTGCGCCGACTTTCGTGATCCGCCCTGATGCCTTGGTGGAGTCGGGGAGCGTGATCATCACGGGGGCGTCGGGTCGGGCGATGGCGCGGAGTTTGACGTCCAGATCGACGGTGACCTTTCGGACCGCCTCGGTGGTTTCCAGGATCGGCGCGGCCTGCGAAACGTTCGCACCGATGGCCGCCTTGCGGGCTTGGACCCTGAGCGACTTGGCCGAGCCCGACGGCACGAGGTCGCCGGCGCGCACCGTCCCGTCCTCGGTGACGCCGAGCGTGTGCTGCCACCGCTTGACCGCGGCCGTCGTGGCCGGCGTCCACGTCTCGTCGACGCCCAAATCGGACGCCTTCGCGACACCGATGTCGACGAGGAACTGCTCGACCGCTTTGACGTCCTCGCCGGGTGTCGTTGTCAGCCGAGCTTCAGCATCCTTGACCGCCATCGCGGCGATCTGTTGCGTCGTCTTCGCCGCTTCGAGCTTTGCTCTCGCCGACGCGACCTGTGCGGGGTCGACGAGCCCGGCCTTCGCCGCGGCCGCCGACTTCGCGCGGGCGGTTGCGACTTCGGCGTCGTTCTGTGCTGTCTCCTCGGAGCCCGGCACCTTCTCTGTCGCGCGCACGAGTGCCACCCGTGCTAGCTCTTCGGATGCCTTTGCCGCGTCGAGCTTGAGCTGTGCTGACCGAGTGGCTGCGGCTTGTTGTGCCGGGCTGCGCTCCGCGTCGGTCACGGCCCGCTCGGCTTTGGCGCGGGCGCGATCGGCACGCTCGATCGCCTCTTTGTTGCGCTGCATCGTCCGCTGCGCACGTTCGAGGCTGCGCGTCGACGTCTCGACATCACTCTCGCGAGCTTCGATCGTGTCCTTCGCGGTTCGCTCGGTCGCTTCCGCATTGCGTAGTGTCGCCTTCGCGTTGCGCACGTCGGCTTCGGCAGTGCTGACAGAGCCGGGCTTCGGGTCCACCACAACTCCGGCCGTCTCGAGTGCGCGTTTGGCGTCGGCAACAGCAGCTGTCGCATCGTTGAGTGCCTGGGTCGCGGTGGTCACGGCCACCTTCGCACGGTCGAGGCCCGCCTCGGCATCCTTCACGGCGCCGACGGAGTCGTCGAAGTCGAGTCGCGCATTGTCGAAGGCGAGCTGCGCGTCGGCGAGCCCGGTCTTCGCGTCCTCGATCGCGTTCGCCGGCGTTGCCGCTTCATCCGCGACTGCTTTCGCGAGGTCATCCTCAGCGCGCTTACGATCAGCCACGGCCGAGTCGTATGCGGCCTGCTTCGACGCGATCTCGTCAGCGGTCGTCGTGTCTATACGTTGAAGAGCGCCACGGGCGGCGGCCGCCTTTGCCTCCGCGTCAGCCAGCGTGGCCGCAGCGTCGGCGCGCTTTGCTTTTCCTGGATCGGCCGCTGCCGTGTACGCCTGACGCGCCGCTGCGAGCTGATCGTCCGCTGTCGCCAAGCTCGTCTGCTTCTGCCGCAGATCGGCAAGCTCGTCTTTCGTCTGGACCGGCCCGAGTGTCCGCCACAGCGCGACATTGCCTGCCATGACGACCATCGGGCGACCGTCGAGCGCCGCGACCGGCTTGCCGACCTCGACGAGTGAGCCTTCAGGCGCTACCCAGGTGACGGTCCCGGCGGTCCTGGCGGCGACTGTCGACGCTGCGCCGTAACCGAGGCGACCGTCGACCTGGACCAGTTCGGCGAGGTCGCGCCGCACGACGTCAGCCGTGGCCGCGCGCACGGATGTGGCTGCGGCATCCTCTGTGGACCGTCCCCTGGACGTGTACCAAGCCGTCGCCGCTCCGCCAATCATAAGCGCGCTGATGAGTGCTATCCACCGTCGAAGTCGGCGTCTCGCCGGCGGACGTGCCCCGTCGACAGGCTCCACCGGCGTACCACGCATCGCTGTTTCGTGACACGCTATGGGATCGACCCCCTCCGCTCGTTCCGACCGCGCCGCCGCCACCACCGTATCGGGGGTCATTGCGGCCGGCCGAGGTTAAGGTTGACCTTCTTCGAGCAGAGGTCGAGCGCGGCCTTCACCTTCGGGTCGTTCGGATCGAGGTTTTCGCCACCACCGCCCAGTTTCACGGCGTTCCCCGTGATGCCCGGATCAGGGAAGTCGGGGAACCCGTTCGCTCGAATGCACTTCGCGAGGTCGAGGAACTGCTTCTTGATCTCGGGCGTGATCTGCGCCCCGCCACCGTTCGTTCCCTGGAGGATCTGTTGGCATGTCTTGAGTGCCTCGTCGACAGACGGCCCGGTCGGGATGCTCCCAAAGTTGCCACTGCCGTCGGGGTCGGGAACATCGACACCCTCCGCACGCATGCAGCGCGCGAACGCAAGCTGCGCGTCCTTCGGGCTGAGCGGCTTTGTCGTCGTCGTGGCGACGGCACCGGAAGCCGTTGACGACACGCTCGACGGCTGCTCGACCGCCGATGTAGCGGCTGGGAGCGGAGCGGCAGTTGCCGACACGCTCGGTATCGTCGGTATCGACGGTTTCGATGCGGTCGACGCGTCGCCGCATCCGACCAGGAACAGCAACGCTGCGACCATTCCTGTTAAGCGAACCTTCATATCGTGCTCCCTTGCAATGGGGGTGCCCAGCACCCGAACCGATACGGCAATCGGACCAGAACGCGCATAAGGCGACCGTTGGCCGATCCGGTGTCGTCGGCTGGTTTCCTTATCTTCACGAAACAAGTCGTCTGCGAAACTGGACCTCGAACGGCGTCGGTCGCCGTTGGAAGGAACCGCGAAACATGCGCCTGCTCATCGTTGAGGACGAGGATGTGATGGCCGACGCGCTTGCCACCGGACTTCGTCGTGAGGGCTTCGCTGTCGACATCGCCTACGACGGAACAGCGGGCCTCGACAAGGCGATGCAGTGCGAGTACGACGTCGTGGTACTCGATCGCGATCTGCCCGGGCTGCACGGCGACGCGGTGTGTCGACGGCTCTCGGCGGAGCGACCCAGCACGAAGGTCCTGATGCTGACCGCCGCAGCACAACTCGCCGATCGCGTCGCCGGCCTCAACCTCGGCGCGGATGACTATCTCTCCAAGCCATTCGCCTTCGTCGAACTGGTCGCACGCGTACACGCCCTCGCCCGCCGAACCGCCGACGCCACGACCATGGACCTTATCGTCGGCCCGCTCACGCTCGACCGTGCGAGACGCACCGTCACGCGCAACGGCGTCGCGATCGAACTCACCCTCAAGGAATTCGAAGTGCTCTGGGTTCTCGCACTCCACTCCGGTGTCATCATCAGCGCCGAGCGCATGCTCGAACGCGTATGGGACGAGCACGCCGATCCATTCACCAACGCCCTCCGGGTCACCCTCGTCGGGCTTCGCCGCAAGCTTGGCGAACCTGGACTGATCGAAACCATCCGAGGCGTCGGCTACCGACTCGACACAAGGGTGGTCTCGTGAGCGAAGCGCGGCGAGCAAGCAACATGCAGCGAACAATCAGCATCACTCGGGCCATCCGTCGGCGCACGAGCGTGCGCGTGAGGCTCACTGCACTGTACGCAGTGCTGTTGTTCGTTACCGGCGCGTTGCTACTGGCGGTCAACTATCGACTCTTCGAATCCGCGACAGGGCGCGGCCAAGCGCAGGTGATCGCATTCGACATGGGCGCGAGCGACACCGTGCCCGGCATGTCAGCCGGTCCGTCCTCGTCCACTCGAGGTGTGCCAACAGACTCCGGGACCGCAGCGACGGGCAGGGAGATCGGCGAGACCCTCCCGAGCTACAACCGCTCGGTCGACAGCATCGTCGACGACCTGCTCAAGCTGCTTCCGCAGCCTGTCGCCGAGACGACGAAGTCAGCCGTACGCAACTACATCGAAACGTCATTCGCGGGTCCGCCCCCCGGGATCACCGACGAACTCAGCAGCATCCTGTCCGAACGCATCAAGTCGTACCAGCAGCACTCGCTGCGCGAGCTACTCCGCCGCTCAGCGCTCGCGTTGAGTGCCCTCGCAACCGTCTCAGTCATCCTTGGCTGGATCGTCGCGGGTCGCGTGCTGCGCCCGATCCATCGCATCACCGAGACGGCTCGACGCCTCGGCGAGACCAACCTCGACGAACGACTCAACCTCGACGGACCGCACGACGAGCTGCGCGAGCTCGGGAACACTTTCGATTCGATGCTCGACCGTATCCAGGTCGCGTTCGAGAACGAACGTCGTCTCATCGCCAACACGTCCCATGAACTGCGCACGCCACTCGCCAATCAGCGCACACTTGTCGACGTCACGCTCGCCGATCCGGATGCAACCACAGCGGACCTTCGAGCGATGGCCGAGAAAGTACGCGTCCAGATTGTTCGCCATCAGGAACTGATCGACCGTCTTATCCTCCTCGCGCGAACGGACAACTCACTCGTGGATGCCGTCGATTTCGACCTCTCGACGACAGTCGCAAGTGTCCGTGACGGCATGGATCTCTCCGGTGTCGCAACGCTCAACCAATCGCTTCGACCGGCGCTGATGAACGGCGACAGCGTGCTGATCGAACGGATGGTGGCAAACCTGCTCGAGAACGCCCTCATCCACAACGCGCAGCCGGGCTACCTCGACCTCGCCACGGAGACGACCGGCGGCACGGTGCGCCTCACCGTGGCCAATAGCGGGCCCGTGCTCACCGACGAACAACTCCACGCGATCCGATTGCCGTTCCGCCGCCTGGCAAGGGACCGCACTCGCCAACACGGCGGACTCGGGCTAGGCCTACCGATCGTCGAGTCGATCGCACGGGCACACGGAGGCACTGTCGAACTCACCGCCATACCGTCCGGTGGACTCAGCGTCACAGTGACGCTCCCGCAGAGCCGCGTGGCACCGCCGACACTCGGCGCTCGGGTCTAGCGGTTCGATCTCGGGTTCGACGTCACCGCCCGTCACCGGACCACACTGCACGAAGCCGCACGCCACGGCAGCCATCTCGACGTAGCCGGTGGTCGTTGGTGCTACGCGATTCCGGCGCTGATGTTGGCGTCGGTGTCGCAAATGGCCATTTCCCTTCGGGACCTGAGGTGGTACACGCGGGTGAGGTGGTCGCCGACTTTCCACAGTGCCTCGCCCTTCTGGAGTGTTGTCAGCTCATTCGACGCGCCGGCTGAAAGGCCGAGGAGTTGCTGCGCCTCGGCTGCTTGTGCCGGCGGAAGATGGAACAGGATCTGGGTCTGGGTGTCGGCGATGATGCCTGCACCGATTTTGGCGGCGGCGGTGCCGTCGTCGGATTGGGCTCGGAGGTCTTCGAGGCGGTGTGCGACGGCGATGTTGCAGACGCCGTACGTGCGGGACAGCTTCTGGCTCGCTTGGTAGTAGCGGGCGACTTGGGGGTTGCCGAGTAGCGCCCAGATCTCTTCAAGCACCTGGTACCTGCGTGGCACGGTCTCGGACTCCGGAACGGCAAGCAGCTGTTGCAGCCAGGCAGTTGCGGCGATCATCACGAGCGGCTGCGCCGTGGTGTTGTTCACGGCGCTGGTGTCGATCACGATCCCGCGACCGGACCAGTCGATTCGTTCCGTCGAGTGGCCGTCGAACATCCCGGCAAGGTCTCGTTCGAGAAGCTTCTGGATGGCGTATCGGGCGTCGCGGATCTCGTCGGTGATCTTCTCGGCGCTCACTCCTGATCGGTCGACCATCGTCCCTGATGGCGTCGACAGGAGTGAGCAGACATCGGCGAGTGTGGGCTTGTCGTTCCACGAGGCGGTGAGTTCGTCGATGGCCCAGCCGACTGCTGCGTCCTCGACGGGTCGAAGCGGTCGATCGAGCACTCCGGCGGTGAGTGCCGTGATCATGTGCATGCGCCTCGTCGCAAGTTGTTCGAGGGTCCCGTGCCGTGGGCCGGGGTCGAGGGGATTCAGTCTCGTAACGCCGCCGGGTTTCAAGGCCAAACGAGCGAGACCGAGTGCGTCGGCGAGTGGCCCGTACTCGCCTTTCGGGTCTGCGATTGCTGCGAAACGGGGTTGCCCGCCCGGCGACGCGAGGATGCCGATGGACCGGTAGAGGAGCGTCTTGACGACCGTGCTCTTTCCCGAGCCGACGAGGCCGAGGATCAAAATGTTGGGCGAGGTGATGATGCGCCGGGCGTACAGCTCGAACGGGTCGTAGTGGAACGTGGCTCCGCCGGATTCGAGGTCGATGCCCATCATCACGCCTCGCGCGCCCAGTCCGTCGTTGGCTTGGCACGGGTAGAGCGATGCGAGGTGCCTCGTGGTCGCTCGATGGTGCGGGAGTCGGAGCCCAGGGCGGCGCAACGTCATCCGCTCACCCTGATCTTGTTCCGAACGAGTCTTGGTCATGGGCAGGTTCCGTTCGTTGCGGCGATGCGGGTGACGAGGGCACGGTGGTGTCCGTCGGCGGAGACGAGTTCGATGTCCTCGGCCGATGCGATCGCGCGAAGCGACTCAGTTTGTTCATCGAGGGCTTCGACTGAGGGTGCGGTGAGCACAATGAGTCGTTCGATGCGAACGTCGATCGCAGCGGCGGTTTGTGCTTGCTCGCCGGGTAGGCGAACGATCAGTACACGTAGGAACGTGCCGTTGCGGTTGCACCACGTGAACCCGTCACGAGTGTCGATATTGGCGACCGGCCTCATCGTGAAGCTCCGACAACGGACCGGGCACAAGGAAGGACGGCAGCGAGCGCGTCGGCGTGACGCCCGTGAAGCGGTCGCAGCTCGATCCCTGCGGCGGCTGCGATCTGAACGAGGTCGGCGCACGACCGGTCGAGCTCGTCGACGTCGGGCGCGGTGACGTTGACGATCGCCGTGAAGGCGAGTTCGGTGTACCCGGCTACGAGTTCTTCCTCTCGCTCTTTGACTGCCTGGGCCGCTCGGCGGTGCCATGCGCCAACTCGGTAGCCCTTTTCGTTGCGGTGAGCGACGTCAGCTTCGATCTTGGTGGCCTGGGCAGTGATGTGACGCTGTGACTTCGACCGGGGAACGGGTGTGAGGAACACGCCGATCGTGCGCACCGCCGTTGAGTGCAGCAGGAGCGGCCGGAGCCAGTCGCCCGGCACATCGAGTCGTGGCCATTCGGTCACCCAGAAGGCACGGTGATGCGATGAGTCGACCGTGTAACTCGTCCAGGTCGTGTTCGTTGCGAGCGGGAGCGCGTTGTTGATCGACGTTGCTCCGGCATCGTTGCCGAGTGAGCGTTGGCGTCGTTCGATCGCAGATCGACTCGTCGGGTCGAGACGGAGACGCATCGCACGGGTCTGCTCGGTCGGGTCGAGGACCTTCGCCGTGAGCCCGGCCGAGCCGAGACGTTGTTGAAGTTGGCGTGTCTCAGTGAGGAGCGCCTCGATGGTCGCTGCCCGTCGGTCTCGTTGGTGACGTTTCTGGATTGCAACGCGGTTGGTATGTGTACTGATGGTGAGCAAGACCTCGTGACGGGTGGCGATCGGGCCGGCTTCAGCGAGGAGCCGTTCGTAGGAATCGAGCGCGTCGGGGATTGGTTGATCAGCCTTGTGAGCGTCGAGCCAGTCGCGTTGCTCCTCGATACCGGACGGCGCAGCCCACTCGCACCAGCGAACGGCCGTGATGACGGGCCGTTCGGTCACGAAGCCTTGGAGGACGTTGCCCCAGTTGGCGAGTTGGTAGTCCTGTTCGTCGGGCTCGAGGAGACCAAATTGTCGACCGGCGATGCGCAGTGTCGTGGCGTAAAGGCCGGCCTTGCGGTCGATGACCATCGCAACGGGTCCGGGAAGGTCGACGCCGTAGTCGCCGGGCTCGACGACGCTGACGGTCTGCTGCCAAAGGGCCGGAGTCTTCTTCGGGTTCTCCACGGGGCCGAGCAGCGGCAGGGATGGGTGATGAACTCGACTGCTCCGGCCGGTGATGGCGTGTCGGACGAGGGTCGGGATCTGAGTGAGGACGGGTTCGCCGGTCAGCCGGGCGAGGCCGAGCCCGCCGATGCTCACGGCAATGGCAAGCCCGATCGGCACGGAGCCGACGACCATCACGACCGACCCGGCGAGTGCGCCCGAGCCGGAAACGATGAGCTGGATGAGGGAGAGGCCGAGGAAGACGCCGGTCTTGTCGACCGGGGCGAGGCGATACAGCCGACGTTCCGTCGAGGCCGTGGTTTGCCGGCTCATCGGGACTCCTCACGGTCGGCGTCATCAGCAGGTGTGCCGCTAGTCCGCTGGTCTGCGCGGGGTGGCCGAGTCCTGGTGGGCGCAGTCGGCAGCTCGTTGTCAGGGCGTCTCGGTGTTGTCGGTCTTGCCTGTGCTGAGCTCTGCCGAGCTGGCAGTCGCGTCGCGCCTGGGCTCGCTGTTGGGTTCCGTTGTTGTGCGCCGTCGCGGCGGGGTCGCATGCCGGTCGAATCGGACGGGGTCGGTGCCGAATCGTCGTTCGGTGTTTCGACGGGCTGTGCCGGTGCGCCGCTCTTCGCCGTTGTTGCCGATGCCGATCCAGACTTCGGTCTCGGTGTCGGCCCGCTCGACGGCTTTGGGGCTGACGAGCCCCTTGGTGGTTCGCCCGAGTCGTCGGCATCCGAAGACGAACCCGTACTGCTGCTTCGGTTCTCCCACTTGGATCGGATCGAACCTGTTGCGGCTGACGTCGAGCCTTTGATGCTGTCGCCGATCCGTGATGCGCCGTAGCCGGCGATCGCGGCTTTGGTGCCGACGCCACGGGCGACGCCTTCACCGGACACGGCGCCTTCCATGATCGGGATCACTCGGAGTAGCGCGAAGGGCATGAACGCAGCCAGAAGCAGGATCGCCGATCCTTGGATCATCTCGACGTTGCCGCCGGTCTCGGCGGCCCCTTGCATGAGCGACGCTCCGGTTGCGAGGGTGACGGCGATGGCGAGCTTCGAGAAGATCAGT
>JAYSSR010000006.1:0-50947 GCA_043720395.1 Acidimicrobiia bacterium
AGATTCTCATCATCGAAACTCACCTGGATCCGGTCAATGGCGTGACATACTCGACTCACTGAAAGTGCCTCCCAGGCAACGACAACCGACGACATCAGACACCGTCATCGTCGCTGCTCAAGAGGCCTTTCACGCGGATGGGCACACCCACCACCCACAACCAATCGGTGGATTCAGGGTAAGCAACGGATTGGCAATCGACTACCTCGGAAACACGCTGCCAACGAGCGAGCCGACGGTTCGGGTCTACATCGGGTCAGGCGTCCTCGTTCACGCCTTTGCGATCTACGTCGCGCTAGAAGACGACGATGTCGAGGCGTACTGGATCTCGATCGATCCGTCCGGGTGAGGTTGAGCCGTCGGCTTGAAACATCTCGGGGTTACAGCTGACAGTTCGAGCCGAGTGCTTGGCGCACAGCGCACCAACAGGCACAGAATGGCCCCATGAAGAATCCACGACACCACGGGCCCCGCATCCTTCGCCGCCTTGCTGACGGCGTCGAGTCGAAACCGTTCGACCTCTTCGAGCTCACCCCGGTAGGGGTAACGCTCGGAGCGCAGATCGACGGTGTCGACATGCGTGAGCCACTGCGTCCGGACGTGCACGCCGAAGTCCACCGGGCGCTCCTGGAGTGGAAGGTGCTGTTCTTCCGAGACCAGCAGATCACGCCCGAACAGCACGTGGCGTTCGCGAAGTACTGGGGTGAGCTTGAGATTCATCCGGCGCTGAAAGAGGGATCGCTCCCTGAGCTGGTGCGGTTCGAGAAGGGCGCTGGTGTCGCCGAGGCGCCGATCACGTCGGCCAACGCGGGGTACGAGAACACCTGGCACAGCGATGTCACCTGGCGGATGGTCCCTTCGCTCGGCTCAATCCTGCGCTGCGTCGACGGTCCGGCTGTCGGCGGCGACACGCTGTGGGCGGCGACACGCTGTGGGCGGACATGTGCGCTGCGTACGACCAACTCGACGCCGCCACGCTCGACGCCGTCGCCGACAAGACCGCGAGCAACTCGTTCATGGCCGCGTTCGGCGCCCAGTTTCCCGAGAGCGAGCGCGCCACGATGGCCGCGAAATTTCCCGACGCCAGCCATCCCGTGATCCGCACCCACCCCGAGACCGGACGCAAGCTGGTCTACGTGAACGCAATCTTCACCCAGGAGGTCAACGACGTTGAACCGGACGCGTCCGAAAATCTGCTGGACACCTTGTGGGCCACCGCGAACATCCCGGAACTGCAGGTGCGGTGGAACTGGCGTCCGAACGACGTTGCGTTCTGGGACAACCGCGCCACGCAGCACTACGCGTGCAGCGACTACTGGCCGAAGCGTCGGGTGATGGAACGTGCGACCATCGTTGGCGACCGGCCATACTGAAACTGTCATACCCCCTCCGTACTCTCTTCCCATGAGCGCAACCATGACCCTCACCGCCGATGACTTCCTCGCACTCGGTGAATCCGAGGAACGCATGGAGCTGATCGAAGGGGAGATTGTCCATATGAACAGTCCACGGTTCCGACACCAGGACCTCATCGGAAGGATGTTGCTGCAGCTCATGCTGTGGTGCGAGGCCGCCGCCGGGCGCGGCTATGCCGGTATCGAATTCGATCACCGCGTCGATGACCGCAACGTGTTCGTGCCCGACGTCTGGTGGCTCCGAGAAGAACGGGTGCCGCACGACGAATCGCCCCACATGCTCGGCCCACCGGACCTGGCCATCGAGGTCCGGAGCAAGTCCACGTGGGCCTACGACATCGGCGACAAGAAGGATGCGTATGAGCGCAACGGCCTGCCGGAGCTGTGGCTGGTCGACACCACGGCGGAATGCGTACTCGTCTACCGACGCTCGAACGGCGATGCACCGGCGTTCGACGTGGAGCTTGCCGTTCAGCGCAACGAAGTCCTCACGAGCCCGCAGCTGCCGGGCTTCGCACTCGACGTCGGCGCGCTGTTCAAGCCTCGCCGCGGCCCGGTCCTCAAGTCTCAGCGCGGGAAGTTGTAGAGCCCCCGTGCGTTGAGTTCCACGATCTTGTGGACCTCGTCGTCGGGAACGTCGGCGAACACTTCCGAAGCGCGCTTACGACTGTTGGGCCACGTGGAGTCGGAGTGCGGGTAATCGATCTCGATGGTCATGCGGTCGACGCCGATCTCGTGGCGGCTCTTCACCCCGAACTCGTCGTCGATGAAGCAACCCCAGAAGTGCTTCTTGAACAGGTCCGACGGGCGGGTGTCGAAGTCGACCTTCTGGTACCAGCGGTGACGCTCCCACGTGTAGTCGGTGCGCTCCATGATGTAGGGAATCCAGCCGACGCCGCCCTCGGCAAGCACGAACTTCAGCTTCGGGTGACGCTGCAGGACGCCGGAGAAGAGCAGGTCGACGACGGCCCACATCTGGTTCGTGGCAAACAGCGCGATAGCCACTGCGAAGGGAGCATGCGGGTCGGCGGGCGTCCCACTTGCCGCACCCGTCATGCCGAACGAGGGAGTGAAGCTCGATGAGCCGAAGTGCAGCGACACCGGTAGACCGGTCTCCTCGCAGGCATCCCAGAACGGCTCCCAGTGCAGAGTATGGAACGACGGCAGTCCGAGCGGCACGGTGCTCTCCGGGAAGGTGATGCCGCGCGCTCCACGGGCGGCGACTCGACGCACCTCGTCGGCTGCTGCCTGCGGGTCCCAGTAGGGCACCATGGCAAGCGGGATGAAGCGAGACGGCGCGAACGCATACCACTCATCAATGTTGAAATCGTTCCACGCCTGCACGCAGAGCCTTGCGAGATCCTTGTCCTCGGCGCGGGCGAACGTACCGCCGGCGAAGGCCGGGAACGACGGATAGCAGCACGCGGCCTGCACGCCATCGAGGTCCATGTCGGCGACGCGGGCCTTCGGGTCGAAGCAGCCCGGGATCATGTCGTCGTAGCGGATCGGCTCCATGCCGTAGTCCTTCGGCGCCTTGCCCGCAACGGCGTTCAGCCCGATCTGCGGGTACATCCGGCCCTCGTATTGCCACACGTGGTGGCCCGCCTCATTCTCGATGATCTTCGGACCCGCCTCCTTATATTTCTCCGGCAGGCGGTCCTGCCACACCCGGGGGTGTTCGATGAGGTGGTCGTCGACCGAGATGATCTGCATGTGATCTTGAAGCGGCATGAGCCAACTTTACACTTGTGTCAATATTTATGCCATGCCGACATCAGCCGACCTGCCCGACGACCTTGAGCAGCGTCCGGAAGACGACGACTACGACCTTCTGACCTTTGGCGAGGCAGGTGCGCGCCTCGTAGAGGAGGTGCGGCGACAGGAGCGCCTCATCGCCGAGCTGATGTCTGCCGGAGGGTCCTCAGCGGACGTTGCCGCAGCGCGTGCGCGCCTCGACGCACTGCTCGCGGCCCAGGTGCGCAACCGCAAGCCGTCGATGGAGGAACTGAAGTCCTCCGGCTTCTTCGGACCCCGCGACACCTGACCCTGCCTCTGTTTGGTCGATCCGCCCCGGCTGGCGTGCAAGTTCGACCAAACATTGCTGTCGAGGCGCGCCGACCGGGCCCTCGACGAGCCGGGCGGCTCGGGCCGACTTCAGCTCAGTTCGGGCCGAGTGCGCCCTCGGGATCGACCTTGTCGACCAGCATGCGCAGCGTCGCCTTCATCGCATCCATTCGTTTCGCCCCGATGATCTGCTCGTACTCGGCTTCGAGATCAGCGACGATGTCGAGCGCGTCGCGAAGGAGCTTGCGACCCTTCGCCGTCTGCCGGACGAGCACCGACCGTCCGTCGGCAGGGTCAGGCTGACGGGTTACGTAACCCGCCGCCTCGATCTCGACGATCCGCTGCCCGGCAGCCTGGCGCGTCACGCCGACACGTCGTGCTAGTGACGAAAGGGTCATGCCCTCGGTATCCAGGTTTGCGAGGAAGTTGGTGTACCCGAGCGTCACACCGACGTGCCCGCGCGCATGCAGACGAGCCAGTGTCTCGGTCGTTTCCGCCCTGGACGCGCGCAACGTCAGCCGGTAAAGCGTCGCGTCACGCCACTCCCGCAACGCGTTCGGATCACTGGGAGGTCGGCTCGGGGTTCTGATCAACATAGGAAACCCTGTTGACAATATTGCGCAACCTGATTTACCATTTCTGCATCCTAACCACCCCTCCGAATGGAAGGTGCACCGTGTCCAGCGAGTCCGTCGCAATCGTCCGCAGCGTCTACGAGAACTTCGGGAAGGGGGACATACCGAGCGTGCTCGGCGCACTCTCTCCCGACATCGAGTGGATCGAGAGTCCGCAGGAATTCCTGCCCCACCATGGAACCCATGTCGGCCCGGCCGCCGTGTTCGAGAAGGTATTCGGGTCAGTGATGGCAACATTCGACGAGTTCGCGGTGATCCCGTCGACGTTTCATGACGCGGGTGACGTCGTCGTCGTGGAGGGCCGAGCCATCGGCACGACGAAGTCCGGCCGCCGTCTCGACGCTCCCGCAAGTTGGGTTTGGACCGTGCGCGGGGCAAGGCAGTACGGAACATGAACTACCACGACACCGACGCCTGGCGGGTTGCACTCGGGCCGTAGCGTCTGACCAACGGCAAGGCAGCGTGGTCGTGGCCTCAAATCGGTCGTCGCGGCCCCAGATCGGCCCGGATTGGGGCCACGGTGACCGATCCAGGGCCACGACGTTGCGACGCGAGCCGCCAGGTCGACGTCCACAAGGTCCGCCGAAACGGACGCCGTCCCGCGGTCGCTCCCGCGCTACCGTCGCCCGCATGGATGGGTCACCGTGGCGGCTCGTCCTCGCGCTCATGCGCCCCCACGCTCGCCAGCTCAGCGCGTTCGGTGCCGTCCTCGCTATCGCCACCTCCCTCCCGCTCGCAGCAGCGCTCGTCCTCGCCCGCTTCGTCCGTCTCGCCGCGGCGAACGCGCCGACGGCGCGCCTCGTCCACGTCGCACTCGCCTACGCAGCGCTCGGCCTCGTGTCGTCGGTGCTGACCGTCGCCGTTACCTGGCGAGCAACGGTCGCCGCGTGGCAGATCACCAACGGCCTCCGCCACGACCTTGCGGGCTACGTCCTCAGTGCGGATCTTGGCTTCCATCGTGATCGCACACCGGGCGAGCTGGTGACTCGCGTCGACGCAGACATCACCTCGATGACCGAGTTCCTGTCCACCGTCGTTGCCCAGCTCCTCGCGATAGCTGCGCTTGCGGTCGGAGCGGTCGTGCTCGCAATCGTCGTCGAACCGATCCTCGCTCCGGCACTCGCCGTGGCGTTCGCCTTCATCGGCCTCGTCACGTTTGCCCTGCGCGATCACTCGGTCGCTCCAACGGTCATCGAACGCGCCGCAGACGCCGACGTGATGAGCGCGGCCGAGCAGTATCTGGCTGGAGCAGATGACGTCGCAGCGCTCGGTGCCGGTCGCCATGGTGTGAGGCGAGTCGGCGAACGGTCCGCAGCAATGGTCGCCGCCGCACGTCAACGCGTGAAGGCGCAGATGACCATGCAGGGCACGATCCGCATGAGCGTCGGCACCGCGGAGGTCGCCATAATTGGCTACGGAGCCCTCGCATTCACCCACGGGCGCCTTGACGTTGCTGGCGTCGTGTTCGGGTTCCGTCTCGTGATGACCGTGGCCGGCAAGGTCGACCATCTCACGTGGCGCATGCAGGACGCACAAGGCGCGTCGGGTGCCGCGCGTCGTGTTCTCGAACTCGTCGGCGAACAGCGCATCGTCGCGTCCGGCACGGCGAAGCTGCCCGATGGCCCGCTCGACGTGGCCTTCGATGATGCGGAGCTGATCTACGACGACGCGAAGGGCACGAACGCCGCGGTCCATTCGTTGACTTTGGCACTTCCAGCGGGCCGCGTCCTCGGCGTTGTCGGCAGAACCGGGTCCGGCAAGACGTCGGTCGGACGCCTCGTGCTGCGACTCGTTGCCCCGTCGAGCGGCCGCATCACGATGGGCGGCGTCGACCTCGCGACCGTCGAAGACGCAGATCTCCGGCGTCGGGTCACCGCGATCCCGCAGGACGTCCAGCTGTTCCCCGGCAGCGTCCACGAGAACGTCACGCTGTTCGCCGATTTTCCAGCAGACGCGGTCCGGGCCGCACTGCTCGACGTCGGTCTCGGTGACTGGCTCGACGGGCTGGCGAACGGTCTCGACACGCGTCTCTCTTCCGACAACCGAGACGATGACGGCGCTCGCGTCGGACTCTCCGCAGGACAGGCGCAGCTGCTCGCGCTGTCACGGGCCATCCTTCGCAGGCCGTCGGTCGTGGTCCTTGATGAGGCGACGTCACGCGTCGACCCGGCCACGCAGGATGCAATCAGCTACGCGATGCGACGCCTGCTTGCGGGTCGCACAGCCATCGTGATCGCCCACCGCTTGGAGACGCTTGACATCTGCGACGACATCGCCGTTCTCGCCCACGGACGCCTGGTCGAGCACGGTCCCCGAGCCATACTGTCGGCCGATAAGACCACACACTATGCGCGCTTACGAGCTGCCGGTTCGGAAAGCGAGGAGCTGCGATGAGCGGTTCGCCCGAAGCCCGCGTCGCCCGTCTCGCGAGCTACCGCGCCCGCTGGTACTGGCTCGGCACGGCCGGATGGATCGCCTGGTTCGTCACACCACTCGGCCCCGGCTGGCTGGTGCGGCAAGTGTTCGACGAGCTGCAGCGCACCGGCGCGACCACGCGCTTTTGGACGCTGCTCGTCGGGCTACTGGCAAGTCACGCCGGCGCTGCGCTGCTCATCTTCGCCGCGCATCGAACGTACGTGCAGGGCGTCGAAGCGGCCAAGGCGCTCGCCCGCGTGAACGTGATCAATGCGCAGCTCGCGAGCGGAGGCGACGAGGCCGCGCCGCGCACGGTGCCGGTCGGCGACGTTCTCGCTCGGCTGCGCGATGACCCGCATGACGTGATTTTCCTCATGGACAATTGGGTCGACCTGTCCGGCTCGGTCATCTACGCAACGGGTGCGATCATCCTGCTCGCGCGTATCGATCCGTGGGCCACGCTCGCTGGTGCCGGCCCGATGTTGCTGGCCGGGTTCGCGAACCGACTCATCGGCAATGCGGCCCGCCGGTTCCGCCAGCGTGCGCGAACCGCGGCGAGCGCGGTCGGCGATTTCCTGACGTCGGCGTTCGAGGCGTCGCTCACGGTCAAGGTCGCCGGCGCTCAGCACGACGTGCTTCGGCGTCTGCGCGAACTGACTGCTGAGCGGGGCCACGCGGCGGTACGAGACGCCACGTGGAACGAGGTGATCTGGACCGTGAACAGCGCGGCCACGGACTTGTTTGTGGGGCTCGCGCTCGTGGTCGCAGCACGCCGTCACCTCACCGCAGGGGAGATCACGCTCTTCGCGAGCTACCTGCTCGGCATGGGATGGCTGCCGATGCGACTCGGCGGGATCATCGTGGGCCGACGCCGCTACCAGGTGTCGGCTGCGCGGCTCGATGCGCTCCTCGCGCCCCGCGAACGCGGCGTCGATCGCCTTGTCGAACGACGCGCACTGCCAATTCTCGGGGGCCCTCCGGCCGCGAGCCCGGTTCTGCCCTCCCGGGTTCCTTTGCAGCGTCTCGAACTACGTGGTCTCACGGTCGAAGCGCGCGGTCTGCGAGGCGTCGACGTTGTGATGGAGCGGGGCACCCTGACGGTGGTCAGCGGCGCAGTCGGTTCGGGCAAGACGTCGCTCCTGCGGGCGGTGATCGGGCTGCTCGACCTCGACGCCGGCGACGTACTGTGGAACGGCCGACCGGTCGAGGATCGGGCCGCGTTCTTCACGCCACCGCAGTGCTCCTTCGTGTCCCAGGTGCCGCGGCTGTTCGCCGAGTCACTCGCCGACAACCTGCGACTCGGGTACGCATACGACGTGCGCGACCTGTTGAACGCTGTTGACCTTGCCGCATTCGGCCGCGATCTCACCGACCTGCCACATGGCCTCGACACGCTCGTCGGGGCGCGAGGCGTACGCCTCTCCGGCGGCCAGGCACAGCGTGCCGCCGCAGCCCGTGCGTTGGTACACGTGCCCGAACTGCTCGTGCTCGACGACCTCACTTCAGCCCTCGACGTGGAAACGGAATTGGAACTCTGGGCAGGTCTCGCTGCTGCCGGGTTCACCGTGCTCGCCGCGTCGAATCGGCCCGTCGCCCTAGCCCGAGCGGATCAGGTCATCACCCTGTAATCGCCGCGTATTCGATCGAAGCAGCTTGCAGCGCTACTCAAGAGTGGAACTGACTTCGCCGATGAGTCACGAACCACCGATGAGGAGCGCGCGTTGCAAAGGTTTGAGTCGAACGAGTCCGTGACGTCTTCGGGTTCGGGGCGTCTGCGCGTGCTGCACCTCACGTCTGTGCCCTTCAAGCGGGAAGAGGGCGTGTCGCGCTGCATCACCGAAATCGCCGCCAATATGCCGGACGTGGATTCGCACCTGGCTGCCGATCATCCCGTCGGCGAAATGTTCGCCGGTCACCACACGATCCGACGGGCAACGCCGGGTCGCCTGGCCACCAGTCGCCGAGCGTTGCGAGACATCGTCAACGAGGTCGAACCGGACGTCGTGCACCTGCATGGCGGGGTGCTCGTTTCGTCGCTGGCGCTCTCCCCTGCCTTGCGAGGACGCACCGTTGTCGCCACGATCTACCAGCTGCTGCCCGTGCCGTGGCGAGAGATCGGCGCACGCCAATTCCTCGACGCCCACCGGTCGGCAGTGCGGCCCTCGAGAATTGCCGCTTCGGCCATTGCCGGAAAGCCTCTGACGCGCCGACTGCTGACCAAGGGCGGCATCTCCGTTTTGTGTACGCCCGATCCCCGCGTCGCCGAAGCATTCGGCGACTACGGACCGCTCGTGACCGTGCGCGGCGGTGCCACCGTTTCCGAGCACCGGGCGACGTGGAGCGACAGTCCGACCGTCGGGTTTGCCGGTCGGGCCGAACCGGGACGCGGCGTCGAAAATCTTGTCGAGGCGGTCGACATGTTGCGTAGCGAGATACCTGGGATTCGTCTCCGCCTTGTGCTGCTGCCCGGCCCGGCCAGTGAACAGTGGAAGGTGGAATTCGGGAGTCGGCCATACGTCGACCTTTCGGTGGGAGTCAGCGGCGACCTCGCCGAAGAACTTGCCCGCTGTCAGGTCGTGTCCCTGCCATTTCGAATCCCCGCCGCCATCACGCCGCCACTCGTCGCCGCCGAGGCCATGTCCGTCGGGGCACCCGTCATCGCGAACGGCCTGTCATGTATTTCTCCGTTGCTCGTCGACAACGTCAACGGCATGGTCGCGGCCGACCGATCGTCGAAAGCGTTGGCCGAAGCACTTCGCCGCGCGCTCGCGAACCGCGATACCTGGCTACGACTATCCGAGGGTGCCCGTCGGACGATCGAGGTGGAGTGGAGTTGGGCCGGCGCCGCCAACGCGACGCGCGACGCCTACGAACTTGCCCTCGGTCCGGTCTTTCTCCGGAGCACGACCGCACGGCCCGCGCCGATTCGCTCCTTGGCACCACGAGTTCCGCAATTCGCGGAAACCACCAAGGTGCCCCAGGCCGCGGCAACCTAGACGCTGTCTACGCGGTCGCTGGTCCTGCTATTGGGTCCGGCCAATGGATCGGGCCACGGGTTCGGGCTGCATCCATCGAGGCCGATCGTCTGTTGCAGCATGACCGGCGCGACCATGCCGACGCCGACGCATGCTGCGTGCGGTT
The DNA here is from genome assembly GCA_043720395.1 of Acidimicrobiia bacterium. Classification (GTDB taxonomy): domain Bacteria; phylum Actinomycetota; class Acidimicrobiia; order Acidimicrobiales; family JANYDT01; genus JANOYY01. The sequence continues at coordinate 9,671 of JAYSSR010000006.1, forward strand.
CCCCGAGCGAATGCCCGACCTCGTGGTTCACCATGTATTGCCGGTACGTCGCAACGTCCATACCCGAAGGCACCGCTCCGTCTTGCCATCGAACGCTGTTGAAGAACACGTACCAGTTGAGGCTGCAGGAGCGCTCGCCTGCCGTCTTGAACGGTGCACAAGACCGGTCGGTGTTGTGTGGTGTACGGATTCGAATTCGCAATCGAGCTTGACGCCAGGGCACCGCCACGAACGACGTCTTCTTCCTGTGTCCCCAAGAGCGCGGGTCGGCGAGCGTCTGGGCGACCACCCGACGGGCTTCTGCGGCATCGACCTCGGTGTCTCGATCGACCGCCACGGCGTACCCGATCACACGCGGGATGTCGACCCGCCGCGCATGCACAACAGCCGCGGCCCGGTCGGGGAGCAGTGCCAGGGCAAGCGCAAGGATGATCGACCGAGCGGTCTCGGCGCGACCTGTCCGAGCGCACCGAACATCGCGACCATACAGACCGCGGCGGCGAGGCAGTGGCAGAGCAATCACGCTGAGCTGCTCGTCAGCGTCGACAGATAGGCATCAATGTCGGCGGGTCCGTTGAACGTCGAGCACCCGCTGCCACATCTCGACCGGGACGCTCTCCGGTGTACCCATCACGAGCACGCCGACGCCCGACCGATGCCACACTCGGCACCGGTGATCACGGCCGCAGAACCGGGGATAGTGACGAATGCGCTCATCGCCGCATCTTTCCATTGATGCATCCGCGGTCTGGCATTTACGGTTGAGTCACCGACGCCGCAGTGCCGCGAAACCACCCAAAAGGTGCACTCAGAAGGCTGGATCGGCTTGAGAGGGCGAGCCGATAGGCGAGCCCTCAATCAGACACGGCAGAATAAATCGAGCGGCGAAGCCGGTCGCCGGACATCGCCGCGCCGCAGCCGTGACCTATCCGCTCGGCCTCTTTGGGTGGCTCTTTTGGGTGGTTTACTCGGGCCACACCGCAAACGTCGCGCGGACCGGGCGGCAGCGTTGGAAGCGAGTTGCGCGAGTGTCTGCGTACGGTTCGAAGGAGCGTGGCGGGTGGCGAAGCACAGCGGAGCCGAAGCCTGCCACGCATGAAACTGTCATACCCCTCCTGTACCGTGGCTCAGGCCTTCCCCCGGTTCTCAAGCCCCCCTGAATTCTTGGAGGAACCATGTCTGCTACCACCTCAACGCATTTGCCTTCTGTTGACGAATGGATGACGATGCGTGCCAAACTTGTCGCTGTGATCGGTGACACCCCCGCAACAACACTGCTCTCCGTCCTGCCACAACCCGTCGAAGGCGGATTCGCATCAAATGGTCGTCTCGACCAGATGGAGACCCGTCTGAGCGCCGAAATGCACACGGGTTTTGTCGACGTTCGCACCGAGATTGCCGACGTTCGCACCGAGATTTCAAAGTCGGCAGCCGACACGTTGAAGTCGATGCGGGCAATGTTCCTTCAACTCATCGGCGTGATGTGCACCCTCGGCGGTTTCGCAATCGCCGCTGCGAAGCTGTTGTAGGCGTTCACCGTCCGGTCACTCGGCTCCGCGTCCCGCCGCTCGACCAACTCGGAAAAGTGGACCTGAGCGCGAGCGGAGCGAGTGACTGCGCGAGCTTCGGGAGTGACTGCGCGAGCTTCGAGCGAGCGAGCGTGGTGGGTGGCACAGCGGAGCCGGGACCCGCCACGAAGAGGGCGAGCCGATAGGCGAGCCCTCAATCAGACACAGCAGAATAAATCGAGCGGCGAAGCCGGTCGCCGGACATCGCCGCGCAGCAAACGTGCCCTATCCAGTCGGCCTTTAAGGACTCACCCGACGATCTTGCGTTCCCGAAGGTCGGCAATCGACTCAGCGGTATGACCCAACGACGTGAGGATTGCATCGGTATGCGCGCCGAGCAGCACGCCGGGCTTCGCTTGCGTGGCGGATCGGGAGAAGCGCACGAGCGGTGCCATGCGGGGATGAACCTCGAAGACGGGGTGTTCGACATCGACGAGGTAGTCCGACGCTCGGCCGAAGTCGTCGCTCCACAGCGCCTCCTCGATCGTGGTCGTGGTGACCGCGACGCAGCCGACGTCGGCGGAACGGAGGTCGCGCTCCCACTCGAGCTTCGAGCAAAGCCCGAAGACCGCGGCCAATGAGTCGGCGAGCAATGCGTCGTTGGTCGCCCGCGAGCCCGCGTCCACAAAACGCGAGTCACCGGCGAGACCCGCGAAGGCCGGTACACCGACCAGCCGCTTCCACTCCTTCCGCGACGGGGCCGCAAGGAACACCCAGCCATCTGTCGTGTCGTAGGTGCGGTAGAGCGCGTTGAGCCCGCGCATGTCCAAATCCGGCGTCGCCTCAACGTTGCTGCCGTCGTAGTCGACCGTCTGCGCGGACATGGCGTGCGCATTCGTGTTGATCATCGTGGTCGTCATTTCCTGTCCGCCGAGCCCGCGCTCACGAGCCAGCAGACCGAGCAACATCGCAGTCGCCACACCGAGTGCCGCAAACCCATCGGCCTGTGCATTCGTGATGACTGCGCCGACCGTGAGCAGGAACGCGCCGTGGCGGATCTCCTCGATCGTCATGTCGGCGCGCTCTTCGACGAGGTTGCCGACGTTGCCGCGTGCGACCCCCGCCGCGGCACCGATGCTCGGCGCGTAGGCGGGCTTGTGACCGTTCGGACCGCCGACGCCGTAGCCCGTGCCGTTCAGATAGACGAGGTTCGGATTGATTGCACGCAGCGTCTCGTAGCCAACGCCGATGCGGTTCGCGACACCGGCCCGGAAGCCCTGCAGCACGATGTCGGCCGACTTCACCAGTTCGTGCACGATGGCGAGCCCTTCTGGAGTGCCGAGGTCCACGGCGAGACTCTCCTTGCCGGCCATCACCTTGGCGCTGCCCGTCTCCGGAAACTGCACGATCGTCCGGATCGGATCACCTGCCAGCGACTCAACTTTGATGACGCGGGCTCCGAGTTCGGTGAGCAGCGTCGCACCGTGCGGAGCGGCATACTGCACGGCGAACTCCATGACAGTCACGCCCTCGAGCGGTAATCCATCCGGGACGTGACCTGGTGCTGCGGCCCCGCCTACGGGAGGAGCAGTCGCAGACGCATCCACCACCAGATGCTGATCCGCGCCGAGCCGCGGCGCGGACCTTGACACGTCGGCGGGTGTCGTGGTCATGAGCGCGAGCGCGCCAGGCTGACGCACCGACCCGCGTTCAACGTCGTTGAGCATGATGGTGGAGCCGTCGAACAACATCTGCGGATGGTCAAGCACCGCGATGCCCGCACGGAATTCCTCGGCGAACACATCGGGGTTCGTATCGAAGACTGACTGCCACTCGGCCAGCGTCTTGCTGTTTGCAACTTCGAGCATCTTCGACCATGCGGCAAGACGCCGTTCCCGGTCCGGAAAAACAGGTATCCCCTTCCATTCCGGATCGGTGAGCATCCAATCAAGACCGAGTTCCTTCATGAGCGCCAGGTAGAGCCGGGGTGCAACCTGTGCGAACTGGAGCCAGTGCCCGTCCTTCGTGAGGGCAATCAGGAGGAAGTAGGCGAAGGGACTTGTCGGGATCTCGTCGGCGTCGAAGTTGGCAACGCGCGTGTACGCGCCCGGCCACTTCAGCTCGATGTACTGCTCGAACCAGCCCCACGTGTCGAGCGAGGTGAACGCCTGAGCGAGGCTCGCCTCGACGCGCTGGCCGAGGCCGCTGCGCTCCCGCTCGATCAGCGCGGCGAGCGTCCCATGCAGCGCTGTTTGCGACGCCGAGAACGTGCACCAAGGCACGTTCACGAACGGCGGGCGTCCGCCGGGAACCATGCGATTGAACGCCTGGAACACACCGAGCTTCGCGGCGACAAGTCCCTCGTAGCCCTGCACGTTCGCATACGGTCCAATGCTCCCGAATCCCGTGACCGACGTATGCACGAGCCGCGGATTGAGCGCCGTCAGCGTCTCATCGTCGAAGCCCATACGGGCGAGCGTGCCCGGGCGGAACGTGTCGATGAGTACGTCGGCCGTGGCGAGCAGCGTCCGCAGCGCAGACCGCCCGTCGTCGGTCTGCAGGTCGAGCACGACGCTCTGCTTGCCACGAGCCCAGAACGCGAAGGCCGGCTGCGAGCGCATCGGGGCACCACCCGGCGGCTCGACCCAGATGACGTCGGCACCGTAGTCGGCGAACAACTGACTGACCTGTGCTCCTACGCGACTCGGTGACAGGTCAATGACCCGCAGCCCCTCAAGTGCTCCCGGCATGGCTCTCCTTGTGCTCGACGCTTTGCGAATCGCCATGTTCGACGATGCGCCAAATCCTAATCCGGTACCTCTATTCGCTTCCGAACCGCCACGTTGCCGCGCTGACCCAGGTCTGCACGGCGACGCCGTCTTTCGCGCGCCCAACGGAAGTTCCGCGGCTGCAACCGAAACCTTCGCCGTTCTGACCACCCGTCCTGTCGAAGGTGACGGACCGTGGCTAGGCTCGCCGCCCGTATGGCCAAGAATCCGTGGTTCGAATCGGTTGCCGAGGCGCAGCGCCGTGCCGAGAAGCGGTTGCCGCGCTCGGTCTACAGCGCGTTGCTCGCAGGCTCGGAGAAGGGCGTCTCTTACAACGACAACACCGCCGCGTTTGCGGAACTCGGATTCGCGCCGCACATGGCGAACCTGCACGCCACGCGAGACCTGTCGACCAGCGTCATGGGCCAGCCGATCGCACTGCCCGTGCTGATCTCACCGACCGGCGTCCAGGCGGTGCACCCCGACGGTGAGGTCGCCATGGCGCGCGCCTCCGCCGCACGAGGCACGGCCATGGGACTCAGCTCGTTCGCGAGCAAACCGGTCGAGGAAGTCGTGGCGGCCAACCCGCAGACCTTCTTCCAGACCTACTGGATGGGCACCCGCGACACCATGATCCGCCGCATGCAGCGCGCCCGTGATGCTGGTGTCGCCGGGCTCATCGTGACGCTCGACTGGACGTTCTCCATGGGCCGCGACTGGGGCAGCCCCGCCATACCGGAGAAGCTCGACCGCAAGGCAATGCTGCGGTTCGCTCCGGAGGCGTTGGCCCGCCCAGCGTGGCTGCGTGCCTTCCTGAAGTCCGGAGCGATACCCGACCTCACCACGCCCAATCTCACCGAGCCCGGTCAACCCGCTCCGACGTTCTTCGGTGCGTACTACGAGTGGATGCAGACGCCGCTCCCCACGTGGGACGACATTGCGTGGCTCGTCGGCGAATGGGGCGGCCCGCTGATGGTGAAGGGGATCTGCCGGGTCGACGACGCCATGCGAGTGCGTGATGCCGGTGCGGCTGCCCTGTCCGTTTCAAACCACGGCGGCAACAATCTCGACGGCACACCGGCCCCGATCCGCTGCCTACCTGCGATCGCGGAGGCCGTTGGCAGCGACATCGAGATCGTGCTCGACGGCGGCATCCGCAGGGGTAGCGACGTGGTCAAGGCGCTCGCCCTCGGCGCACGCGCGGTGATGATCGGACGCGCCTCGCTGTGGGGTCTCGCCGCCAACGGTCAGGCCGGCGTCGAGAACGTGCTCGATGTGTTGCGGGGCGGCATCGACGCGGCGGTCCTCGGACTCGGACGTGCTTCGGTGCGCGAACTCGACCACTCCGACCTGATCATCCCGAACGACTTCCGACGTGACCTTGGAGTGAACTGATGAACACCGCCCCGCTGCCCATCGGCACGAGTTGGTGGTCTCTTATCGACGAACGAGCGCGACTCACGCCTGACCGGACGTTCCTGTCCGACGAACGCGGCCGCGTCCTCACGTTCGGGCGTTACCGGGAACTCGCCGAGGAGGTCGCGGCCGGACTCGTGGAACTCGGCGTGCAGCCGGACGACGTTGTGAGCTGGCAGCTCCCGACCACGCTCGAAGCGACCGTCCTGATGGCCGCGCTGTGTCGGCTCAACGTCCAACAGAACCCGATCATCCCGATCCTCCGACGCGCCGAGGTCGGTCCGATCACCGAGCAGCTTGGGACCCGGTGGTTGTTCGTGCCCGGTGTCTACCGGGGATTCGACTACGTGGCGATGGCAGCCGAGGCGCTCGGCGACGCCGCATGTCAGGTCATCGTGACAAGTGAGTACGCGGGCGACCTTGCGCTCCCCCGTGCTGCGCCGACCAACCTCCCGCCGGTCGCAGACCCGGCCGAAGACGTCCGCTGGTACTTCTACACCTCCGGCACCACTGCCACGCCGAAAGGTGCGATGCACACCGACGCATCGGCAATGGCCTCCTCCAACGCGCAGGATGCATACATCGGCCTGCGGCCCGACGACCTCTTTCCGATGCCGTTCCCGATCACGCATATCGGCGGGATCATGCTGCTGACCGCGTATCTCCGCGTCGGCGCGCAGCTCCTACTCATCGAGACGTTCGACCCCGTGGCGTCGCCATTGCTGATGGCCGAGCGTGGAGCGACGTTGCTCGGATCGGCACCGCCGTTCTTCCATGCCTACCTTGCCGCGCAGCGTCGCCATGGCGACGCTCCGCTGTTCACGAAGCTCCGGCAGCTCCAGGCCGGCGGAGCACCGATCACGCCCGAGCTCAATGCCGAGTGTCAGCTGGTGTTCGGGACGCCGATTTACAACCAATGGGGACTCACCGAATTCCCCTCCGCAACGAGTCTTGCGGTAGATGATCCGACCGTAATGTTCAGCGGGTCGGTCGGCCGAATGGCACCGGGGTCCGACATCAAGGCCGTCTCTGCGGATGGACTCGTGCTCGGTCCAGACGTCGAGGGTGAGCTGTGGGTGCAAGGGCCGCAGCGCTGCAAGGGCTATGTGGATGCTTCCCTCGACGCAGAAGCGTTCGATAGCGAGGGCTACTTCCGCACCGGTGACCTTGGCACGATCGATGCTGACGGCTACGTCCGCATCACCGGCCGGCTGAAGGACGTGATCATCCGCAACGGCGAGAACCTCTCGGCCTTGGCGATCGAGGATGTGCTCATCGGGCACCCCGCCATTGCCGACGTCACGGTGATCGGTCTGCGCGATTCGCGCACCGGCGAGCGCGCGTGCGCCGTCGTGGTCCTGGCGGTCGGCCACGAGACCTTGTCGGTCGCCGACGTCGCCCAGCACTGCGAGGCTCAAGGCCTCGCAAAGCAGAAGATCCCAGAGCAGGTCGAGATCGTTGCAGCGCTTCCGCGCAATCCAATGGGCAAGGTGCTGAAGCACGTCCTACGCGCCCAGTTCGGCTGACTACCCGAACAGGGCTGAAATCCGCGCGCACCCGAGGGTTAATAATCATCGAAGGGCATGAAATTTCTGCACTGAAGTAGGTCAGCGCGCGGATTCCAGCCCCTGCTCGGGTCGACCCCGAGCAGGGCGGAGCCAGGTGGTTCGGCGGTGGGGAAATCAGCGCGCATATGGTTCGGTTGGTTCGGACGCAACCGTTCCCGCTGCACGGAGTGCCTCAATCTCGCCGACGCTGAAGCCGCACTCGGCGAGAAGCGCGTCGGCGTGCTCACCAGCAAGGACACCCGGGCCGTACACGTCCGCACCACCATCGATCTGCACGATTGGCCCCCATCGGCGCAGCTCGCCGAACCGGGCGTGCTCAACCGTCGGGACGAAACCGTTGACCTGCACCTGTTCGTGGTGGGCGAAGAAGGGGCCGGGCGTGGCCTCATCGGCCCGGACGCAAGCGATGCCTTGCAGTCCAAGGAACGCTTCCCACTCCTCGGCCGAACGGGTCGCAAAGACCGTACCGAGGATGTCCGCGAGCGCCAAGCCGTTCGTCTCGCGCGTCCCCACGGATGCGAATAGCTCGTCCATCCCCAACTCGGGCCGCTCGATCGCCGCACAGAACCTCCGCCACTCCCCGTCGGTCGTGACTGCCAGAAATACCCAGCCCGAATTCGCTTGGTAGAGCCGGTGGCATGCACCGGTGCCAAGGTGCTCAGCGTCGACGACCGGCCTCTCGATCATGCCTTCGTACGAGAGGAAAGCGTCGGCGTTCGCGTGCGCGTTGGCGGTGAGCATGTCAACAAACACCGCCTGGCCGCCCCCACCGCGTTGGCGGGCCAGCAGCGCGAGCGTCACCGCCGATGCGATAATTACCGACGTGTTCGGGTCGGGGTTCGACTCGTTCGCTCGCAAGAGTTGGCGCGCCGATTCGCGCACATCGCCCAGCGTCGGACACGGAGCAGTCAGCGCCGCACCGGCCTGATAGCCCGCCCCGCCCATCGCGGCACCGGCGACCGGGTGGGTCGCGGGACGGTGTGCGCTGGGCCCATTCGGGCCATACCCGTTGACGGCAACCCAGATGAGCCTGGGATGTTCGGCACGAAGTTGCTCGTAGCCGATGCCGAGCCGCTCCGGGACACCGAGGCGATAGTTGTGAACAAGAACGTCCGCCTTCGCGATCAGTCGACGAGCAATGGATCGACCCTCCTCCCGCTTCAGGTCCACGCAGATCGACTCTTTGCCGGCAGTGGTCTTCACCGTCATGAGCCCGTATGGCAGGAGGTGACGGAACGAGTCACCCTCGATCGGCTCCACACGAATCACGCGAGCGCCGAGATCGGCCAGCATTGATGTGCCCAGCGGCGCTGCGATGACCGAGGCGAACTCGACCACCGTGACGCCATGCAGCGGCTGACCTTTCGGGCCGTGGTCAGCGGACCCAGATGCGAAGAACGCATTCGTCTTCGACAGAGCACTACGTGCGCTTACTATAGGTGCACGTAGGGATCGTGACTCCTCCACGATCTCCGCCGTGTGCTGACCGACGGTCGGCGCGGCGTGGATGTCCGCTGGCGTGACGCTCAGCGTCGCAATCGGCCCGATCATCGAGACTCGACCATGGAGCGGGTCGTCGACCTCGACTATCGCACCGTTCGCCACGAGGTCGGGGTGCCGCAACGCTGCGGCCGGAGTCAGGAACGGTTCCGCTGCGACGTTCCCGTTGGCATGGAACACGGCCATCCATTCGTCGGCCGTTCGCGTCTGCATCGTCTCGAGAATTCGATCGCGCGCGTGCTCGACCGCCTCGGGCGTCCAGGTGGCGGGCGAGTCGTGGAACCGCTCATCGGCCAGCAGTTCGCCGTAGAGGTCGATGGCGTCGAGGAAGGACAGGAACAGGTGCTCCAGCAGATTCCCGCATTGAATCCACACGCCGTCCTTGGTGAGGACGGGGTGGTAGTTGAGCGTCGGCATGCCCGGCCCGGTGCTCGGGTTGGGCGAGGGCGCGACGCCCCATCGCTCCGTGAGCTGGATAAGCAGGAGTTCCACGAGATCGAACGGGAGCAACCCCTGCAGGAGACTTGTCGTGACCCGCTGCATCCCACCAGCCCGATCACGATTGAACAGTGCGCTTACGATCCCCTGTACTGCACCGTGCGCAGCGACGTGCATCGCTACCGGCAGCGCCGCGTACACCGGGCCGGGACGTTGAATCTGCTGAGCGAAGGTCATCATCCGCCCGGCGCGAGCGGCCACGGTCGATACGTATCCCGGCAGGTGCGCGAGCGGGCCGGTCTCGCCCCAACCGGTGATCACGCAGTGCACGATGCGCGGCTGCAACGCCTCGGCAGCTCCGGCGTCGACCCCTGAACGCTCGGCGCGGCCAGGCGGCCCGGCGACGACGAGCACGTCCGCACCGCGAACCAGTCTGCGCAGCGTCGCAAGGTCATCGGCAGCGTGGAGGTCCAGCACGACACTGCGTTTTCCCCGTAGCCAGAGCGGACTCCCCGGCAGGTGTCGGAACCGGTCACCACCCGGTGGCTCGACCTTGATCACGTCGGCCCCGAAGTCGGCGAGCACCATCGTGGCGAGTCCACCCGCCGGACCCGTCGAGGTATCGATCACACGTATTCCGTCAAGTGGTCTCGTACTCGATTTCGTAGGTCTCATGGCTGCCCGAGATCGCACGGGCCCAGCGCCCCGGCGCGTTGCGCAGGCCATTGTCGGCCATGGGACTTACGCGAGCGTGTTCCTAGCACCGGCGGACGGTACACCGGTCCCGCTCCGATCACGCAGTCCGCGGTACATCCGGTGCGTCCGCGGTACGTTCGGGCGCGCTCAACGCACCGCGACGGCACCGGATGTACCGCGACACCGTGCGACTCGCAGCGCGTACTTGGCCCGAGCGGAGGCGGGTGCACTCCTCCAAGACGTTCTCAGCAGGCTCCCGGACCTGGAAGCCGCCGGACCAACCGAGTGGCTGGCGTCTACGCTTCATCAGCGGCCCGAAGCACCTTCCGGTCCGCTACTCACCGACCTCACCTGCTATTTGACCGCTCCCATGGTCAGGCCGCGCACAAGACGCTTCTGCGCAGCCCAACCCGCTATGACGACCGGCAGACACGCAAGCGTCGAAGCGGCCGAAAGCTTCGCGAGGAACTGTCCACGGGTCGAGATCATCGTGGTCACCCAGATCGGGATCGTCTGCGCCTTGAACGCGGTGAGATTCACGGCGAGGAAGAACTCGTTCCACCCGAAGATGAAGCACAGCAGGGCGGTCGCCGACACGCCGGGCATCACGATGGGCAGCAGAATCTTGCGGACCTTCTGGAAGAACGATGCACCGTCAATCTCCGCCGCCTCCAGCAATTCCCGCGGTACTTCGGCGAAGAACGAGCGGAGCATCCATATAGCGAGCGGCAGGTTCATTGACGTATAAACAATGACCAGCACGAGGCGCGTATCGAGCATATGCAGCTGCTTGAAGATCGTGTAGAGCGGAAGAATTGCTGCGGCTATCGGCAGGAACTTTGTCGAAATGAAGAACAGCAGGACGTCGCGCCATTTCGGAATCGGCCGAATGGCTAATGCGTACGCCGCCGGGACCGCCATGAGCAGCACGATGAGCGTCGACACGATCACCACGAACGCACTGGTGCCGAGCGCCTTCACGAACGTGAGCGTCCCCGGAAGTTCCTTCGTGACCTCACGAAACTTTTCGAGGCCGCCGTCCAGCCGCAGATTGGGCACCTCGGTCTGAGCCCGACCTTCGGTCTTGAACGACGTGATCACCATCCAGGCAATCGGGAAGAAGAACAGCAGTCCGAACATCCAGGCGAGCACACCGAGAAGGCGCGAAACCCAGCGACGCTCGCCGACGGCACGGGATGCAGCCATCAGTTCTCACCTTCCAGCAAGGAGGAAATCAGCCGCAGCGTGACGTTGGCAATGATGATCGTCGCGACCACAACCACAACCCCGTACGCCGATGCCTGACCGAAGCGCCAACCGCCGCCGATGGACCGCTGATAGATGAAGTACGGGACGTTGCGCGCGTCCGGCGCGCCGCCCACAAGTTGGTCCACCGTGTCGAAGGTCTGCAGCAGATAGATCGAACCCAGCAACGCACCGAGCTCGAGATAGGAGCGAAGGTGCGGCAGCGTCAGGCTGCGAAACGTCTGCAGCGGTCCGGCCCCATCGACCCGGGCCGCTTCGAGGACCTCCGCCGTTTGGCTCTGCAGTCCCGCCAGGATGATCAACATCATGAACGGCGTCCACTGCCAGACGAGCACGAGAATTACTGAAAATAGCGGGTGTTTGGAGGTGAAGGCCACTCGACCGAACGAGAGCGACTCGAAGATCCAATTGATGAATCCGTAGGTGGCATCGAGGAAACCGTGGCGCCAGATCAGTGAGGCGGCCACCGGCATGATGAGAAAGGGCGTGATGAGCAGCGTCCGCACGAAGCCCTGCCCGAAGAATGACTTGTCCAGCAACACCGCAAGCAGCGTGCCGAGAATGGATGCAATCACCACGGTCCCAACCGTGATGATGACCGTGTGGAGTGCCGCCTCACGGAAGAACTGATCCTTGAGCGGCTTGGTGTAGTTCTCCAGGCCATTGAACTTGAAGCTGCCCGGTTTCAGGAAGTCCCATTGGTGTATCGAATACCAGATGGTGACGAGAAACGGCAGCTGCGTGACGACGATCGTGAAGATCAACGCCGGTAGCAACGGCAAACGCCGCGACCACTGTTGACGCTTGAGGGGAGTCATGCGTCGGCCAACGCGAGGCTTCGGAGCCTCGGGCTGGACAGTGGTCGCGGCGTTCACGGTTTTTCAGTCAATCGAAACGAAGTCTTACTTCGACACTTCGGAGGCGATCGTCTGACACTTGTCGAGAGCGGCATCATTGCTCTGGTTCCCGGCGATGGCCGCCGAAAGCTCAGCGGTGCAACGGGTACCGACATCTGCGAATTCCGGGATGCCGACGTACTGCACGCCGGGAAGACCCGGACGCTTCGTGGTGCCGGGATCATTGATCGGGGCGGCAAGCATGGCGGCGAGCGTCCGTGGAGCGAACGACGGCGCAGCAGCGAGGTACTCGGGGATCGAGTACGTCGAGGTACGGCTTCCCGGAGGAATACCTGCCCAGCCGCCCGGAAGGGTTGCGGCCAGCTTGATGTATTCCTTCGACGTTGCCCAGCTCATGAACTTCCAAGCGGCATCGGTGTTCTCCGTGCCGGCCGGCATAGCCAGTGCCCACGACCACAGCCAGCCGGAAGCCTTCGTGACCTTGGTCGGCGCGAGTGCATAGGCAAGCTTGCCCTTGATCGGCGAGTCGGCGGATTCGAGGATGCCCGCGGCGACGGTTGCGTCGTACCACATGGCGGCCTTCGAGTCCTTCATCATGGTGAGGCACTCGTTGAACGAGGCGTTGGCTGCGTCGGGCTCGCCGGCGTCCTTCAGAAGCGTCGTATAGAAGTTGAACGCCTCCTTGAAGCCACCGGTGTTGACCTGCGCCTTGCCGGGAGTTCCGTCAGAGTTTGCTTCCCACCACGTGCCACCGAAGGTGTTCACGACGGTGCCGAGCGAGGCACCGAGATCGCCCCAGCCGGGCTTGCCACGAAGGCAGATGCCGGCCATGTCAGCGGTCTTCAGCTTCTTGGCGGCCGCAGCAACTTCGTCCCACGTCGGTGCGTCGGGGATCGTGACGCCAGCAGCGTCGGCGAGGTCCTTGCGGTACATCAGGAACGACGACTCTGCATAGAACGGGACGGCGTACATCTTGCCGTCGTTCGACAGTGCGCCCCGGACCGCGGGAATGATGTCCGCAAGGTCGTAGGCCGTGTCGGCGGTGGCCTGCGGGGTGAGGTCCTGGAGCCAACCGTTGGCACCGAACTGCGGGGCCTCGTACGGGCCGATCATGACGACGTCGTACTGACCGGCACCCGAACCCACGGACTTGGTGACCTGCTCGCGCAGCGTCTGCTCGTTCAGGCTCACGTAGTTGACCTTGATGCCGGTCGTCTTGGTGAAGTTGTCCGGCGTGAGGGTCTGAATGTCCTTCATCGTCGGGTTGTCGACGATGGCGACCGTGATCGATCCTCCATCGGCGGGTGCAGCGGCTTCCGTTGCTGCCGCCTCGGTTGCTGCTGCCTCAGTGGCTGCGGCTTCGGTGGCCGGTGCTTCGGTTTCGACGGCGGCAGCTTCCGTTTCGGCTACCGCTTCCGTTGCTGCCGTTGTGTCTTCGGCCTTGTCACTGGAGCAAGCACCGGCGATCAGGCCGAGTGCGACGGCAACACCCAACATTCGGTACGTGCGGGTGACGCGTGTGCGTGGCTTCATCCTGTTCCCTTCGCGAAATGGGGTAGCAGGATGACGCGGCGGTCATCACGGCCCCCCGGCTGTGTATGGATGTGTTGTTTTATCTTTGTTTCTCCGGGCAAGTCAAGTCGAATCGGGCCGGACGACCTATTTTCTTCGGATTTCGGTCTGGCGGAGACGGTGTTCCGTGTGGGATTGTGTGGGAATGGCTGACAACGACGCGCAACCGCTAAAGATTCCACGTCTGGGATCTGCGCTGCTGGGCGAGCTCGGGGCGTCATCCACCAACGGTGCGGCGAATGGCGGTGCACGGCCCACGATCCGGGTCCCCGCCTACGACCGCGCGACGCTGCGCGGTGGCATCACCCACCTCGGCGTCGGCGGTTTCCACCGCGCACACCTCGCTGTCTACGTCGATGATCTTGCGAACGCGGCTGCGCCTGACGGTGCCCCCAGCGACTGGTCGATCACCGGTGCCGGCGTCATGGCCCACGACGAACACATCGCTCGGGTCCTCGGCGAACAGGATGGCCTGTACCTGCTCGCCGAACGCGAGGGTGACACCGTCGACGGCCGGATCATCGGCTCGATCACCGGCTTCCTGCCCGCCCACCACGACCCCGCACCGTTGCTCAACAACCTCGCCGACGCCGCCACGCGCATCGTGTCGCTCACCGTCACCGAGGGCGGCTACCCGGTCGAGCACGGCACATTCACGGGCGACGATGCGCTGGCCGTCGACGTCCGCCTCGACCTCCCGCGCACCACCTTCGGCCTCGTCGTCGCCGCACTCGACGCTCGACGCAAGGCTGGACTTGCACCGTTCACCGTGATGAGCTGCGACAACCTTCCGGGCAACGGCAACGTGACGCGCAACGCGGTGCTCGGCGCAGCGTCGATGCGGTCGGCGGAGCTGGCCTCGTGGCTGGGCACCCATGGTGCGTTCCCGAACGGCATGGTCGACCGGATCACCCCGGCCACGACCGACGCCGACCGGGCCTGGGCCGCGACCACGTTCGGGTTCACCGACGGCTGGCCCGTTGTCTGCGAGCCGTTCCGCCAGTGGGCGCTCGAGGACCACTTCACCGACGGACGCCCCGCGTTCGAGCGAGTTGGCGTACTCATGACCGACGACGTGATCCCGTACGAGCACATGAAGCTGCGACTGCTCAACGCCAGCCACTCGGGCCTCGCGTACCATGCCGCGCTCGCCGGATTCCGTTACGTGCACGACGCGGTGCTCGACGATCGCGTCGGACGCTTCATACGTACGCTTATGGCGCAGGAGGCGGCACCGAATCTGGTTGCCCCCGCTGGCGTTGACCTCGTTGCGTACCAGGACATGCTGGTCCAGCGCTTCTCGAACCCGGCCATCGCCGACACCATCGGACGCCTGTGCCTCGACGGCACCGCCAAGTTCCCGACCTTCATCGTGCCGTCGCTGGAGGCGCAACTTGCAAGCGGCGGGCCGATCGACATGCTGGCGCTCGTGCTTGCGGGGTGGTGCCGCTATCTCCGGGGCGTCGCCGACGATGGGACCGCGCTCGTGTTGTCGTCGGACCCGTTCCTCGACGAGGCGCGTGACGTTGCTGCGAGGAGCGTCGCCGATCCCCGAGCGTTCCTCCGCTACGAGCGAGCACTGGGGCCGAACATCGGAGGGTCCGACCGGCTGCTCGTGCGCTTCACGGCCGCGCTCGACTCACTCGATCGGATCGGCTCGCTCGCCACGCTCGACGAATGGACTCTTGCCGCGGCAGACCGTTCGGCGTGATCGTGACCGTTCGCCCGCGCGCTCCGCGCCACATCGAAGCTCAACGAAGGAACAGCGTATGACTGAGACCGTTTTGATCACTGGGGCCGCCGGCGACATCGGGTCGGCCGTAGCGGAGGGTCTGGCGACGCCGCAACGCACACTCGTGCTCGCCGACCATCCGAGCGCGGCCGGCAAACTCGCCGACGTCGCGGCGCGGCTTCGCGGCAAGGCGACATCAGTCGTCGAAATCACCTTCGACGTGACCGACCGCGCCGACGTTGCCCGAGCAATCGCTGCGTGTGTCGCCGACGGGAACCTGCCGACGCTGATCTTCAACAACGCGGGCTACCAGGGCGCGTTCACCCGCGTGAATCTCATGGACAGCGACGACGTCGCACGGGTGCTGGCCGTGAACGTGCTCGGGGTGTTCAACGTCATCGCGGAGACCGCGACGCACCTGATCGCTGCGGGTGCCGCTGGCGCGATCGTGAACACGGCATCAATGGCGGGCGTCGGTGGTGCACCGAACATGGCGGGATACTCGGCGTCGAAGGCCGCCGTCATCGGACTCACGAAGAGCTCTGCCAAAGACCTTGCGCCGTTCAGCATCCGCGTCAACGCTATCTCGCCCGCGTTCATCGGGCCGGGCGCAATGTGGGAACGTCAGGTCGAGCAGCAAGCCGCAACAAAGAGCCAGTACTACGCGCATGATCCGGTCGAAGTCGCCAAGCAGATGATCGCCATGGTCCCGCTGCGCCGCTACGGTTCGACGGCCGAAGTGGCCGGCGTCGTGGCGTTCCTGCTCTCGGACGCTGCGTCGTACCTGACCGGGGTCAACATCGAGATCTCGGGCGGTTCGGCCTAACCCCGCCGCCCGAACCACCCTGACTGGCCATATGTCGATCACCGAACACAGCGGAACGTCCAAGCTGCAGGTCGAACGTCAACGCCAGATCCACCGCCTGGCACTGACCCTTGGTGCTGTCGACGTGTCCGACCTCGCGCAGCGCTTCGACGTCACGACGGAGACCATCCGCCGGGACCTCTCGGAGTTGCAGGAACGCGAACTTGTACGTCGCGTGCACGGCGGAGCGGTTCCGATCGAGCGTCATAGCCACGAGCCGATGGTCGATGCCCGTGACATGCAGAATGCGGAGGAGAAGCTCGCGATCGCACAGCTCGCGAGCGGCGAGGTACCGGCCCGCGGAACCGTCATCGTCGACTCCGGCTCGACCGGCCAGCGTCTCGCCGAGGTCATGGCGCTCGGTGCGGGCGTTCACGTGATCACGAACTCGCTGGTGACCGCCTTGACGCTCGCCCGGCGCGGCGTCAACGAGCTGTCGGTGTTGGGCGGTGGCGTCCGGACGAACACATTCGCGACGGCCGACGCACAGACCGTCGCTGCCGTACGGGCCATGCGCGTCGATGTGCTGTTCATCAGCTGCGACGGGCTGTCGTTCGCACGTGGCCTCACCACGCCCTACCCGCCGGAACACCATCTGAAGCGGGCGATGATCGAGAGCGCGCGTCGGGTCGTGGCGCTTGTCGACCACAGCAAGTTCGGCAACGACCAGACGTACAGCTACGCGGCGCTGGCGGAGATCGACCTGCTCGTAACCGACAGTCGCGCCACCGACGATGAGGTCGAGATCCTGACCGACGCGGGCGTCGAGGTTCGGCGTGCCTGACGGCGTTCTCGACGATGCTCTCGACGGTGTCCCGTTCCCGCCAACGCCATCACAGCTTGAGACGATTGCGGTCGACGTCGCACGACAGGCCGCGGTGATGGTCGCCGAAGGGTATGGGCGCGCCACGTCGGTTGCGACAAAGACCTCCTCGACCGACGTGGTCACGCAGACCGACATCGACACCGAGCAGTTCATCCGGACGCTGCTCGGAGCGGCCACTCCGAACTGCGGAATCATCGGCGAAGAGGGCGGCGAGGACGGGGCAGGTGCACGTGTGAAGTGGGTCATCGATCCACTTGACGGTACTGTCAACTTTCTCTACGGCCTGCCGGTGTTCTCGGTCAGCATCGCTGTCGCGGTTGACGGGGTCTTCGTAGCGGGTGCGGTTGTCGACGCGCTCCGCGGGGAAGTGTTCTCCGCTTGCGAGGGCGGCGGGGCCCGACTGGACGGCTTGCCGATCGGCGTCTCGGACTGCTCGTCGTTGCCTGCCGCGTTGATCGCTACGGGCTTTTCGTACACTCCGCGGCTGCGCGCGCTGCAGGGCACGATCGTGGCGCGCCTACTTCCCGCCGCGCGCGACATTCGTTGCTTCGGGTCGGCTGCGCTGCAGCTGTGCTGGGTCGCCAACGGCCGCATTGATGGCTACTTCGAGCGCGATATCAAACTGTGGGACTGGGCTGCCGGAGCGCTCATCGCTGCGGAAGCGGGTGCAGCCGTGGAGCTGCCGTGCCCGGAGAACGTCGGACTCGTCCTGGCCTCGACACCGGGCGTGTTCGATGTGCTGCGCGAACAGACCAATGCTGCGGTTGGCCTAACGGTCTGAACCCCCGCTGCAATCAGATGCGCTGCGGGCTCGCGGTACATCCGGTGGCCTTGGGACGCGGTTCACGTGGTATTCGCTTCCCAAAGGCTACGCGCTGAACCGCGACTCGGTTCTGCTGGGTCAGACGCCGTGCTGTGCGATGACGGCGAGGAGCGGGCCCGGCTCGACACCCTCTGCCAGACGTGCCGCGGCCTCGATGACCAACCAGGCTTGCAGCTCAGCGTCGGTGAGTGAACACTCCTGGACCATGCTTGCGAGGTAGGCGTCGTGGAGTTCACGAAGGACCGATGGTGACGCTCCGGGCAGATGGTCGACCGCAGCGTCGGCGCTCTTGGTGGCATTGGTCGAGAGAAGCAGCGACGTCCGTGCGACATCACCGCACGCGTCGCCGCGGGAGACGTCGAACCAGTCGACGACGACGGGACCATCCGGCGAGAGGATGATGTTCTTCGGGTGGAGGTCGCCGTGGCAAAGACGCATTCGCTCCGACCGTTTTGGGAGCGTCCGCAAGATTTCCGCGAGGGTCACATCGATCGTGCGGGCCGCCTCTCGGATCTTGCAGTTGAGGCGCGTGAACTGCAGCGGGATGGTGATTGGCGGCGTCAAGGTCAGGAGTCGTCGTTGAAGGTCCGCGAGTTCGCTGCCGAACCGACTCGCATCGGCGGGCGCGTCCCTCACGGCGTCCCACATGGATTGGCCGTGCACACGCTCGTAGATGCTCACCTCCCGGCCGTCGATCGTCTCGATGCCGACGACGCGTGGTGTCGGTGCGCCGCACGCGTGGACGGCTTCGGTGTAGGTCGCCTCGAACCGAATCCAGCCCTCCGGCATGGAGGGGAGAGGGACCTTGGCTACGGCGTCTGCGCCCCAGGCATGCACGACGGACCGGCTGCCTCGTGCGATGGGTTGTCCGAGGCGATGGGGCACGGCGGTGTCTCCGGGTTCGGGCGAGAGATTGTCAGGGTATCGGCCGGACACTTCGGAGGTAGTCGTTGAGGAACGTCCCGGCCGGATCGAGGGCGTCTCGGGCTGACCACCAGTCGTACCAACGCGGGTGCGCGCTGGCGAAGTCTCGTTGGTCGAAGTAGTTGACCTTGCCCCAGTGCGGACGCCCGTCGTAGCGGCGGAACACGGCCTCGCAGGCGCGGAACAACGGCTCGTCGGGGAGGTCGACGCCCTGATGCACCGAGATGGTTGCGACGTCGCGTTCGTAGGCGGTCGACAACCACACGTCGTCGCGTGCGACCGTGCGATATTCGACTGGCCAGCGGAGGCCCGGGAAGTCGGTGCGGATCAGCGTCCGAATCTCGTCGAGACAGGCAGGTCCTTCGTCGATCGGGACCGAAAACTCCATTTCCGTGTGCAGGTCAGGGCGATGGTTGGCGAGCACCTCATGGCTCCAGGCTCGCCGGGCCCCTTCGGCGCCGAGCGGGTAGATGGGCAGTTCATCGGTTTCGTCGATCGACTTCGCTACGACCCGGTCCGAGCGCGGGTACCAGAAGAACTCGAAGTGACGATGGTCGTTGACGTTTGCTTTATTATGCGCGCATACTTCCTCGAAGGCGGCCTGGAAGCCTTGCTCATGCAGCACGTAGGACTCGCGGACGCTGAGCTGCAACTCGGTCACCACGCCCACGGCTCCGAGGTGGAGGCGGATGAGTTTGAACACCTCTGGCCGTTCGGCCGCCGAACACTCGACGACATCGCCGGACGCCAGCACGACCCGTGCACCGATCACCGAGGCCGAGAGGTTCTGGAGGTGGCGTCCCGTGCCGTGCGTGCCGGTGGCGATCGCACCCCCGATCGACTGGCGGTCGATGTCCCCCTGGTTCTTCAGGGCGAGGCCCGCCTCATGCAGCGGGAGGCCGAGCGCGTGGATGGTCGTTCCCGCTCGGACGCGGGCCGTGCGGGTTGCTTCGTCGACCGTGATTACGCCGTTGAAACCTGAAATGTCAAGGATCGTGCCGTCCGTGGGAACCAGCGGCATGTGACTGTGTCCGACACCTGCGATGCGAACGGTCGTCCCGTTGCGGGTCGCCTCGGCAACCACGGCCACGACGTCGACCTCCGTCCGGGCGAAGTGGATGCGCTGCGGTTCGCACCTTTGCCGGCCCGACCAGTTCGTCCACTCTGCGGCCACGTCGTCAAACGTACCGCGCGACCCGTTGCAGCCCGGAAGATAGCCACTCGCACATCCGAATTCCAAGGTCCCTCTGTCCTTCAGGGCTCTCTCGAATGATGGGCACACGAGTTGTTTCCGCGCTGCAAGCAGGGTGGTGCTCGTGGACCACCATGACTTTGCTGTGGCCGATCGGTTTCGTCGCACAGCAGACCGCAGGAATTCGATGGTCCAACTTGCACCCCCCGGACGCCTCGCAGCGGTTGACACCGGTCGGCGCGGCACCCCTGACACAGCGAACTCGACCGCTCAGCAAACGTGTCGGCCAACACACACCGGGTGTGTCCGCCGACGACGACCGATGGCATCCGTTGGCCGCACCGTGGACCCGTGCCCACAACGTTCCCCGCAAGTGCCGACGCCTCAGGTGGCAATCCGATCGCCACAACGTCAGGATCGGGGAACGTCGCAGGGAGCGGTCTTACCCCGACAGGCGCGCCGGCGAGCCACGTTGAGCGACTACCTGCACGGTCTACCGCGATGTCGGGACCAGTAATGCTGACGGGTGGGCGAGTGGAGATCGACGTGCTCGGTCCCTTCACGTGCCGCGTGGACAGCGTCCACGTGTGCATCGCTCCGATCCTGAGCAGCGTCCTTGCGTCGCTCATCGTTCGCCGCGGCGGCTCGACTCCGGCGGCAGCGCTTGCGGACCTCGTGTGGGCGGGCGAGGCCATTCCTGCGACGTCACACAAGACGCTGCACGGCCACATCTCCCGGCTTCGATCCGCCCTCGGCGCAGCCGCAATTGAGAGCCGCGGCTCCTCATACCGCATCAACCCGATCGCTGTACGGGTCGATGTGCTCGCCTTCGAGAGCGCGTCGTCGGAGATCGAACGGCTCCACCTCCGTAGCGAACCGGAGAACGTCGTGAAGGTGGCGTCGGAAGCACTCGACCTCTGGCGGGGCCGTCCGTTCGAGGACGTCGACGCCACCATGCCGGCCGGGGAAATCGAACGACTCACCGAAATCCGACGTCGTATCGAAGAGTTCCGGGTACGAGCGCTGCTGGACCTTCGACGCTCCGCCCAGGTGATCCCGGGCCTCGAAGCGACGGTTGCCCACGATCCCCTCCGCGAAACCGTATGGGCCCAGCTCATGACCGCCCTCCAGGGGACCGGTCGAACCGTCGACGCTCTGCACGCATATGGTCGCGCCAGGCGCGCCCTGGCCGAGTCACTCGGCATCGAACCCGGCGCGGCCCTTCGCATCCTTGAAGCACGCATCCTCCGTGGCGAATCGCTCATCACTTCCCTTCCTGCGCCAACTCCGACGCCCATCGTCTCGATCATGTGCCGACGTCCTGTCCTTCGCACGTGGACCCGGCAGGACTGCCGACTCCCGGCCCTCGTCCACTGAGCTGAGTCACTGGCGAAAGTTGCCCCTTCGATTTCAACGTTGTTCAAGAGGGAACTGACCACCACCCGACCAGACCACACGGAGCTAGCCGAACCGAGCCGAGCCGAACGGAGCCGAGCCGAGCCGAACGGAGCCGAGGTGTCCCGGCGAGCGCCCCCGCTCGCGGCGCGCCGAGTGTGCAACCAACGGCAGCTCCCACCGCGCAGTCATCCGGAGGGTCCCTGCCGATCGCGGCGACCACTGGACGCCGTGGCCGCGGTCGAACGCCTGCGTTGTCGAACCACCGTCGTGCTGGGCGGACCGATGATGATCCATTCGTCGGACGCGTCACGCTCGATGTTCTCGCCGGTCTCGTGTCGATGCGGATGATGCTCGCAACGGCACAAGAGTCGAAGCTTGTCGACGTCCGTCCGCCCGCCACTCTCGAACGGCGGGTCGTGGTCGACATCGCACCGATCCCACGCCACCTGACATCCGGCCCAAGTGCAACGTCCGTTGTCGCGAACCGCCACCGCAAGCTTTTGGAGAGGTGTCGCCAATCGACGATTGCGACCGAAGTTCAGAATCGCACCGTTCGTTGCCTGGATCATCGCGAAAAACTCAGTCCGGGCGTCGTGAAGGATGTCGCCGAGATCGGCGAACGCGATCGGTGGCCCGCCGAGAATCGCCGTCTCCAACGTCTCAGCATTGATCGTGACCACCACCCCGAGCCTCGTCGCAACCGACGGTGGAATCGACTGCGGCGTCAGCGTCGGCATCAACCGAGAACTCGAATTCGCGCCGGTCCGCTGTGCTCTGTCGGTCCCCTGCCCAGCATCGGACTGGTCGGTCCTCCCGGTCGTTTCGGGCTCGTCGGTCGACGATGTACCGTGGCTGTCTTCCCCCGCAGGACCTTCCCCCGCCGTACTTGCCGCCGACCCGCTGGCCGATTCCTGTTGCGTGCCAACATCCTCGCTGGCCGGGTCGCTCGCTGCACCTGATTCGGCCGGACTCGCACCGAACACCGACGCCAGCGCGTCGGCCAAACGCTGTTCACGACTGTCGCCGCCATGCCCGCCCGACGTAGTGGCACGGTCCGGATGCTCAGCCCGCCAACGTTCATCGACAATCGCATTCAACGCCGCCTTCACACGTTCACCATCCAGCGGCCGCAACACCGCCCGCATCCCCACACAGCCCTCCTCCGCATGGAAAAACCGGACCGACCGCGCAGCACGCTGACGACCTTTCACACCATTCGCGTCCTTCGCGATGCGGAACTTGTGCACCGTCGTCCCGAAATCCTCCGGCGACATCCCAGGTGCCACGCCCAGCAACAACGCCGCGTCGGCCTCATCGGTGACCGGAACAAGTTTCAGCAAGTGCTCCGCCGTCACCACCCCCGACGCCAACGCATCCTCCGCTCCCGGAACCCGACCTACCACACCAGCAAGCGCCGCCGCCTTCCGAGCCTCCGTGCCCGACATCTTCAACGATCGAGACAACGCCGCCGGAGTGTCTCTCCCTGACGCCTTCGACATCACCCCAACCAACACTGACTGAGCAGCGTCCAACAACCCTCGCAACCGCGCGACCTCCAACAAACCGGCGTTGGCTGTCGGCACCGTCCACTCGGACGCGTCGACACGAGGCAACGTCGTTCGCCTCCAGGTGTCGAGTGTCGAAGTGATTTCCATGTCGTCATTATCGCACACCAGTTCGATTCATGGAAGAAGGAACTCAGCATAGTCAATGTGATCTTCGTCACATTGCCGACAGAAGGCGGCGGGAATGACTCGAACGAGGCGAGGGCACTCGACCCCCCCGACCCCGACCGGGCGGTGTCGTTGGTGCCGACGAAAGTCGCCCGCGCAGCATGCGCGGACGACTCTCACCAGCGCGGACGACACCGCCAGCAGGGTCGCTCGGGACTCGCTGGGGCCGGGCTACTCGTCCTCGACCGTACGCACGAGAACCACGAACCGCCGAGCGTCGATTGGTGGGTTCTCCGGTAATGGCGGACTGCCTACCTCGAGCCGCACCGCCCGCTCAGCCGTCCCCCTCGTTCCACTCGCCACGCGAGGCCCATCAGGACGCTCCCAACCCAGCGGACGCACCCCTCAAAGGGTCGCCGCCTGACGCAGCCGCGCCATATCGTGGATGACGACGGCACCACGCCGAAGCTCCAAAATCCCCTGCTTCTCCAGCGCACGAATTGCGCGATTGGCCGTCGCCCGCGTCGTACTCGGGATACCGCCCAACAGTCAACTCCTCCCCGCCGGCAACAGACGAGAACATCGACGCCACCACGCCCATTGCCCGCGGCACCCCACCCGATCGGTCAAACAGCAGCCGAACAACCTCCGCACTCGGGGTCACGCCAAACCGCTCCGTCGCGAACTCCGCGGCATCGAGTCCATCAAAGGGTCCCATCGGCAGCAGCAATAGGTTCGGCTCATCGCGGAGTTCCATCACGAGGCCGAGCGCAGCATCAGGCGGGTGACCCCGCACGGCAGCGACGAGCAGCATGCACACACCCCGACGCGCCGACTCGTCCGCGACGGCGTACCCAACCTCCCGCACCCATCGCCGCACCTCGGCAGTCGCGAGCTGGAGGTCGTCGAGGACCAGGAGTACGTTCTCGTCGATCGTATGGTCAACGACCCCGCGGGGCAGTCGACCATCGCGCTCAGGTAGGCCCAGCGCAGCGATGAGATCGGTGACACTCATCGACGGGCCGACACTCGCAAACCGAGCGACGAACCCGGCAGCCTCCTTGCACCGAAGCGCCTCCTGGAGCAAAACGACTTGCCGATACCCTCCTCACCAACGACCAGTGCCACGGTGGGCGTTCCAGCGGCGGCCCGTTCGAGCGCCTGCGTCAGGGAAAGTCGCTCCTTTGCTCGTCCAATGAACCGATTGTCTATCCCGCCGGGGAGCGTCACAGCCCGATCATCACATACTTCGCTCAAATGAACACAACAGCGGAGAAATCCACCTAACTATGGGTCGTCGGGTCGCCCACCCGCCCAGGTCACGCGTAGCCCATCGCCCCCGCTGCAGCGACAGCCTTCGCCAGCGACTCATCGCGCCCAAACTCCAACGCCGCGAGATCGACGCCCTCGGTGGACTTCTGCCCGTGGTGATACCGAGCGAGCACCCCGTCGACGATGCAAGCCGTCTTCCAATGATTGAACGAGATGTAGAAGTCAATACCCGAAATGTCTGCCCCGGTCGCAGTCGCATACCGCTTTAAGAGATCCATGTCGGTCGGGTACCCAGGCAGCGTCGAAGGCTTCACGACCCGCCGTGAAACATCCGTCCGCTTCCCCCACGAATTGATCGCATAGGCAAGGTCCGCGAGCGAGTCCCCCAGCGTCGAAATCTCCCAGTCCACGACCGCCGCGATGCGACCGCCGGTCGTCGAGATGACGTTGTGCAGCCCATAGTCGCCATGCACCACCCGCGCCGGTCCCTGCACCGGAGTCCGCTCCGAAAGGTATGCGTGCAGACGATCGATGTCCGGACGCTCACACGTCTTGGACGCGTCCCACGATGCCTTCCACCGCTTCAGCTGCCGTGCCACGTACGCGTCCGGACGTCCCAGGTCCTCCAGCCCGACCGACGCCGGCTCGATCGCGTGCAGGGCCGCCAGCACGTCGATGAAGTGCTCGCCGTGCGCCTCCCGCAATGGCTCCGGCACGTGCGCGTCGGCCTCCTCCGCGTTGTACAGCGACTTCCCTTGGACGCTGCGCATCACGTAGAACGCCGCACCCGTCACGTCTTTGTCGTCGCAGAACGCCAACGGCTCCGGCACCGGCACCGGCGTGGGCCACAGCGCCGACATGATCTTGAACTCCCGCCCCATGTCGTGCGCACTCGGCAGCAGCTCACCCATCGGCGGACGCCGCAGCACAAACGTGTTGCCACCGGCATCCGTGACGCGGTACGTGAAGTTGGAGTGCCCCCCGGCCAACTTCTCCCACGTCAGCGGTGGCTCGACCCAGTCCAACCGGTCCCGCAACCACGGCAACACCCGCGCAACGTCCACGCCCATCGGCTGCTCGGGATCGGTGGCGTCGGACGCGTCGTGGCTCATGGCCGGTAGTTGAGCACGCCCCGCCCGACGTTGGGAACATCGCATACCTCCCGGGTAGCTGATCATCCCAACGTCGGTGCCCGAGCGCTCACCTTCGTGATGCATGCAGGACGTTGGGAAGATCGCAGCACGACACGGCCAACAACCGCACGACCGACCACCACGACGCCGCGCCCGCCGATCGTCCGCACCACCACGACGAACGGATCGACCACCTTGAGCGGCAGCACCATCGCGTTCCCGCTCACGACCGACGCCCGGGTGACTTCGCTCGGCGGAACCTGCGGCACCGCATTCGGCGACGTTGCTCGGGTGTCCATCACCATCACGGGTCCGCTCCAAGTACCTCGATGGTGGCCGCAAGCGTGCCGTGCGCCGCCGGCACCTGGACGCTGCGGCTCGACAACGGTCGTCCGCACAGCGACGACGGCCATGGACACCGCGTCGAGCGAGACGGCCGCTGCGATTCCCACGGTCGAAATGGCCAACACAACCAAACAACCAAACCACCGAAACCAGCCAGGACGCCCGCAACCACGGCAGGCGGACCGGTTGTACCGCATCGGAGGCCAGCTCGGTGGCTTGCGGCCGATCGCGGTACATCCGGTGCGGATACGGTACGTTCGGCGCGCCCGATAGCACCGCAAGCGGACCGGTTGTACCGCACCGGACTCCCAGACAGCACCAACTCGGCCCTCGCCGGCCTCGGGATGAATCATCTCGGGCAGGCGAAGGTCACATGAGCCAAGTTTCGCGGCGAGGATTGTCGAAACCACTCGAACAGGTTCGTCGTTTGAACGTCACACACCAACAACGAGCGCCGGCCCGAACCACCGGACGCTACGAAAGGAACACATGCCCCGCTACGCAGCACTCATCTACGGCGTTGAGGCCGACGAGGCCGGTGCCACCCCCGAAGAGTGGGGGAATATCATGCAGGAGTACATGGCGTTCGGCGAGAGCGCCGGCGCGGCAGGCGTGATCAGCGCCGGCGGCGAGGCACTCCAGCCGACGTCGACTGCAACCACCGTTCACGTGCAGGGCGGGGCCAAGGGCGGGGACGTCACGACCACCGACGGCCCCTTCGCCGAGACCAAGGAAGCCCTCGGCGGGTTCTACCTGCTCGACTGCAAGGACCTCGACGAGGCGCTCAGCTGGGCCGCCCAGATCCCCGGCGCATGGCACGGCCGAGTCGAAGTACGTCCCGTCATCGACTTCACCCAGCAGGGCTGAACAGACTTCACCCAGCAGGGCTGAACAGACTTCACCCAGCACGGCTGAACAGACTTCACCCAGCACGGCTGAACAGACTTCACCCAGCACGGCTGAACAGACTTCACCCAGCACGGACAGAAAGGCAACACCACGGAGCCCTCACGTTCCCTGGAGGACACGATCCGGATCGAGGGTGGCCGAGTGCTGGCCACCCTCATCCGGCTCACCGGTGACTTCACCCTCGCGGAAGACGCACTCCAAGACGCCGCCGAATCCGCCTTACAGAACTGGCGATCCAACGGGCTCCCGATCAACCCGGCGGCCTGGCTCACCACCGTCGCGCGGCGCAAGGCACTTGACCGCATCCGACGTGAAGCGTCACGCAAGCACCGCGAAACCGCATCCACGCGCCTTCTCGATGAGCCGGCCCAGGCGACCGCTGACCGGCAGGGCGACACCGACGAGCTCCGTCTCCTGTTCACCTGCTGTCACCCCGCGCTCAGCCCGGAGGCGCAAGTCGCGCTCACGCTGCGAACCCTCTGTGGACTTACGACCACTGAGATCGCACGCGCATTCCTCGTCCCCGAACCGACGATGGGCCAGCGCATAAGCCGCGCCAAGAAGAAGATCGCCACCGCTCACATCCCATACCGAGTGCCGGAGGATCACGAGCTGCCGGAACGCCTTCCCGGCGTGCTCGCCGTGATCTACCTCGTGTTCACAACCGGCCATCACGCAACGTCCGGCGCACTTGACAGTCGAGTCAACCTTGCCGCCGACGCGCTCCATCTCGCGCGACTCGCCGCAACCTGCATGCCCGACGAACCGGAAGCCGCAGGGCTCCTCGCGCTCATTCTCGCGACGTATGCGCGCAGATCAACCCGCGTCGACGCCACAGGTAGCCTTGTCCTCCTCGCCGACCAGGACCGCGGTCGGTGGGACCATACGGCGATCGCCGAGGCAGCGAGGCTGGTCGAGCGGACGTTACGGCGACGAAAGATCGGGCCGTTCCAAGTCCAGGCGGCGATCGCAACCCTGCACGGTCTCTCGCCAACTTTCAGCGAGACCGACTGGCCGCAGATTGCGATCCTCTACGGCGTCCTAGAGGGCATCGCGCCGACGCCGGTTGTCCGCGTCAACCGTGCCGTCGCGACCTGCTTCGCTGAGGGTCCGCAGCGCGGCCTCGACGCGCTCGACAGCCTGCCGCCGGAGCAGTCCGAGGAGCTTGCCAACTGGCACCTCTACTGGTCGACGAGGGCCGACTTCCTGCGTCGCCTCGACCGCCTCGACACAGCCGCAAACGCCTACCGCCACGCTCTGACCTGTCCGACCAACGACACCGACCGCCGCTTCCTCGAAGGCCGCCTCCGAGACGTCGAGCAACGTCAACGCGGTTGAACACCTGATCAGCGACCTGGCACCGCGGTGAGGTCCGCACGGGCAACGCGGGTCAGTCCCGAGCGAAGGCACCCGCGGCGGCGAGCACGAGGCCGACCAGTTCGCCGTCTCCTTCGACGTTGGCAGCCAGTTCGGTCGGCATCGCGCGATTCGCTGCGAGCCGACAGAAGTAAAGAACGTCGGCGGTCACGACTGCGTCAGGAACACCGACTGAAGATCCAACGTCCATCGTCTGGTCGAACACCCCGCCACCGTCGCCTGTGAACACGATCCGCACCGTCCTGCCGGGGCGCGCCGTGCCCCGTACGGCGAGGGCGAACGGCAACACGTTGATGAGTTCGCTCGACATCAGCGACAACCTCGCTGCGTCAAGCGTCGAAAGGGCCCGTCCGGTCGCTCGACACACGTCGTCATGATGCGTCCACACCTCAAAGGTCCGGAGTACGAACATCCCTCGGACGCTGGTGAGCACGTCGTTCACCGCGACCGGCATTTCCGCAGGGAGATTCGCGCCGAGGGCGCCAAGTCGCCGTGCCGCATGAACCCATCGATCGGCGACCCGCGAAGGTGACTCTGATCGCAGTGACGCAACAAACGATTCGGTTGCCCTCGAGTGATCCGCCCACAATTCGGGCTCGGGTGCAATCCCGTGCCCGAGGATGCCGAGCAGGCTCTCCTCCACACCGGCCAGATGCGCGATCAGGTCACGGGTCTGTCCGTAGACGGCGAGGTTCGGCGTCATCCATTCATCTGCGCGCAGATCAACGAGCAGATCGTGGAGCTCCTCGACGGTTCGCAGAAAGGCGTCTGCCGGCGACAGCGGGGGCTCGACGAGCGGAACACCCGGCGTGCGGCGCTCCCGAGCCGCAGCGAGCACTCGTTCGCGAAGTTCCGGGGGCGGTTCGGCCGCGACCAATTCAGCAAGCGCGCTTACGACCTGCCGGAAGTCCTTCAAGTGCACCGGATCGGCGACGTCATCAGCGTCAGGCAGCGAATCGTCGGGCGCATACGCGTCGAGCGCGAGGAGCGCGGCCAACTCTGCGGCGAAGTCGTCCTGGCTGTCGGCATTCTCAGTGATGGGGGGAATCATTTCGCTGCTCAGTTCAGTCAGTTCAGTCAGTTCAGTCAGTTCGCTCGGTTCGCTCAGGTCGCTCGGGTCATTCATCTCGGTCACGTCCACGCCCATCGATCGTCGAGTTCGAGTTGCTCTCTGAGCCTCGCGAGCGCCAGTCGCAGGCGAGACTTTGCCGTTCCCTCCGGGATGCCGAGTTCGACAGCCACCTCCCGATACGTGCGGCCTTCGAAGTAGGCGAGCCGGAGGGCCTCGCGCTGATCCTTCGGCAACGCGTCCAACAATTCGGCAAGTCGGCCCCGTTGCCAAGAACGAGCGGCGTCGCCAACTGCTTGGACGTCACTCGCCGGTGACACCGAGTCGGTCTGCGAACGGACTCGGTCCTCGGTGTGCGATCGGCGCTCGGACCTTCTCACCGCGTCCACGGCCCTCCGATGAGCCATCACGCCGAGGTAGCTCCGCAGCGTCCCCCGTTGCAGATCGACTCGGTCGGGGAACTCCCACACGTGCGTGAACACGTCCTGGGTGACCTCGCACGCAATCTGATCGTCGCGACTGACCGACCGGGCCAGCCCGTAGACGACCGAACTGTACGTGTCGTAGAGCATCGACAGGGCGCTGTCGTCACCGGCGATGATCCGACCGACAAGTGCAGCGTCGACGGACGTGAGCGGGGCAGCGTCGGATTCCGGTAGGGCATCCACGCGGCGGATTCTATGTTCGGCGAGCGCGTTCACGGCGGGTCGACCGATCGTGGGTCAGACGATTGCAGTGCGGGCATGACCACCATTCGACGCTGCCCTGCGAGCGGATCACTCCGACGCAGAATTTTTCGGGAACTACTTTTTCCAGGCGTAGCGGACGTCGGGCTGACCCTCGTCGTTGCCCGACCCGTCGGTGTGCTCGACAGCTGCGAAGCCGTGCTTCTCGTAGAAGGCACGCGCGCCTGCATTTGCCTCGAAGGTCCAGAGGGACAGCCCAGTCAGCTGGTGGTCCATAGCGTGGCGGAGCAGCCTTGAGCCGATGCCCTGGCGAGTCCACGCCGGATCGACGTAAAGGTGCGAAACGAGGCCGGGGGCCTCGCCGATGAACCCGACCGGCACGGACCCTGCGGCAACTGCAACGGTGACCGTGTGACCGGGCAACAGGTCCTCGCGCATCCACCGACGCACATCGCCGTCGTCGTGAGCGAGGCGCACGTCGGTCGCGTCGTACGCGAGACGGAAGGATCGCAGGTACAGCTCCGCAAGGGCCGGCGCATCGGCGGGTTCAGCGGCGCGCAGCGTAACATTCTTAAGCGCGCTTATGATACCCGAAACCTCCGGGCCGGCCGATGCTGCAGCGTCAGTCCATGAACTCCAGGCTGCCTCCAGCTGACCCTTGATGGCGATCGGCTCGCCGGCTGCGACCACCAGGTAACGCAGGTCGAGGTGGGAGTGGCCGCGCGGGCCCGGGTTCACATCGACATGAACGACGAACGGGTGCTCATCACCGCAGAAGTGCCGAACCGCAAGGCCCGAACGTTCGAGCACCTCACGGATGGCAGCGTCGGCGGTGCGCTCTCCGCGGCCGATGTGGCCGCCGGGCACCGTCCACACATTCGCCCGCTCGGGGGTTCGCTGCAACAGCACCCCGCGCTGACCAACAACGATGGCCGACGCCGTCACGTGCGTCCGATCGGCATTCTCGTCGCATGGACGGTCGAGTTGCGTCAGCTCGTCGCGAAAGACCTCGATCGATCGCTGCTCGCGTTCATCAATCGCCACGCGTCGATCGAGCGTTGCATTGAGCTCGACAACCACTGCATCATCGGTCTCTCGTTGTGACGCCACGGCGGGCAACCTAGTGCACGCAAGCGGAAGTCCGTGGTTGTCACGGGTTTCCGTTTCGCCTGCTCAAGGTCACTTTCGGGGTCGAGGAGATGGCTACGGAACCTTCCGACGCGCTATCGGTGCCCACCGACGCGGGTCCAACGATCTGCGCTCGACAGCTCGGCGACGGGCACCACACAAGCCTTCCGAACACAGCTTTCATGTGCAATCGTGCATTTGTGCACCGGAATAAATGGGTCGAACTGCCCAATTCGAGGCTTTTACCTGCGAAATGCAGCCGTGACGTGAACGCAGCCCGCTACAGTCGGCCACACGCAATGCCGACAGAACGGCCGCACACGACCCACGGAGCTCGCTCACCCATGAGAATCAACATGATCAAAGACGGCGAAGAACAGCTTCGTTATGAGATCCGCGAGATCGTCGAGATCGCCAACGAGGTCCTCAAGCTGGGCGTCCCGATGATCTGGGAGAACATCGGTGATCCCGTAGCAAAGGGCGAGCGCATCCCCGACTGGATGAAGACCGTCGTGAAGGACGCATGCGACGACGACCGCACCTACGCTTACTCCCCGACCAAGGGCGACCTCACAGCACGCCAGTTCGTGATCGATCACTTCAGCCACGGCGAGTCTGACGAACCCATCTGCACCGAAGAAGACGTGATCTTCTTCAACGGCCTCGGCGACGCCATCAACAAGCTGTTCTCGATGCTGCCACCTATGGCGCGAGTGATCGGCCCGAACCCGGTCTACCCGTCACACGCAACGGCCGAGGCGCTTCACCACGGCGGCGACCCGATCACCTATCCGCTCATGCTCGACAACGGCGGACGTATCAATGTCGCCGCCTTGGAAGCGTCCGTGAAATCGAACCCTGACATCGTCGGCATCCTCGTGATCAACCCGAACAATCCGCTCGGCGTGGCGCACCCCCGCGAAGACCTCGAAGAGGTCGTGCGCATTGCACGCGAGAACGAGTGCTTCCTGCTGTTCGACGAGATCTACCAACACCTGCTCTTCGACAAATCGAAGATCGTTCGCCTGTCGGAGATCGTCGGCAAGGTTCCCGCAATCTCGATGAAGGGCGTCTCCAAAGAGATCCCCTGGCCGGGCAGTCGCTGCGGTTGGATCGAGGTCTATAACGCCGATCAGGACGAGAATTTCCGCGGCTATATCCAGACGATAGTCGTCGGCAAAATGCTCGAAGTTTGCTCTACGACCCTGCCCCAGATCGTGTTCCCGCGCATCCTGACCCACCCGTCGTTTCCCGCCTTCCTGCAGCACCGTCTCGACAAGTACAAGGCCCGGCTCGACACGGCGCTGCGCATCTTTGAGGGATGCGACGTGCTCAATGTTGTTGTACCCGACGGAGTGTTCTACCTGACCGTCACGATCAATAGGTCAAAGTATCCGAACACCGCGGAGCTCCAAGCTCGCAATGATGACGTTCGCATGTACCTCGATATGGTCGAATCGAAGACAACGTTGCGCACGGACAAATTGTTCGCCTACGAAATGCTCGGAGCGGAAGGTGTTTGCGTCGTGCCACTCTCGGGTTTCTCGTCGCCAATTGATGGCTTTCGGATGACGTTGCTGGAAGAAGACGCTGCTCTTTTCGAGGAGACCTGTCGTCGGATACGTCGTGGCGCGGAGGCGTTCTTCGTCCGATGATTACGCGCTCCCCGGCCGGTCGGCACCTGGCGAGCCCGACCGATCAGGGAGTCGAGCGTGCGCCCAGCGCCACCGATCGCACCGTGAAAAAGCGCTAGCGAGACCCTCCAAGGGAGGCTCGGTCGCGCTCTCCCCGCGCAGGGTCCAGCTTGGCTGGTGGGTTGCAAGAGTCAGCGGGCGGCGGGCCCTGCCACTTGACCCGTGGTGCCCTTCGTCGCGGTACATCCGGTGCGCTTGCGGTGCGTTCGGGCGCGCCGAAGGTACCGCGGAGGAGCCGGATGTACCGCGATCGCCCGTGCGCAGTGCGAGTGGCGCCGGTTCGTCGCTCATGCTCACTCGTACTGCTGCTACCTTGCCGCTTGGGCACGGACGGGAGTTCGGGCCGTCAAAGGGAGAAGCACCGATGTCCGCCGACTTCTACCACCAGGGCATGCGCGAGGTGCAGGCTCGGATGGATTCGACCCGCCTCGCCGACCGGTTGGAGTCGATCGCCGTGCACAACGCATTCAGCGCAGCGGACCGAGCCTTCGTCGAGGCCGCGTCGATGGTATTCGTCGCCACTGCGGACGCGCACGGCAACCCCGATTGCTCTTACAAGGGTGGACGTCCGGGCTTCATCCGCATCATCGACGACACCACGCTCGCGATTCCGTCCTACGACGGAAACGGTCAATATCGAACGCTTGGCAACCTGGCCGCGAACCCGTCCATCGGTCTGCTGTTCGTTGACTTCGTGGGCTTGAACCGCTTACGAATCAACGGCACAGTGACCCTCATCACCGCGGACGATGACGCTGCACTTGTCGCCTCGTTCGCCGGTGCCGAGATGGTGATCGTGGTGCGGCTGCGACACGCCTTCCCGAACTGTCCGCGCTACGTCCACGACATCGCAGCCGGCAGCATCTCGCCGTTCGCCCCTGCCGATGGTTACACGCCACCGGCTCCGGAGTGGAAATCCCGAGAGACGTTTCGCGACGCGCTTCCGAGCGCACGCAAGCCGCAGTTCCAAGCGTGACGTCGGACCATAGTTCAAGCTCGCTCAACGTGTGCCGAGCGAGGCGTCACGCGTGGAACTTCGGCGGCGATGCGCTCCCGTGCCGATGACACCGCTGGAACCTCTCGACTCGGTCAATTTGTTGCGCTCAACACAACACGTCTGCGGCCCGGCCGGTCATCCGTCCGGGGACTCGGTCGATTTGTTGCGCTCACCACAACATCGCGACCGCCGTAGCGCTGGCGACCTACGATCTTCGACCTGTGAACGGACCACTGCATGGTGTCTTGGTCGTCTCGCTCGAACAGGCGGTAGCTGCACCGCTGGCCACCCAAAGGCTCGCCGCGGCGGGAGCACGTGTCATCAAGGTCGAGCGGCCGGAGGGCGACTTCGCCCGCGGCTACGACCGTGCAGCCAACGGGATCTCGAGCTACTTCGCATGGCTCAACCACGGCAAGGAGGCGATCGCCCTCGACCTCGCGTCCGAGCACGACCGCAGCGTCATGGACGCCCTCCTCGCACGAGCCGATGTGTTCGTGCAGAACCTCGCGGTGGGGGCCTCGACCCGCCTCGGCTACGGGGCGGAGACGTTGCGGGCCAAGCGTCCCGAGATGATCGTGTGTGACATCTCCGGGTATGGACCAGACGGGCCGTACGCGGACATGAAGGCCTACGACCTCCTCGTGCAGGCCGAATCAGGGCTGCTCTCCGTAAGCGGTGCGCCCGGGCCGTACGGCCGCATCGGCGTCAGTATCGTGGACATCGGTACCGGCATGAACGCGGCCATTGCCATCTCACAGGCGTTGGTACGCAAGGCAACTACGGGCGAGGGCACGCACCTTCAGACGTCGCTGTTCGAGTCGATGGCCGACTGGATGACGGTGCCGCTCCTGCATCATGACTACCTCGGCGCGGCGCCCGAGCGAGTCGGGTTGGCCCATCCGTCGATCGCTCCGTACGGCGGATTCGAGACGTCCGACGGCGCTACGGTTCTCATCTCGATTCAGTCCGACCGTGAGTGGCGCGACCTCTGTTCCGGCGTGCTCACCCGCGTTGAACTTGCCGAACACCCGGACCATGCAACCAACGCCGCGCGGGTGCTTAACCGGGTTGCAACGGACGCCGCCGTCGCAGAGGTGTTCCGTGCGCTTACGAAGTCCGACGTCGAGCAGCGATTACGGGCCACGCGCATTGCGTTCGGCAACGTCAACGATGTTGCCGCGCTTTCGGTGCATCCGCAGCTTCGGCGCGTCGACGTCACCCACGAGCGCGGGACGGTCGCATTGCCCGCGTCCCCTGTGCGCGCCGACTGGCACGACAACGGCCACGTGCCCGCGATCGACGAGCACGGCGCATCTATCCGCGCCGAGTTCGGCCTCTGAGCTGTTGTTCGCCGCGACCGTGGCACGTTGTGGCCCCAAATCAGTCGGCGTGGCCCCAAACCGGCCCGATCTGAGGCCACGGTGACCGATTCAGGGCCACGATCGGTCAGGGCCGCGACGCCTTTGTTGCCTGGAGGAACTGACGCCACTTGCGCGGGTGCCAGCAGTCCTGGTCCTCGCCGAAGCCGCGGAACCCATCGGCCGACCAGTCGACGAGGGCGTTCCAGCAGAACATCGACGGGTACGCGGTGAAGACCTGGCGGCTCATCATCGTGCCGGTCGCCGTCACAGACCGCCCCAGGGCATCGGTTGCCTGAAGGCGATAAGCGCTCGGCCTACCTTGCGCGTCTCGATCGACCTCGCGCGTCCCCGACACCATCTGCGACCAGACGCCATCGCGGATGTTGAACCCTGTTGAAACGTTGTACTCCTGGCCCTTTCCGATGGTCACGGCGAGCCAGGCGTTGTCGGGGTCCTGCGTGGCGTAGGAGTACCCGACCTGCGGTTGACGCCCGTCCTCACGCGGCCCCCACGAGCGATCGCGCATCGCGTAGCTGTCGACGCTGATCGTCTCGCCGTTCATCACCATCTCCCCCGTGACGTGACAGATCTGATCGATATGGCCCTTGTTGAACGGTGGCGTCCCCTTGGTCACGAGCGGCTTGGTGACCCCCTCGACTCGCAGCGTCAGCGTCAAATCCCGGCTTTCGTAGCCAAGCTCGTAGGTGCGGTTGGAATCGACGCACCTGATCGTCATGCCGTTGTTGAGCTTGGCATCGCGCAGGTCGAGGCCCGGTGGGATCTGCTGGTGCCAGTCGTAGTTGAACACCGGCAGCTCCCATGGCAGCTCCGCGGTGTCGTCGAACACCAGCACGCCACCGGCTTGGATGCCAAGGTTCGGGCGGAACATCGGGTAGTAGTAGCCGAGGATGTTGCGCTCGGGCACCATCCAGGCGAACCACATCGTCTCGGTCCACCACGGGTTGTCGTCGGCCGGGTGGAAGTTGTCGTCGTCGGTCGTGAGGTCCCAGTCCTCACTGCTCAGCGTCGGTCGTGTCATGTCTCGCTCCTCTTATCGTTGGTTCGTGATCGTTCGCTCGCACTGCTGACGCCCACTCCGAGCCCGATCCGTTGCGCACGTTCGATCCGGCGGACCGCTTTCGGCATCGCACGAGATCGTCGGTCCGCGTTTCGTCCCAGGACCAGAGCGGTTGCAAGGAGCGAATCATCCGTACACGTCGCAATGTGCGTAGCGAGCGTGTCCGGTTCGATGCCCAGCACGGTGGCGCAGTCCTGTCGCAGCATTCGACGCTCCCACGGACCATGTCCCGCAGCGTCACGGAGGTACTCGACCACCACGCGATGCTCCGCACTGAGCGCGGCCACGCCGAGCAATTCTTCCGCCAGTGTGACATCGGCCGACACCGAACGCTCGGGCGCGTCCTGCAACAGCGGAAGCGATCCACCCAACAGCCGGACGAGTTGCGACCCAAGCAGTGCGTCGTAGGTGAGCACCACCATGTTCTGAATCCACGCCAGCTCGCCGATCTGCGGTGCCCTCAGCCTCGCCTTCAGCGACAGGACCGACTTCCACATCACCAGCGCAACCTGCCAGTCGAGACGCGCACGGTCGATGACACTGCCGGACGCCCGCTCGTACTCGGCGAATCGAACCTGAGGGTCGCCGAAATTCGTATGCGCGCCTCGCATCCAAAGCCACGCGAGGTCCTCATGCGGATCACCAAGGTGCGCGAGCTCCCAGTCAAGCATCGCCGTCACTTCGCCGTCGAGGCACATGAAGTTCCCCGCTCCGACATCGCCGTGCACAACGGATGGCCGACCGTCACCGGCGGGCATGAGGTGACGCAGCACGCGCAGCGTCAAGGCGAGCATCGGGTCGTCGAGCACCCCGCGCTGCTCGCCCTCATTCACCCACATCTCAAGGTCTTTCTCCATTGCCGCACGCATCGTGGCGTGCTGCTTCACCGGGAACGCCGACGGCTCGGCTGCATGCAGTTGTGCGATCAACGCGAGGTACTTCGGCCCGACAATCTCGATCTCGTCTCGGTCCGGACGACTCGTGCCCTCCACAACCCGCATGAGGATCGAGTCGGGGTCTACAACGACGCCCAGCACTTCGGCAACGGGGAACCCCATCGTCGCGGCGTGCTGAAGTATCGCCGCCTCCCGTGCCAGCGAGTAGCCCATCGCGCTCAGCCCGCCGTCACCCATCTTCGTGCGCAGGAACGCGAGCGGCGCGTCGGGCGCGCTCGGATCGTGCACCTCGAACGCAAGGTTCCCCGCACCGCCGGACGCTGCTTTCAACGTCACGGCACGACCAAGACACCGCTCCACTTCTGCAGTCAGGTGGTCGTGCGCTTGCGACATGGCGCTCAAGTCTCGGGTCAGTTGACAGTTCTGTCAACTTAACAAGACCCCCCGAACTCCCAGACTTGATCACCCGAGCGGCCGGCAAGTAGGAAGGTCTCGTCAGCCGAGGTAGGCGCGAAGGACTGCTCGGTCGCCGGCAAGTTCACGACCGGGACCACTGGCCACGAAACGCCCCAACTGCAGCACGTAGCCGACGTCGGCCAGCGAGAGTGCCTTCTGAGCGAGCTGCTCCACGAGGAGAATTGCGCGTCCCTCGTTGCTCAGCGCGCGTATGTGTTCGAACACCTGCTCCACGATGATCGGCGCGAGACCGAGGGACGGTTCGTCGAGCAGCAATACTTTCGGATCGGCCATCAGCGCCATGCCAATCGCAAGCATCTGCTGCTCGCCGCCGGACAACGTGCCTGCCGCTTGCTTGGAACGTTCACGCAACACCGGGAAGCGCGTCATCACGTCATCGAGCCGACGGGCCGTCCCCTCCTTGTCGGACCTTGTCACGAACGCACCGAGGCGCAGATTGTCCGTGACGCTGTGTGCCGGGAAGACACGTCGATTCTCCGGGACCTGCGCGACTCCGCTTGCAGCAATCCGCGCTGGCGACAGCTTCTGGATGTCTTCACCCGCGAGCTGTATCCGGCCGGTGGTCGCCCGGTTGATGCCGGAGATCGTCCTCAACAACGTTGACTTGCCGGCACCGTTCGCACCGACGATCGTGACAAGTTGGCGAGGCGCAATCGAGAAGCTGACCTCGTGGACGACGGACACCGTTCCGTAGCCAGCGCTCACGCCTTCGACGCTGAGGAGCACATCAGTGGCCACGGCCCTGTTCGCGACCATCGTCATGAGGACAGTCCGGTTGTTGCGTGGACCGACGCTGCCACATCATGGTCATCGTCGAAGCTCATCTCACCGAGGTAGGTCTTGATCACGATCGGGTCGGTCATCACCTCGTGTGGCGTGCCGAGCGCGATGCGGGCACCAGCGTCGATGACCGTCACGACATCGCTGATCTTTCGCACGAGATCGACGTGGTGCTCCACGAGGATCACCGCAATACCGTTCTGCTTCAACTCCGTGATGAAGTGGCCGAGGTGCTCGACCTCCGTGTCGGTAAGGCCAGCGGCGGGCTCGTCCATCACGATCATCGTCGGCCGCAACGCAATAGCCCGACCGAGTTCCAACAGACGCCGCTCACCCGGCGGAAGATCAGCCGCGGCGTCGTCGCGTCGATGACCGAGACCGACAGCGTCGAGAATCGCCGTCGCCCGCTCGACCGACGTGCGCTCGGCTCGCCGGGCTGCAGGCAGCCGGAGTAGGTAGGCAAATCCACTCTGGTGGTGATGAAGATCGACCGCCACCAACACGTTCTCTAGGCACGACATGTGTTCGAAGAGCAATGGGGTTTGGAACGTGCGGGCGAGTCCCGCACGGGCGCGTCGAAATGGCTTCACACCATCCATGGTCTGGCCGCTGAGCGTTACCGATCCACGGTCGGGTGCGACATAGCCGCACAGCGTGTTCAGAAACGTGGTTTTGCCGGAACCGTTCGGACCGATGAGCCCGTGGATCTGCGCGGCGCGCAGTGTGAGATCGAGACCCTTGAGCGCCTGCAC
Organism: Acidimicrobiia bacterium; assembly: GCA_043720395.1. Taxonomy (GTDB): domain Bacteria; phylum Actinomycetota; class Acidimicrobiia; order Acidimicrobiales; family JANYDT01; genus JANOYY01. Next base: position 48,647 of record JAYSSR010000006.1, read on the forward strand.
GCCGCCGAGAGTCTTTGCGACGTCGACTGCGACGAGGAGCTGCTCCGAGGATGTCGGTGTCTCGATGACCGACGCAAGCGAGCGCTCCGCGAAGCCAGCAATTGCGCCATCCACCGACTTGGCCTTCACCGTCGATTTGAGCGGGAAATAGCGCTCTCGAACCCGCCAGTACACGGACATAATCCCGCGAGGGAAGAAGTAGACGGAGGCGAGCAAGATCGCCCCGTAGATCATGAGCGTCCAGGCACCCGGCTTCGGCGAAACCCGCTCGACTTCGAGCGGAATTCGGAACAAGAGAATGGCACCAACAATTGGGCCAGCGAGCGAACCAGAACCACCGAAAAGAACCATCAGCAGGAACAGAATCGCAAGGTCGCCGATGAACGCTGACGGAGCAACGTAGCCAACCAAGCCGGCGTAAAGTCCTCCAGCGACTCCAGCAAAGACACTCCCGACGGTGAACGATGCCAGCTTGGTTGCCCGAAGGTCGATACCAATCGATTGTGCGGCGTTCTCGCTTTCGGCAACAGCCTTTGCGCGTCGTCCGACCGGCGACCTCAGCAGGTTGTGCATCACACCGTAGGAAACGACCACGGCACCAACGAGCAGCCAGTAATAGTGACCATCGGTCGTGAGGCCGCTCGGACGCTGAATCCCCGGCATGCCGTCGCCGCCATGGGTCACACTTCGATATCGCTCGATCAGGTCGTTCAGCACCAGGCCATAGGCCAGCGTAATCATGGCGAGCGTGAAATGGCTGAGACGCAGGGCCGGTAGTCCAAGGAGGAACCCGGCGACCGCACTGACCAACGCGGCGAGGGCAAGAGCCATATAGAAATTCAAGCCATGGACGAGCGTGCCGATCGCGACGGTGTAGGCGCCGACGCCGAAGAATGCAGAATGACCGAGAGAGATCAGTCCGTTGCCAAGAATGTGGCTGAGACCAAACGCGGCGATCAGATACACCATCAAAAGCTGCGTATTGAAGACCTCGTAGCCATTCCCGGCGAAATGGAATTTTCGGTTGATAGGCCAGGTCACGATGCTTCCGATGCCGCTCATGATTCGGGCGACGTTCGTCACGCCGAGCAGCAGGATTGCGAACCCAAAAAGGTGCACGCCGACGCCACGACGATTCGAGATTGCGGAGGTGAGACGTTCCACAGCTACACCGTCCTCGCGGAGACGCGGCCAAAGATTCCCTGCGGACGAAAGGCGAGAAACACGAGCAGCGAGGCAAAGACCACGATGTTTCGTGTGCTCGCTCCGATGTATTCGGACCCGTAGACCTCGGCTACCCCAAGAAACAAACCACCGGCAAGCGCACCGTCAATACGAGGAATTCCACCGATAACCGCAGCCACGAACCCCTTGAGCACGAACGGGAACCCGACGCTCGGCGATGCACCCGTGAGCGGTGCAGCGACGAATCCGGCGAGCGCAGCGATCGCGGCGGCAACGCCAAACGCGGTCGACGAGAGCGCACCAATGGGAAGGCCTCGAAACGCCGCAGCCTCGCGATCTTGAGAAACTGCTTCAAGGGCACGCCCGACAAGCGTTTTTTCATAGAGAAGGTGAAGGCCGAGAGCGACGAGTACGGCGATCACAATCACCAGGATCTGCGCAGGCACGATTCGGACGCCGCCCACAAGCTTCGGCGTTCGAGACAGTAGGTCCGGAAAGGCCCGTAGGTCCTGACCCATCCGCAGCGACACCACGGAACGAAGAAGGATGGCGACGCCGAGGGTGGACAGAATCCAGCCCCACGCGCCATGGCCGAGGCGCAGGGCGGGGCGCACCGCCCCGACCTCTACCAACGCTCCGATCAGACCGCACAGACCGACGGTCAGCACGAGCGAGATCATCAACGGCCAGCCCAGTGATCCGTAGAAGAACACACCAAGCATCGTGCCGAGCATCAAGAACTCGCCGTGCGCAAAGTTCAAAACACCCGTTGTCGCATACGACACGTTGAACCCGCAGGCGACGATCGCATAGATCGCCCCCTGCGTGAGTCCGGCGAGCGCGAGGTTGAAGAAACGTACCCAGTTCATACGGTCATGACCGGTTTCGGCTCAGCGTCGACCGAGAACGGGACTACGGCGCCACCTCGAGGGTGCCATCGAAGAAGGTGGTCGCAAACGCGAAGTCCTGCGAGCCCGGCTGAAGCGCGTCGTGGTTGGTAGCGGTGAACGTATACGGAGCAACACCGTCGTAGCCGTTGGTGTCGAGGTACTTCTTCACGGCGTCGGCATCAACACTGCCGACCTTGTTGGCCGCAACTAAGAACATGTCGAGACC
>JAYSSR010000007.1:0-15201 GCA_043720395.1 Acidimicrobiia bacterium
CGTCCGAGGACGGCCCGTGAACCGAGAAACAAAGCGGATGCTCCAGCGTCAGGGAGCGATCAATGCAGACGGAACGCCAACCCGCGAAGCGCGGGCGCAGGTCGGACGCGACCCGAAAGAACCGCGCCCCACTCCACCGCAGTACCTCGCGCAGGTGCGCGGCGAGCTGAGGAAGGTCCTCTGGCCGTCGCGGCCAGAAATTCGGAACTACACGATCGTCGTGCTCGCAGCGCTCGTGCTGATGACTGCAATTACCTTCCTCTTCGACTGGCTCATCTCCAGGGGAATATTTTCCATCTATTCCCGCTGAGCAACCCGTCGCGCCAGGCGCGCGACAACCTGCCGTCCTGCATCCGTCCCGCTGAATCTGGAAAAACCAAATGTCCGACGAACCCAATCCGACCATCGATCTCGACGCCGCGGCCGAAGCGATCGCCGAGCCCGTGCGCATTGAAAGCCCGTACGACCGGCCAGGGCAGTGGTACGTCCTGCACAGCTACGCGGGCTACGAGAACAAGGTCAAGACGAACCTTGAGAGCCGCATCGCCTCCATGAATATGGAGGAGCGTATCTTCGAGGTGATCATTCCCATGGAAGAGGTCATCGAGTTCAAGAACGGTAAGAAGGTGGTCGTCCAGAAGAAGGTGTTCCCGGGATACCTTCTCGCTCGGCTGGATCTCAACGATGACAGTTGGTACGTGGTGCGCAACACACCGGGTGTCACCGGATTCGTTGGCTCCGGCGCGAAGCCCACGCCGCTGTCGCGCCGGGAGGTGGAGAACATCTTGCAGGTGAAGGTCGATGCCGACGGCACACCAGCACGCAAGACGCGTCCTCGCCTTGAGTACGAGGTTGGCGAGAGCGTCCGAGTGAAGGAAGGCCCCTTCGCCGACTTCACGGGCACGATCGACGACATCAACGAGATCCAGCTCAAGCTGAAGGTGCTCGTGAACATCTTCGGTCGGGAGACACCGGTGGAGCTGGATTTCGCGCAGGTCGCGAAGCTGTAGGCTATTCCGTCCGTTGACGGGCATGTGCGCCTGTCCGACCACCTGACCTTTTCGAGAGAGAGCCCGTTGTGGCCAAGAAGCAAGTAACCGCAATCGTGAAGATTCAGATCCCGGCCGGGAAGGCAACCCCCGCTCCGCCGGTGGGTACTGCCCTCGGTCCGCATGGTCTGAACATCATGGAGTTTGTGAAGGCCTACAACGCCGCGACCGAGTCGCAGGTTGGCACGATCATCCCCGTCGAGATCACGGTCTTCAACGATCGCACCTTTACGTTCAAGCTGAAAACGCCGCCCGCGCCGGTGCTGATTCGCAAGGCTGCTGGCGTCGAAAAGGGTGCCGCCAAGGTGGGTTCCGAGATCGTGGGTCAGCTGAGCATGGCGCAGGTGACGACCATCGCCGAGCAGAAGATGCCCGACCTCAATGCGAACGACATCGAAGGCGCGAAGCTCCAGATCATGGGTACCGCTCGCTCGATGGGCATCAAGATCGTCGACTGAATAGTCGCTCTCTACCCGACTCATGTCCATGAGCGGGTTCCTTCGCCGCCGGGACCACCTCGCTCGGTTGGCGTCACAGAAAGTTGAGGGAGCCGTCATGGCGACAGGCAAAAAGGCAGCGAACGCAGCAAAGCGATACGACCGGGAGCGCCAACACGCCCCCGTCGAGGCCATTGACGTCGTGAAGACGATCGCCTCGGCGAAGTTCGACGAGACCGTCGAAGTTGCCGTGCGTCTTGGTGTTGATCCTCGCAAGGCCGATCAGATCGTTCGAGGCACGGTGGCCCTCCCGGCCGGTACAGGCAAAACGATCCGGGTCGCAGTGTTTGCCTCGGGTGAAGCGGCCCAGGCGGCTCGTGACGCAGGTGCAGACATCGTCGGTGCTGATGACCTCGTCGAGAAGATCACGGGTGGATTCCTCGATTTTGACCTTGCGATTGCAACGCCGGATCTCATGGGCATGGTCGGCCGTCTCGGTCGCCAGCTTGGCCCGCGCGGCCTCATGCCCAACCCGAAGACCGGCACCGTCACGACCGACGTGGCTAGGGCGGTCACCGAGTTCAAGGGTGGTCGTGTCGAGTACCGAACCGACAAGTTCGGCAACATCCACGTGCCGCTCGGCAAGGTGTCGTTCGATCGCGACAAGCTCATCACCAACTTCAAGGCCGTGCTCGACGAACTCAACCGCGCCAAGCCATCGTCGGCCAAGGGCAAGTACGTTCGCTCGATCACGGTGAGTTCAACCCAAGGGCCCGGCGTCAAGGTCGACCCGGCACGGCTGAAAGACGACGACGTCTAGCGGCAATCAATTCTCAGAACGTCGTTCGTTTTACATTCGAATATTGCTGCGCTGCAGACATCCGGTGCCGGTGTCGTCTCATCCTCAGGGGTGAACGAGGGGCTGGCCGAACGGTTCCCCCTGACGGAAACCGCCCGACGAGGCGAAAGGCTTTGAACGAGATTCCTTCTCGCCCAAAGGCGTTCGTGCGTCGTGAGATGCGCGAGCGCCTTTTGTTGTGGAGAGGAGGAAATACAACATGGAGAACCCCCGTCCGGAGAAGGTCGCGACTGTCTCGGAGATCACCGACCTTTTCGGTGGCTCAGATGCCGCGCTGCTGACCGAATACCGAGGCATGTCCGTCAAACACCTCAGCGAGCTTCGCCGCTCGCTTCGAGGAGTCGGTGCGGAATACAAGGTCTACAAGAACACGCTCGTCTGGAAAGCCGCTCTGGCCTCAGGCCGTGACACAGGTGACCTCGAGAAGCTTCTGCACGGCCCGACCGCAATCGCGTTCGTCAAAGGTGATGCCGTCGAAGCAGCCAAGGCGCTTCGCGATTTCGCGAAGACCAACCCGAACCTGATCGTCAAAGGCGGTCTGCTCGGCACCAAGGTGCTGACCGGCCCCGAAGCCGCAGCGCTCGCCGATATGCCGCCGCGCATCCAGGTGCTCGCCGAGATCGCCGGTCTGTTCGAGGCACCGCTTTCGACGCTGGCCAGCCTCATCGAGGCACCCGCCCGCGACATCGCCTACGCGATTGCCGCACTCATCGAGAAGAACGGTGGCGACGAAGCCGTCGCTGCCTAATCACACCCGTCGGTATCCACATTCGCAGTACTCCTCGCCCGCTTCAAAAGCAGCAGGCGGACCCACAAGAAAGAACAGAGAAATGGCAAACGTGAAAGAGATCCTCGACAGCATCGCCGGGATGACCGTCCTTGAGTTGGTCGAGCTGAAGAAGGCGTTCGAAGAGCGCTTCGACGTAAAGGCTGCGGCCCCGGCTGCCGCCATGATGATGGCCGCACCGGCTGCTGCCGCTGAGGTCGTCGAAGAGCAGGACGAGTTCGACGTCGTGTTGACCGAGGCCGGCGCTCAGAAGATCGGCGTCATCAAGGTTGTCCGCGAGCTTACGAAACTCGGCCTGAAGGAAGCCAAGGACGTCGTCGATAGCGCGCCGTCCAAGGTCCTCGAGAAGGTTTCGAAAGACGACGCAAACAAGGCAAAGTCCGCCCTCGAAGAGGCCGGCGCGAAGGTCGAACTCAAGTAGTCCCTCGCGCGGGGATTTGCTCCGCGCCTTTACTCCGTCATGCCACCTTCGTCGCGAACCGACGGACGAACGCCACGACGAGCAAACGACCGGGTCTCGCGACCCGGTCGTTTGCGTTTGCTCGAGGTCGCAGACGCAGCGCCCACGAATTGTTGCAGCCTTCCAGCATGCATCAACACAGGTATCAGCGAATCAACAGCCTTCCTGCACAGCTTCTCCTGAATATTGATCGTTCCTTCACCTGATCGTCGGTTGTTGAAACGGAAACCCTTGACCAGTGGGCCGTTCTCCTTTACGGTGCACCGCAGACGTTTGGCCGGTTTGTCCGGGCTTCTTCAACGGCGTCCCATTCGGTTGAACTTGTCGTGGCGCAGTGCTAGCGTCGCCTCTACCGTGCGCGCTTTGCCCCCCGCTTGTTCTGTAACTGTGGGCAGGCGCGCCCCGTCACCCAACTGGTCGCCTTCGCGACTGCCGCCTGCGGCAGTCGCCAACCACTGAGGAGCTGAGGACGCTTGTCGAATATGCCGTCTCTCCATCCAACGCGCGAACGCTTCTCGTTCGCCAACCACGACGAGGTGCTGCCGCTTCCGGATCTGATTTCTGTCCAGAAGTCGTCGTTCCAGTGGTTCCTTGACCACGGTCTTCAGGAGACGTTCCGCGACATCTCGCCCGTCGAGGACTTCACCGGGTCGCTTCGCCTTGAGCTGGAGTTCGATCCCGAGGACATCGATCTGCGCCCACCGCCGAAGTTCAGTGTCGAGGAGTGCAAGGAGAAGGACATGACCTTCTCCGCTCCAATCTTCGTCCGTGCGCGTTTCATGAACTCGTCCACGGGCGAGATCAAAGAGCAAACGGTGTTCATGGGCGACTTCCCGATGATGACCGACAAGGGCACCTTCATCATCAACGGCACCGAGCGCGTCGTCGTGAGCCAGCTCGTCCGGTCCCCCGGCGTCATCTTCGCTCCGGGCCGCGACGCAAAAACGATCGTGACCGGAACCGTCCACCCGTATCGCGGTGAGTGGATCGAGTTCGACGTCGAACAGAAGCCCGGCAAAGAGGTCACCGCAGGGGCACGCGTTGCCCGCAAGCGTCGCCTTTCGATGTTCATCATCCTGCGTGCGCTCGGGTACACCGAGGATGCGCATCCTGGATTCCTCGACCGTTTCGTGCGGCACTTCCCGTTCCTTGAGGCGCAGTGGGAAAAGGAACAGGGACTCTTCACGACGCGCGAAGAGAGCCTTATCGAGATCTACAAGAAGGCCCGTCCTGGTGAACCACCGTCGATCGAGTCGGCCAAGGCCTACTTCGAAAACGCGTTCTTCAATCCGAAGCGCTACGACCTCACCAAGGTCGGCCGCTACAAGCTGAACCGCAAGCTCGGTGCCGAGATTGAGAAGATCCGCGACCTCCTCGAAATCGACATCGAGGTCCCGGAGGTCGGTCACGAGGTCCTCACCCCGGCCGAGGTCCTCGCTGCGTGCACCTACCTGCTCCACCTTGCCGACGGTACCGAGGGGTATCGCCTCGATGATCAGGATCACTTCGCGAATCGTCGCATCCGCAGCGTCGGCGAACTCATCCAGAACCAGGTCCGCGTCGGCCTCTCTCGCATGGAGCGCGTCGTCCGTGAGCGCATGACCACACAGGACGTTGAGGCGATCACGCCGCAAACGCTGATCAACATTCGCCCCGTGGTCGCCGCGATCAAGGAGTTCTTCGGAACCTCGCAGCTGTCGCAGTTCATGGATCAGGTGAACCCGCTCGCCGGCCTCACCCACAAGCGTCGTCTGTCCGCACTCGGTCCCGGCGGTCTGTCTCGTGAGCGAGCGGGTTTCGAAGTCCGAGATGTGCACAGCTCCCATTACGGACGCATGTGCCCGATCGAAACGCCAGAGGGTCCGAACATCGGTCTGATCGGCAACCTCGCCAGTTATGCGCGTGTCAACGACTACGGCTTCATCGAGACGCCGTACCGCAAGGTCGTCGATGGCCGCGTCACGAAGGAGATCACGTACCTCGCAGCCGACGCCGAAGAGGTCTACGTCATAGCGCAGGCCAACGCCACCTTCGACGCCGACGGCAACTTCCTCGACGAGCGTGTCCTCGTGCGACGTGCACCGCTCGGTGCCAGCGTCCGAGCCAACATCGCTGGCACGACCACGTACTCCTCGACGTCAGAGGTCGACTTCGTACGACCGTCCGAAGTCGATCTCATGGACGTTTCGCCGAAGCAGATCGTGTCGGTTGCGACGGCACTCATCCCGTTCCTAGAGCACGACGACGCCAACCGTGCGTTGATGGGCGCAAACATGCAGCGCCAAGCCGTGCCCCTCCTTCGTCCGGAGGCTCCGTACGTGGGTACGGGGGTTGAGGCCCGTGCGGCTCGCGATGCCGGCGACGTTGCGCTGGCCGAAGGGGACGGCGTCATCAGCGAAGTGGGCGGCGACTACGTCACCGTCTCCTACGACGATCCGAAGCTCGGCAAGAAGATCTACCGCCTGAACAAGTTCCGCAGGTCGAATCAGAACACCTGCATGAACCAGCGGATCAAGGTCAACGAAGGCGATCGTGTCATCGGGAATCAAGACGGTGCGTACAAGGCAACCGTCCTTGCTGATGGCCCCTCGACGGATATGGGTGAGCTTGCCCTCGGCAAGAACCTGCTCGTGGCGTTCATGCCATGGGAGGGCTACAACTTCGAGGACGCGATCATCCTGTCCGAGCGCATCGTGCGCGACGACGTCCTCACCTCGATCCACGTTGAAGAGCACGAGGTCGACGCTCGCGACACCAAGCTCGGTGCCGAGGAGATTACGCGAGACATCCCGAACCTTTCGGAAGAGATCCTGAAAGACCTCGACGAGCGCGGCATCATCCGCATCGGTGCCGAGGTCGAGCCTGGCGACGTTCTGGTGGGCAAGGTCACCCCGAAGGGCGAGACCGAACTGACTCCGGAAGAGCGTCTGCTGCGTGCGATCTTTGGTGAGAAGGCTCGTGAGGTTCGCGACACCTCGCTAAAGGTGCCGCACGGTGAGACTGGCAAGGTCATCGACGTCCGCGTGTTCACCCGCGAAGACGGCCATGAGCTTGCTCCCGGTGTCAACCAACTGGTGCGGGTCTACGTCGCTCAGAAGCGCAAGATCCAGGAGGGCGACAAGCTCGCCGGACGCCACGGAAACAAGGGCGTCATCTCCAAGGTTCTGCCTCTCGAAGACATGCCCCACACCGCCGACGGCATGCCCGTAGACGTCGTTCTCAACCCGCTTGGCGTTCCGAGCCGTATGAACGTCGGACAGGTCCTTGAAGCGCACCTCGGCTACGCGGCCCGTTGGGGATGGCCGGGGAACCCGCTCGGCGACGCGCCGATTCGTGGCACGGAAACGAAGACCCGTCCGTCGACGAAGCCATCGACGTGGGTCGCCACGCCGGTCTTCGACGGGGCGCACTGGGACGAGGAGGGTGGTCGCCACGACACCATCCAGCACAACTTCCAGAACCTCAATGGAGAGTCGGCCGACGGAAATCGGCTCATCCAGGACAACGGCAAGATCCAGTTGTGGAACGGCCGCACTGGCGAGCCCTACGACCAGCCGGTCACCGTTGGCTACATGTACATCCTGAAGCTGGCCCACCTTGTCGACGACAAGATCCACGCCCGGTCAACAGGTCCCTACTCGATGATCACCCAGCAGCCCCTTGGTGGTAAGGCCCAGTTCGGTGGCCAGCGCTTCGGTGAGATGGAAGTGTGGGCCCTTGAGGCTTACGGCGCTGCGTACTGCCTGCAGGAGCTGCTCACCATCAAGTCCGACGACGTCCTCGGCCGCGTGAAGGTCTATGAGGCCATCGTCAAGGGCGAGAACATCCCGGAGCCGGGGATTCCTGAGTCCTTCAAGGTGCTCATCAAGGAGATGCAGAGCCTTGTGCTCAACGTCAAGGTCGAGTCGGCCTACGGCACCGAGATTGAGATGCGCGAGCTGGACGAGGACGTGTTCCGCACGGCCGAAGACCTGGGCATCGACCTGTCCCGTCCGGAGCGTGGCTCCGACGAAGAAGACGCCCGACGTGCCGCAGAGCGCGCCGAGCGTTCGTACTGATTCCAAGAACTACGCGTACCTACGGATCACACGAAAGTAAGTGGACTTAAGTCATGCTTGACGTCAACGATTTTGACCGCATCACCATTGGCCTTGCGACGGCCGATGCCATCCGTGGCTGGTCCCACGGTGAGGTGAAGAAGCCAGAAACCATCAACTATCGCACCCTCCGCCCGGAGAAAGACGGTCTGTTCTGCGAGAAGATCTTCGGACCGCAGAAGGACTGGGAGTGCTACTGCGGCAAGTACAAGCGAGTCCGCTTCCGCGGCATCGTGTGCGAGCGCTGTGGTGTGGAAGTCACTCGCTCGAAAGTGCGTCGCGAGCGGATGGGCCACATCGAGCTCGCCGCTCCCGTCGTGCACATCTGGTATCTCCGCGGTACCCGTTCGTGGCTTGCCTATCTCCTCATGGGCACCGAGGCCAAGGAAGAGCTGAAGGCCAAGCAGCTCGAAAAGGTCATCTACTTTGCGGCAAACCTGGTCACGTACGTCGACGACGAGCGTCGCCACACCGACCTTGCCAACCTTGAGGCAGAACTCCGCGAGGAACTCGCGCTGATTGAGCGCGACCGCGAGCTCGATCTCGACCGCCGCTTCAAGCAGCTGGAGATCGACCTCGGCACGCTGGAGAAGGAAGGTGCCAAGGACTCCGAGATCAATGCGAAGCGCCGCCAGGCGGAAAAGGAAATCTCCGGAATCCGCGACCGCAGCACCGCCGAGTACGAACTCGTCAAGCGCGCCTTCGACGAGTTCAAGAGCCTGCACAGCCGCAAGATCATCGAAGACGAACTTCTGTGGCGCGAACTCAAGGCCCGTTATGCCGACTACTTCCGCGGCGGCATGGGTGCCGAAGCCATTTCGTCGCTCATCAATGAACTCGATCTCGACCACGAAGAGACGAAGCTGCGCGAGCTCATTGACGGCACCGCCGTCACGAAGCGCCCGCTCTCCGTCCAGCGCAAGCAGAAGGCCATCAAGCGCCTGAAGATCGTTGCCGCGTTCAACCGTCGCGACGAGAACGGCAAGCGAAGCAACGACCCGCGAGCGATGATCCTCGGTGCCGTCCCGGTCATCCCGCCGGACCTCCGCCCGATGGTGCAGCTCGACGGTGGTCGCTTCGCCACGTCGGATCTCAACGACCTGTACCGCCGCGTGATCAACCGGAACAACCGGCTCAAGCGACTCCTCGACCTCGGTGCACCCGAGATCATCGTGAACAACGAGAAGCGCATGCTGCAGGAGGCCGTCGACGCTCTGTTCGACAACGGCCGTCGCGGACGCCCGGTCACGGGCCCGGGGAACCGGCCGCTCAAGTCGCTCTCCGACATGCTCAAGGGCAAGCAGGGCCGCTTCCGTCAGAACCTGCTCGGCAAGCGCGTCGACTACTCGGGCCGCTCCGTCATCGTGGTCGGGCCGACGCTGAAGCTGCACCAGTGCGGCCTCCCGAAGCTGATGGCCCTTGAGCTGTTCAAGCCGTTCGTCATGAAGCGTCTTGTCGATCAGGAACTTGCGCAGAACATCAAGTCCGCCAAGCGCATGGTCGAGCGTCGACGCGCCCAGGTGTGGGACGTACTCGAAGACGTGATCCGGGAGCACCCGGTCATGTTGAACCGTGCTCCAACGCTGCACCGCCTCGGCATCCAGGCGTTCGAGCCAATCCTCGTCGAGGGCAAGGCAATCCAGCTGCACCCGCTCGTGTGCACGGCGTTCAACGCCGACTTCGACGGTGACCAGATGGCGGTCCACCTGCCGCTCAGCGCTGAGGCGCAGGCCGAGGCCCGCATTCTTATGCTGAGCACGAACAACATCCTCTCGCCTGCCCATGGCCGCCCGATCGCCGTCCCTTCGCAGGACATGATCATCGGCCAGTACTACCTCACGCTCCAGCGCGATGGTGCAAAGGGTGAAGGTCGCCACTTCCGCCACCTGTGGGAAGTCGAGCGTGCCTACGACAATCGCGACCTCGACCTCCACGCGAAGATCACGGTGCGTACCGATCAGGAACGCATGGGTGCGCCGGTTCACGGTGAAATCACCAACGTCGAAACCACGGCCGGTCGCCTATTCCTGAACGCAAAGATGCCTGACGGTTTCGTCTACATCAACCACCTGCTCAAGAAGCGTGAAGTCACCACCCTCGTTGAGGAGTTGGCTTCGAACTATCCGAAGGCCATCGTCGCTGAAGCGCTCGACAATCTGAAGAATCTCGGCTTCCGCTATGCCGCTCAGTCCGGACTCTCGATCTCGATCAACGACGTTCAGACTCCGTTTGCGAAGCGCGAGATCCTCGACCGTCACGAGAAGGAAGCGGAGAAGATCGAGGGCCAGTTCAAGCGCGGCATAATCACCGATGACGAGCGTCGCCAGAAGGAAGTCGAAATCTGGACCGAGGCGACCGCCGAGATCCAGGCTGCGATGCAGAAAGTGCTCGACGCTGATCCGATGAACCCCATCAACATGATGGTGGGTTCGGGTGCGCGCGGAAATGCTCTGCAGGTCCGCCAGATCGCCGGTATGCGCGGTCTCGTTACCAACCCCCGCGGTGAAATCATTCCCCGCCCGATCAAGAGCAATTTCCGTGAAGGTCTCTCCGTTCTCGAGTACTTCATCTCCACGCACGGTGCCCGTAAGGGTCTCGCCGATACGGCGCTCCGCACCGCCGACTCGGGTTATCTCACCCGTCGTCTCCATGACGTTGCACAGGAATTGATCGTCCGCGAAGACGACTGCGGTTCGACCCGTGGACGCTGGCTCGACTACGTGGGACGCGACACCGCTGAGAAGCGCGCCTATCTTGAGACGTCGCTCCTCGGCCGTCTCCTTGCCGAACCGGTCACGCTTTCCATCGGTACGACCCTCGCCGCCGGCACCGAAGTCGACCAGGAAACGATGGAACAGCTTCGCGACGACAACGGTGTTGAGCGCGTTCGTGTCCGCACCGTGCTCGCCTGCGACGCTGAGTATGGCGTCTGCGCCGCATGTTACGGCCGTTCGCTGGCTTCGGGTCGGGCAATCGAGCTCGGTGAGTCGGTCGGCGTCATCGCCGCACAGTCCATTGGTGAGCCGGGAACCCAGCTCACGATGCGTACGTTCCACACCGGCGGTGTTGCTGCAGGTAAGGGTGAGTCGAGCGACATCACGGCCGGTCTTCCCCGCGTCGTGGAGCTGTTCGAGGCCCGGACGCCCAAGGGCAAGTCAGTCCTCGCACGCATCACCGGCGTGCTTCGGATGGGCGAAGACGATGGCAAGCTCCGCAGCATCACGGTAGTCGGCGACGACGGCACCGAGGAGCTGTACTCCCTGAGTTCAAACGCAAAGCTGTTTCCGTACGTCTCTGAGGGAGCGCGGGTCACCGCTGGCGATCCGATCAACGAAGGACCGAAGGACCCGAAAGAGGTCCTGGAGATCAACGGCGTTCGGGACTGCCAGACGTACCTCGTCGACGAGGTCCAGAAGGTGTACCGCGATCAGGGTGTGTCGATCCACGACAAGCACATCGAACTGATCGTGCGCCAGATGCTCAAGCGCGTTGCCGTGCAGGAGTCGGGCGAGTCCACGTTCCTGCCGGGCGAGCGGGTCGAGAGCCGTATGTTCGGCATTGTCAACCGCCAGCTGCGTGACGAGGGCAAGGTGCCGGCCGAAGGTCGACCCGAGCTGATGGGTATCACGAAGGCGTCACTTGCGACCGACTCGTGGCTGTCCGCGGCGTCGTTCCAGGAGACCACCCGTGTGCTCACCGAAGCGGCGATCGAGGGCCGCAGCGATTCGCTGCTCGGCCTCAAGGAGAACATCATCATCGGCAAGCTGATCCCGTCGGGCACCGGCATGGAGAAGTACCGCGACATTGACGTCAACGTGGTTGGAGCGTCCTCGATGCTTCCGTCAGGATCTGGCGACTCGCCGGAAGACCTGGCCGCATGGCTTGCCGGTATCAATGCGGGCCGGGCCACCTACGATGAAAGCGCGCTTGCTGCGGCCGACGGTGCGGGCGGCGTTGCCGTCCTCACCGACGAGGGTTCCGCCGAAGCTCGTCGTGCTGAGGCACTTCGGGCGCTGGGTGGCACCGACTGATCCACCTTCCCACTGGAAGGATTTAGCGTAACGGCCCTGGGTCGGTGACTCCGGGCCGTGTCGCGATGTGCGCCGACCCGCCCGTTTCGGGCACCGTCTCGCGTCCGCTATCCTTGACAACTTCGTGCGCCAGCGTGGTCTGGTCGACTCGAACTTTCACCGCCGCACCGAACACCGTACCGAGGTACTCGTGCCCACGATTCAGCAGTTGGTCCGAAAGGGCCGCGAAACAAAGTCTGACAAGTCGAAGACGCCAGCGCTGAAGGGCGCGCCACAACGGCGCGGCGTCTGCACTCGTGTTTATACGACAACTCCGAAGAAGCCGAACTCGGCTCTTCGCAAGGTTGCGCGTGTCCGTCTGTCGAGTGGCATCGAAGTCACGGCCTACATCCCCGGCGAGGGTCACAATCTGCAGGAGCACTCGATCGTGCTCGTGCGCGGCGGGCGTGTGAAGGATCTTCCGGGCGTGCGCTACAAGGTCATTCGCGGCACCCTCGACTCCGCCGGCGTCAAGAACCGCAAGCAGGCCCGTAGCCGCTACGGCGCCAAGAAGCCCTGAGAGAACAGGAACCTCAAATGCCACGTAAGGGACCCGCTCCCCGACGCGAGATTCTGCCGGACCCGGTGTACAACTCGGTCCTCGTCTCGAACGTCATCAACAAAGTGCTGCTCGAAGGCAAGCGCTCGGTCGCCGAACGCATCGTCTACGACGCACTCACGACAGCCAGTGAGAAGACACAAACCGAGCCGCTGGGTTTGCTCAAGAAGGCGATCGACAACATCCGACCTGTGCTTGAGGTGAAGAGCCGTCGCGTCGGTGGTGCCACGTACCAGGTGCCGATCGAGGTCAAGCCCCGGCGGGCAAACACCCTCGCAATCCGCTGGCTCATTGACAACAGCCGCAAGCGCCGTGAGAAGACCATGGCGGAGCGCCTCGCAGCCGAGCTTGTCGATGCCAACAATGGTGTCGGCTCGTCGGTGAAGAAGCGCGACGACGTTCAGAAGACCGCAGAAGGCAACAAGGCATTCGCTCACTACCGCTGGTAGTCGTTCGTTCCTGTTGTTGAAGATTCCCGTATTCCACGCTCCCTGACAATCCACACACGCGAAGACTGAGAAGAGAAACATGGCCCGCGAGTTCCCACTCGAGCGCACGCGCAATATCGGCATCATGGCCCACATTGATGCCGGCAAAACCACGACCACCGAGCGCATCCTGTACTACACGGGGAAGAGCTACAAGATCGGTGAAGTTCACGACGGCGCTGCAACCATGGACCACATGGTGCAGGAGCAGGAGCGCGGCATCACGATTACGTCAGCGGCGACAACGTGTGTGTGGAATGACCATCGCATCAACATCATCGACACGCCGGGCCACGTCGACTTCACCATCGAGGTCGAACGGTCGCTTCGAGTGCTCGACGGCGCAGTCACGGTGTTCGACTCCGTCGCCGGTGTTGAGCCGCAGACCGAGCAGGTCTGGCGCCAAGCCAATAAGTACAAAGTCCCGCGCATGTGCTTCATCAACAAGATGGACCGTATCGGCGCGAACTTCTGGCGCACGGTCGACATGGTCAAGGACCGTCTCGACGCAACCGTCGCAATCGTGCAGATCCCGCTTGGTGCAGGTGGCGCGGAGTCTGCGACGCCGTTCATTGGCCTGATTGACATCGTCAAGATGAAGGCGCTTATCTGGCACAACGAGGACCTCGGTGCCACGTGGGACGAGACCGACATTCCGGCTGAGTACGCCGACCAGGCAGCGAAGTATCGCGAAGAACTGCTTGAAACCATCGCCACCTCCGACGAGGAACTGATGGAGAAGTACCTCGCCGGTGAAGCGCTCGGTGAGGACGAAATCAAGCGTGCCATCCGCCAAGGCACGCTCGCGTTCGAGTTCGTGCCGATTCTCTGCGGTTCGGCGTTCAAGAACAAGGGCGTTCAGCCAATGCTTGACGCGGTTGTCGACTTCCTCCCGTCGCCGCTCGACCTTCCTCCGACCCCCGGTATGGCACCGAAGACCGACGCCCCGATGACCCGTCTGGCGAGCGAAGATGAGCCGTTCTCGGCCCTCGCGTTCAAGATTGTCGCGAATCAGTTCGGCAAGCTCACCTACTTTCGTGTCTACTCCGGCAAGATCGAGAAGGGCTCCGAGGTCTACAACTCGACCAAGGACAAGAAAGAGCGTCTTGGTCGCATCCTCTTGATGCACGCCAACACCCACGAAGACCTCGACGTGGCCCGCGCTGGTGACATCGTTGCGGGACTTGGCTTCAAGAACACAACCACGGGCGACACGCTGTGTGACAAGGACGATGCGATCATCCTGGAACGCATGGACTTCCCGGAGCCGGTCATCCATGTCGCCATCGAGCCGAAGTCAAAAGACGCGCAGGACAAGCTCGGCAAGGCGCTCTACACGCTGTCGGACGAAGATCCGACGTTCCGTGTCCGTACCGACGAAGAGACCGGTCAAACGATCATCTCCGGCATGGGCGAGCTTCACCTTGAGGTCCTCGTCGACCGCATGCTCCGAGAGTTCGGAGTCGAGGCAAACGTCGGCAAGCCGCAGGTTGCCTACCGCGAGACGATTCGCGGTTCTGTGAAGGGTCACGTCGAGCGCTTCTCCAAGCAGACCGGCGGCAAGGGCCAGTTCGCCCACATCGTCATCGACGTCGAGCCGAACCCCGGCAAGGGCTACGAATTCATCGACAAGGTCACGGGTGGTGCCATCCCACGCGAGTTCATCCCGTCGGTCAACGCCGGCATCAAGGGTGCACTTCCCGGCGGCGTACTCGCCGGTTACCCGCTTGAAGACATCAAGGTCACCCTCGTCCATGGCTCGTACCACGAAGTCGACTCCTCCCAGCAGGCCTTTGAGACGTGCGCCTCGATCGGCTTCAAGGCCGCGGCTCGCAACTGTAAGCCCGTCCTCATGGAGCCGATCATGAGCATCGAAGTTGTCACCCCTGACGACTACATGGGCGACGTGATCGGCGATATCAACTCCCGTCGAGGACAGATGGAAGGCATGGAGGCCCGCGGCAACGCACAGGTCATCCGCGCCAAGGTGCCGCTGTCAAACATGTTCGGCTACGTCGGCGATCTCCGGTCGCGTTCCTCAGGCCGGGCGTCGTACACCATGATCTTTGACTCCTACCAGGAAGTCCCGGAAATGGTCGCCAAAGAAATTATCGCCCGCGTCCGCGGCGAATAACTCCCACGGGGCTCCGCCCCGTGTCCCCCGAAACTTGACGGGCTCCGCCCGGCTTGAATGAATCACTGTCGACATCGAAGCAAGCTTCGATGTGCTCCGGGCAAGCCGGAGCAATGTTCCGTGTTGAATCCGCACCAATAAAGGAAAAGAAATGGCTAAGGCAAAGTTCGAGCGGAATAAGCCGCATCTTAATATTGGTACTATGGGTCATATTGATCATGGTAAGACGACGTTGACTGCGGCGATTACGAAGACGTTGCA
>JAYSSR010000008.1:0-15132 GCA_043720395.1 Acidimicrobiia bacterium
CCGAACCGCCATCACCGAAATCACCGCCGACTAACCAACCACCCCATCCCCACCCACGATGACGCACCCATCCTCATCCAAGCTGTCCGGCAACAGCAGAACAGCGATGTGCATGAGCGCGTCGTCGCGGAGCTGCTCGCCGGGGCCGGGGTGGAAGCGGATTATCTTGCGCTCGACGAAGCGGGCCGTGTCGACGTGCTTGCTCGGGAGTTGCTATCCCCACGCGTCTTGCGATCACCGTTCACCGCTCTCTCGGCCGATGCGGCCGGAGAGCTTGCGATCTTCGAGCAGGCTGCGGCGATCATTGCCCGTGCGCCCGAGGTCGCCATCCCGCACTACGTGATCTCGAAGTGCGAGTCGGTCAGCGACATGCTCGAAGTTGCTTTGCTGGCGAAAGAGGTGGGCCTCTGTCGCCTACCGGGCGATGGCTCCGATGACTACCTCGCGTTCGACATCGTCCCGTTGTTCGAGACGATCGGTGATCTTCAACGGTCTGGTTCAACACTGTTGAAGGCGCTGACACATCCGGTGTACCGGCGACTCGTGGAGGCGCGTGGACGCTGTCAGGAGGTGATGGTCGGCTACTCCGATTCCACCAAGGACGGCGGGTATCTGGCCGCGAACTGGGCGCTGTTCGAGGGGCTCGCCGCGGTCGTCTCGACGGCGGCTTCAGAGGGCGTGCGGCTTCGATTGTTCCACGGACGCGGCGGCACCGTCGGTCGCGGCGGCGGACCCTCCTACGAAGCAATCCTGGCGCAGCCTTCAGGCAGCGTCGACCGTGCAATCCGGGTCACGGAGCAGGGTGAGGTCATCGCTGCCAAGTTCGCTGATCCGGAGCTTGCGCACCGCAATCTGGAAGCGATGTTGGCCGCGACCATCGAGGCGAGTGCGATCGATCACGGACCTTCCGACGCCGAGTTGACCTTGTATGCGCCCGCCATGGAAGCGCTCGCCGAACTTGCGTGCGAGTCGTATCGCTCGCTCGTTTACAACACCGAAGGATTTGTCGACGCCTTCCGAGCTGCGACGCCGATCAACGAGATCGCGTCACTCAACATCGGCAGCCGACCGGCGTCGCGGAAGCCGTCGAACCGGATCGAGGACCTGCGAGCGATTCCGTGGGTGTTCTCGTGGAGCCAGATCCGCCTTTCGATTCCTGGCTGGTACGGCTCGGGGGCGGCGTTCGAGGCATGGGCAACGTCTGCGGATCGGGTGTCGCTCCTGCAAGAGATGTATGCGCGCTTTGCATTCTTCCGCTCGTTGATTTCGAACATGGAGATGGTGCTCGCGAAGACGGACCTGTCTATCGGTCTGACCTACGCGGGTCTCGCCGGTTCCGATTCGGACGCGGTCTTTGTGCAGATAGCCGAGGAACACACACGGACATTGCGGTGGATCGGCTTGATCACGCAAGCCCCGATATTGGCCGACAATCCGGCGCTCGCCCGATCGATTCGCAACCGATTCCCGTACCTTGAACCGCTCCATGCGTTGCAACTGGAGTTGTTGCGCCGGTACCGAGACGAGGGTGTCGACGGCCCCGATGCGCTGCTGGTTGCCCGCGGGATCCAGCTCACCATCAACGGCATCGCAACGGCACTCCGCAACAGTGGCTGACGCGCTGTGCTGTCGCTGAGCTGACACACTCGCATCATGTTGCTCACACGCAAGGTGCTCGACGAGGTCGTTGCAGGTCGCATCGATCTCGTGTTTCGACGCTGGCAGAAGCCGACCGTGAAGAAGGGTGGACGTCTGCGTACGGTGGTCGGCGAATTGGCAATCGGTGCCGTGGATGTCGTGGACCCGTCCACGATCGACGAAGGTGCGGCTCGGCGGGCCGGGTTCGATTCCACTGATGCTCTGCGCGCTGATCTTTTCCGGGAGCGTCCAAGTGGTGGTGGTGTGCGGGCGCGAGGTGCCAAGCCGACGGAGGCGAGCGTGATCTACCGGGTCGAGGTCGCGTTCGCCGGTGTCGACGCTCGAGCGGCGATGCGGGAGACATTGTTGGATGAGGCCGCGCTGGCGATCGTGGTTGCGCGGTTGGCTCGTATCGACGAGCGTTGCGTCGCAGGCCCGTGGACGCAGCGGGTGCTGGCGTTGGTGGAGACGTGGCCCGCCCGTCGTGCACCCGAACTGGCCGAGATGGAGGGTCGGGAAACGCTGCCCTTCAAGACCGACGTCCGCAAGCTGAAGGAGCTCGGACTCACCGCGAGCCTGACGGTCGGGTACCGCCTGTCACCGCGCGGCGTCCAGGTACTCGCGGCACTTCGGGCCGCTCCGTAGGCCTGGTCGTTCCGGCCAGTTTTGTCGCGGTACATCCGGTCCTTTCGCGGTACGTTCGGGCGCGCCAAGTGCACCGCGAACGGGCCAGTTGTACCGCGGCGAAAGGGTTGGCCGCGTGACGGCGGTCGCGTGCGCGGGACGGAAGCTGGCCGAAGCGACGGGTTCATGCGGGCGTCGGGCTGTTTCGCGGTACATCCGGTCCGTTCGCGGTACGTTCGGGCGCGCCAAGTGCACCGCGAACGGGCCAGATGTACCGCGACCTGGGCTGTCGCACGGGACCTGCTCCAAATCAGTAGCGGGTGCCGCCGTCGACGTTGAGCAGGATGCCCGTGGTGAAGCTGCTGGCGTCGCTGGCGAGGTAGAGGGCCGCGCCGACGATCTCGTGGGGCTGCCCACCTCGCTGCAACGGGATCGATGCTCTCGCCATCTGCTCGAACGCTGGGAGGTCCCACGCCTTGGAGATGTCGGTGAGGAACGGGCCCGGCACGATGCAGTTCACGCGGACCTTAGGGGCGAACGTCCGAGCGAGACCGAACGTGAGGTTGTTGACGCCAGCCTTCGCCGCGCCGTACACGACCTCCTTGGGCGAGGGCCGATACGACGCTGAGGACGACACGTTGATGATCGACCCACCGTCGCCCGCAGCCATGCGCGAACCGACGATCGCCGACAGTCGGAACGGCCCTTTCAAATTCACGCCCATGACCTTGTCGTAGAGCTGCTCGCCGACGTCTTCGAGGTTGTCGTACAGCGGCGACATGCCCGCATTGTTGACGAGGACATCGACCCTCCCGAACTCGGCAAAGGCGGTCTCGGCGAGACGCTCGGCGTCGGTCCAGCTCCCGGCGTGGTAACCGATCGCGAGAGAACGTCGCCCCTTCGCCCGGATCTCGTCGGCGACCGTCTCGCAGTTCTTCAGCTTGCGGCTCGCGATCACGACGTCGGCACCGTGGTCGGCGAACGCGAGCGCCATCTCGCGCCCCAGCCCGCGGCTCCCACCCGTGACGATGGCGACGCGGCCCGTGAGGTCGAACAGGTCCTTGAGGTCGGTGCTCATTCCGTGCACTCCAGCACATGGGAGCGGTACGCACACATCGGACGCAGTTCGCTCGGGTCGCGTATCCTCAGACGCATGCCCGCATCGCTCGATCCCAACAAAGCTGCTGTCGACATCGGGTTCGTGATCCGGGACTCGAAGGCCACGCTCGACTTCTACTGCGGCGTCCTCGGTCTGGAGCACGTCATGGACATGGAGCTCCCGGCATCGCCGCTCGGAAAGGCCGTGATGCATCGCGTCCAATGCGGCACGACGACGCTGAAGTTCCAGAAGCGCGACCACGTCCCGGCCGCGGCGAACCCGCCGGGAGGGCCGGGCGGGGCAGTGGGGTTGCGTTACCTCACGATCTGGGTCACGAACCTCGACACGATTCTGTCGGAGTGTCGAGCTGCCGGTCATGCGGCGGTGCTCGAACCCGCTCTCATTCGGCCGGGCGTGCGCATTGCGTTCGTGGAGGACCCGGACCGCAACTGGGTGGAGTTGCTTGAGAACACACCGGTCTGAACGGTAGAGCGAAGGTTCCAGCAGAGCGGCGCGCTGACAAGGGCTGGAATCCGCGCGGTGGCCCTTCGGCAGTTCGCGATGTCATGTAGATTCATGCTGTTTCTGTCGGAGGCTCGCGCGGATTTCAGCCCCGTCGGGGCTTCTCACGAATCCTGACAATGCGACGGCCGTTGTTGCCCCGCCGGGCTACGCTGAGCGCCCGCAGTACACGCCTGGCGGCGTGGCAGAGTGGTTCATGCAACGGCCTGCAAAGCCGTGTACCCCAGTTCAATTCTGGGCGCCGCCTCAAAGCCCATGACTGGTATAATGCCAGGTCAGGGGCTCTTTTCGTTCGACCGCTCGATACCGACGCGGACCGCTCGAAACCCCTGAAAACCGCAGTTTTTTGTTCCCGCCATGTTCCCTCGATGATCCCGCGGGATCTTCGAGGAGGGTCTGATGGCATCGATCGAGAAGCGTTACGGCGGCTATCGCGTGAAGTATCGCGATCCGCTCGGCCGGCAGAAGTCGAAGAGCTTCGTCACTAACTAAGCTAAGTGCTGCGTGGCTGGCGACTCGCCGCTCGAACGGTCCGCCTTGTGGCGTAGACGCGGCCGAGATCACGTCGCTGATCGGTACTTGTGATCGTGACCCGGTTCTGTCACACCTACGGCTCGTGCCGTGGGCGATATTTGGATCAACTAGCAAGGGAGATATCAACAAATGAGCCGTGGCACCTGTCGAGGTGATCGGCACTGTCGGGTGTTCGGGCGTTCGCGGTGCTTGTTGTGATGTGCCGTCTTGGTCTTCGTGCTCCTGAGGTCGCGGCGATGGAACTCGCCGATCTCGATTGGCGTCGCGGTGAGCTGACCGTGCGGGGCAAGGGTGCCAGCATCGACCGGTTGCCGTTACCCGTCGATGTCGGCGATTGCCGAATTCGATGTACCCGACACGGCCGAGGTCGTCGTCGCCGCCCAAGACGATCGACAACGAGGAAACGCAACCGCCTCCACCGCAACCGTAATCCCTATAGTCGTTTGACTGACTATGGTGTAGAGTGACTGGTGATTCAAGCCAACCACGACCACCCCGTACGCGGACCGACCGCCCGTCGTGCGCATGCTCCTGCTCCTCGGTGGCGACAAGACCCGCCTCGGAAACCTGTGGTACCCGCCCAACGTCGCCGAAGCACACAGCCGACTGACCGACTGGACCAACGACACCCGAACCCGCCCGCTCCAACAGCGAGGAACAAGACGATGACCCGCTCGACCCGCCGCATCCCATACCCGCCAGGAACCGACCCGCTGCTCGCCGCCACCATCGACGCCGAGCGAACCGCCGGATACATCAGCACCGAACCGCCTCCGACAGCCGAGGACTACACCGCAGTACGACCCCTCACGGAGCACTACGCGGCTGTTCAAGCCAACCCGATCGCCAAAGCAGCATTCGACCGGACCACCACGCGCATCGAGGCCCGCACGCGAGCCCTTCGCGAGATCCGCCAAGCCCGAGCACTCACCCAAACAGAAATCGGCGCACTCCTCGGCATGACCCAGTCCGAAGTGTCCAAGCTCGAAGGCCGCGCCGATCTCCTCCTGTCCACACTGCGCCGCTACGTAGCCGCCACCGGTGGCGAACTGAACCTCACCGTCACCTACCCCGACAGCGACCCGGTGCCACTCAGCTTCGAGCCCGTAGCCTCCTAACGCAGCTGAACACTCAGTCGGCCCGGACGCCTTCGGCGTAGCGGCGTCCGCCGTTCGACGCGAGGGGTTCGCCTGATCGCAGCCCCCGGGTACCGGGGTGGGTCTCGCGACGGGTACGAACCTTTTTCGGCTCTTTTGGGTGAGGTGTACATGTAAGGGGGTGGGCGAGCCCACCACCGAAAGGTTGCCGCCGGACCTGTCGCAGCCGACCGGTAACGGTGAGCAGCGACAGCAGCTTCCGCCTCTCTTCGGTCGTTGGGCTGACGCCCCTCCACCGCGTCGGGGGCGAAGTACGACCGGACCTCGAAACAGTGGTCGGCAACTGTGTTCACCCAAGGCGACCCCCTCGACGGGTTCGCTGGGTCGCCTTGGATGTCGGCGTATTCGTATGCGGCGAACGTTTCGCGACGTTTTGACGCCGCGTCGTAGGTCGATGCGGACTCGGACACGGACTCGGACGCGGACTCGGGCCCGCCGAACGCCGAGTGCCGGGGCGCTTGGCAGTGAGTCGCAGCACCCAGTCAGCAGACACCCGAATGGGCAAGGAGGACGATTTCTCTTCAGACCACGCACCGTGGTGGCGATGACTCAGTCATGGAGTTGGGACTCGGCGCGCAGACGTTCGTAGGCACGCCCGTGTTGGGAGCGTCACGGTCCACCCGGCCAACCACGCGCCCGAACATCGCACGGTTCGCAGCTCTCCCCGCAGTCGTCCTCCTCGTCGGTTCGATGTTCCTGAACTGGCACCGCGTCACCGTCGTGGCGCGCGATGTCATGGCGATGCGTCTGCGAGCCATAATCGTCGTCGGTGGGCTGGTGATTGCGCAACGCGCAATCAATGCGTTCCTCCACCAGGCATGCGTCGATGGCGTGTCGTTGCGCCGGATGGCGGTGGCCGTCGAGGCGCACACCGGCGCATCGCACAGCGTCATCGGGGGAGCGGGGGTCGGAACCGGCCTTCGGGTTGCAATGCTTCGGTCATGGGGTGTCGACCCGACATCGGTCACGGCCGCCATCGTGCTCACGTCACTCGTTCCGACGTTTGCGATGTGGCTCATCGCCGACGCTCACACGCTTCCCCTTGTTGCATCAGGCCAGGCCACTCGAATCGAGGTGATGGTTGCGATCATGAGTACCGTTGTGATTGCGGTGATGGTCATTGGAGGTGCACGGCTGCTTCATGGTGACACAACTCCGAAGATCGTTCACCGAATCGTCGAGCGGACACGAGGTGTGCTGGGCACAAGGGTCGGCAGTGCCCTGCCGAGCGGCGACGTGCGCATCGGCGTTGCACTCCTCCAGCGCCGAGCAATCGGCGTGCTTCGTTCCAACGGGGCATTCATCGTGCTCGCGTCCATCGGTGCCCATCTGGTTGCCGCTCTGCTCGTGGCCGCATGCGCGTCGGCCGTCGCTCCCAGCGCGACCATCCCGCTGCTCACGATTCTCCGGACGTTCGCGCTCCTGCAAGTGCTGAGCGCGTTCGTGCCGATCCCCGGTGGTCTGGGCGTGGTCGACGTCGGCCTCGTTGCGACCCTGCACACCGCCGGGCTCGACACGAACCACGCGATCGGTGCGCTCGCCCTCTATCGCACCTGCACATTCGTGCTGCCCATCCTCACCGGCCCCCTGTGTGCGCTCGCCTGGTGGCTCCGGACGCCCCGCCGCCGGGCCGCCGCGCACTCGTCGACTTACTCCCCGTAGTTCCTCGGCGTGGTGGCCACCTTGCCCCTGGTAGGTTCACGCAATGCGTCGGGCGAGCAAACCGGTTCTCGCCGTGGCGGCCATTCTGGTGTTGATTGTTTCCGCACGACCTTCGACGAGTGTCGCTCAGAGTCTCTCCTCGCTTCGTCCGGCCATCCCGGCGTACATCTTCTCGGACGATTTACGGGGGTGGGAGGCCATCATCGACCGGGCCTCGCTGACGCCAATTGCCGTGATCAATCCTCGCAACGGACCAAACGTCTACGCAGAGATACGATGCGACGGATACACGCCCCCAAATGACCCGGGCACCGGGCCGAATCTGGCGGGACTTCGATTCGATGACGACTTCGTGTCGTCCCGTTTTCCGAACGATCCGGTGTTGGTCGCGACCTCGCCGAACTATTTGGCGACGCTTGAGCAGCAGTTCATACGACGTTCCCAGGCGCTCGTTTCGAGCGGGATAGAGACGTTCGGGTACGTTTGGTCCAACACGAATGGCACCGACCCGGGTTGTGTTCGCACGCCTGCGATCGCAGGTGACGAGATCGACCGTTACCGGCAGGTATACGGAATCAACAACGTTTTCTTCGATGACGCTTCACCAAGCTGCCCGAATGACACCCGTCGACTGATGACCGAAGTCGCACGCGCCAAGGGCGCACGTGTCATCCTGAATCCGGGAACAGTCTCCGGGGGTTGTCTCGCCAATGAGGCTGATGTGGTCGTGAACTTTGAGGGGTCAACGTCCGCGTACCTCGCTGCCCGCAACGCGCTGATTGCCAATGCGGCAGTTCTTCGACAGGCGAATGCGAACGTAAAGATCTGGCACATTCTGTACGCTGTCACCGATCTGGACGTGGCGGGAATTGTCGCCCAAGCGAGAGCAACAAGTGACTATCTCTACATCACCGACGACACCACGCAAGCACATGGTTGCGACCGGGGTACGAGCAACTTCGATTCGCTGTACGGGACCTGGCCGATCGTTCGACAGGACATCGCGGCGTGTGCTGGCCGATCGAACGGAAGTGCGTTCACGTGGTCATCCATTGTCGATGCGATTACCCGGACGCCGGTCGTGCCGGTTGTACGAGTCGCCACACCGCCAGCCCCCGGCGCGCCGCCAGCGTCGGGCCGGGGGCCTGCCTCAGCGGCACCGGGTATCGGCGTTGGCACTAGCCGCTCGCGAGTTGCTGCTCCGGCTGGCGGGTGGGTCAGTGGGCGCGAAGGGCGTCGATGAGGCGGTCGTAGACCGTCGACCCGGTGATTTCGCGGAGCTCGTCGGCAAGCGTCAGCCACACGGGGTCAGCAGCGGTGAACGCCTCCGACGCGCTCGTACAGAACCAGGACCGTTCGCCGCCCGCAGCCTTCCAATCCGACGCCACCCACGGATGGATTGTCGACACCGCCATGCTGTCTGCGTCCACGGTGTCGGTTCGACGGAGCGGGAACTGCCAGCAGACGTTCGGCTTGCCGTCGATCGGACGCTCGGCACGCGCCAACGACGCGAAGTGCAACGCACAGCCTGGGCCGGTCACGAAGCCCGGTCGGTTGAGGAAGATGCAGGCTTCGTCGACGACCCGGGTTCCGATGAGACCGTTCGGAAGCCGTTTGAACCATCCGATCCGTTTCGCCGTCGCGGCGTGCTGCCACCGACTCGGCGCGAGCTTGGCGACAGCGCTTGACACGATCGAGAAATCCTCGCCGTCGGTGAACGCCGCACCCTCCGTGCAGCAACCGTCTGCGCGGAGAGCATCCTGCGTCCGGTGCAGGCCACGGCAGCCGCCGCCGTAGATGCAGCGCCACGAGCTGCGAAGGAAGCGGGCGTCGAAGCGCCAGAGTCGCTCGTCGGTGACGACCTCGACGTACTCGGGGACAGACGTGCCGGTCACGCGTTCTTGACCGCGGCAGCGTCCTCAAGACCGAGCTCGACGATTGAGACTTCGCGCATCTCGACCTTGCGGACCTTGCCCGTGACGGTCATCGGGAACTCCTCGGAGAACTTCACGTAGCGGGGGACCTTGTAGTGCGCGATCTTGCCCCGGCAGAAGTCGCGTATGTCCTCGGCGGACACGGATGCCGCGTCGACGCTCTCGGCGAGCTTGACCCACACCATGATCTCCTCGCCGTACTTGAGATCGGGGACGCCGATGACCTGCACGTCGGCCACCGCCGGGTGGCTGTACAGAAACTGCTCGATCTCACTGGGGTACACGTTCTCGCCACCGCGGATGATCATGTCCTTGATCCGTCCAACGATGTTGATGTAGCCCTCGTCGTCGATCACCGCAAGGTCACCGGAATGCATCCATCCGGCCGCGTCGATCGAGTTCGCGGTCTTGTCCGGCTCGTTCCAGTAGCCGAGCATGACGCTGTACCCGCGGGTGCAGAATTCGCCGGTCTCGCCCCTCGCGACGACGTTCCCGGTCTCCGCATCGATGACCTTGACCTCGACGTGGGGGAGCACCCGACCGACCGTGCCGGTGCGCCGTTCGATCGTGTCGTCGGTCGCCGTCTGTGTGCTGACGGGCGACGTCTCCGTCATGCCGTACGCGATACCGACCTCGGGCATGTGCATCTGGTTCTGCACCTGCTTCATGACCTCGACCGGACACGGCGATCCCGCCATCACTCCGGTGCGCAGCGAGCTGAAGTCGGTACCCGCGAAGTCGGGATGGCCGAGCTGAGCGATGAACATCGTGGGCACGCCGTACAGGCTCGTGCACCGCTCGGACGCTATGGCCCGCAGCGTCGCCGCGGGATCGAATGCCGCATCGGGATAGACGACGCAGGCACCATGTGTCGTGGCACCCAGATTGCCCATCACCATGCCGAAGCAGTGGTACAGCGGCACCGGGACGCAGATCCGGTCGTGTTCCGTGTAGCGCAGACCTTCCCCGACGAAGAAGCCGTTGTTCAAGATGTTGTGATGCGAGAGCGTCGCCCCCTTGGGGAAACCGGTCGTGCCGCTCGTGTACTGGATGTTGATGGCGTCGTCGAATTGGAGACCATCGGCGCGCGTACGAAGTGCATCCGCAGACACGGTCTGGCCGGCGGTAAGCAGCGCGTCCCACTCGGGGGAGAAGAAGAAGATCGTCCGCTCCAGAGCCGGAATGTTCGGGGTGACCTCGGCAACCATCGCCCGGTAGTCGCTCGTCTTGAACGACGGTGCAGCGAAGAAGAATCGGCAGCCCGACTGGTTCAGTGCGTACGCAAGTTCGTGCAACCGGTACGCCGGGTTGATGTTCACGAGGATGACGCCGACCTTCGCGGTGGCGTACTGCACCAGCGTCCACTCTGCATACGTCGGTGACCACACCCCGACCCGGTCGCCGACCTGCAGCCCGAGATCGAGCAGTCCCCGAGCGACGAGGTCGACCACCTCGTTGAATTCGGCATAGGTGTAGCGGAGGTTCTGATGGCAGCTCACGAGCAGTTCGCGGTCAGGGAACTTCGCGACCATCCGATCGAGGTTTGCGCCAATGGTCTCGCCGAGCAGCGGCATGGTTGACGGTCCGGACGAGTACGACGATGCGGACATGGTGGCTCCTCCGAGCAGTCTGAGGCGGGAGTGGTCAGGCGGGTGTGATCAGGCGGGTGTGAACTCGATGCGACGGTTTCGGGCTCGCCCGGCGTCGGTGGTGTTGTCGTCGATCGGCCGGTCCTGGCCGTACCCGACTGCGGTCAACCGGGCGGCGTCCACCGACTTCGTCACGAGGTGGGCGAGCACAGCTTCAGCGCGTTGTTGCGAGAGCTTGAGGTTCGACGCCGCGACGCCGGTGTTGTCGGTGTGGCCGCCGATCTCCACCTTGACCTCCGGGTTGGCGTTGAGCGTGTCTGCGACCTTGTCGAGCGTGGACGTTGCGGCGGGAGTGAGTTCTGCCGAGCCGATGACGAACTCGATGCCTTCGAGTTCGATCGCTTCGGCGATGGCCTGCACCGTTTCCGCAGCATCGGGCGGGAGCGTCGTGGTGGTCGTGGTGGCCGCAGGCGCGACCGTGGTCCGCGGCTCGGTGATGGGCGGCGCGGTCTCGACGGGCTCCGTAACCGGCGATACGGTCGCTCCTCCATCGGTCGGGACTTCGGTCGCCGAAGCCGGTGGCGTGATCTGGATCACTTCGGCCGACGTGCCAACGACGTTACGGCTGTTATTGTCAACAGTGCAGCGGGCAAGCAATAGCGCAGCGGCAGCGATCAGGGCTGCCACAAGCAGGAGCCATCCACGGCGCCAGCGATCTCCAGGGTTGCTCACGACCATCCTCCGGGTTCAACGAACGGCCGGTGACGTTAGCTTGCCCCGGTCGAACCTGGCGCTTCAGCGAGTTGCAGCGACCAGCGTCTGAAGGAGCGACGCTCCACGCTCGAATGAGTCGAACAGCGTTCCCGCCCGATCACCCGCTGGATCGAGTCCGGTAAGGAGTTCGACCCCCAGGAAGAATGCCGTGATCGCGAACGCGAGTTCACCGGTCGGCACCAGTGTGAGGAGCGACGAACCCTGCAACACCCTTGCGGTGGCCTCCTCGACAAGGGCCATCCACGGCTTGATGGCCTCGAGGATGCCGCGCTGGAGGTCCGGCGATGATGCCGCGCCGGCCAACAGTTGCGTGAGGACGTTGACGCTGCCGTCGGCCTGCTCCTCGAGGTGGACTTCGCGTCCGATCGCGATCAGTTCGGGCAGCGTCGAAACGGAACCGAACCGCTCCGCGTACCGTCGGGAGCGAACCTCGCCCTCGGACTTCGCCGAGGCGATCAGGAGGCCCTCGACCGAGCCGAAGTGGTAGAAGATCAGCGCCTGGTTGAAGTCACCGAGGCGCGCAATCGTGCGGGCGGACGCTCCCGTGATGCCCTCGGTGTTCAACGCTTCCTTGCATGCGCGGATGATCTTCAGGCGGGTCTCGTCGCCACTCGCCTGGGCGGGGGAGCGACGTCCGGCCAGACGCTTCACGGGAATGGCCTTCTTCGCCGGGGCGCCTGCGGCGTCTGCTTCTGAGGCGTCGTCGGGCCGAGGTTCGGGTGCGCCCGTGCGGATACCGGTGATGGCCATGCCGCCACCGTACGCCACCTCTCGCACTACCGCTCGGCCGCGCTTTGAGCAACTGCTCGCGCTTACAGCTGACACGGCAACTGCATGGTCGCGGTACATCCGGTGCGTTCGCGGCGCACTTGGCGCGCCCGAACGTACCGCAAGCGGACCGGATGTACCGCGACGAAGAACGCCAGCAGCCCGTCGCGGTGCGCAGCGGTTCGCGAGCAGTCCCCCGTGTGGCGTCCGTGTGACGGAAGTTGCAGCTGTATTCGACGTCGGAGGTCGGGTGAGGCGGGTAACATGGATGCATTCCGACGCCAATGTCGGTCATGGTCGTCCTCGGTTTCGTGCGTGAGGTTGATCAACCCATACGAAAACCGAAAGTACCCATGCCTTTTCCCGCTGACCGGGCGAGTCGTTCCTACGACGCCCGCGCCTCCTCATCATCGCGTCCCTCCCGTCCCGCCAACAAGTTCGGCGGCAAGCGTCCGACCGGCCCTCGCTCGCCCGACAAGCGCCGCGAAACCACGCCGATCCCGGTGGTCGATCCGTCGGAACATTCCGCCGCGTTCGCCGCGCTCGGCGTTTCACCGCGTCTTCTGGACGCCCTCTCGCACGCCTGTATCGACACACCTTTCCCGGTGCAGTCAGCAGCACTTCCCGACGCGCTCGCCGGACGCGACGTCCTCGGCCGCGCCCCAACCGGTTCCGGTAAAACGCTCGCCTACGGCCTGGCGCTCCTCGCACGCTGCCCGCAAGCCGCTCCGAAGGCACCCAAGGCTCTGATTCTCGTGCCGACCCGCGAGCTTGCCAAGCAGGTCGCACAGGTCCTCGTGCCGTACGCCAGAGCGACCGATCGCTGGGTCACTGCATTCTTCGGCGGCGCGGGCCTGCACCATCAGATCGACGACCTGCGTCGTGGCGTCGATATCGCCGTGGCAACCCCCGGACGCCTGATCGACCTTGTGAACCGTGGCGATTGCCGCCTCGACGAGGTGGAGCTGCTGGTCATCGACGAGGCCGACCGTATGGCCGACATGGGTTTCACGCCGCAGGT
This sequence comes from Acidimicrobiia bacterium, assembly GCA_043720395.1. GTDB lineage: Bacteria > Actinomycetota > Acidimicrobiia > Acidimicrobiales > JANYDT01 > JANOYY01. The sequence continues at coordinate 13,323 of JAYSSR010000008.1, forward strand.
GCGCGAGCTGATGGACCAGGTCAACGAGAAGCGTCAGATCCTGTTCTTCTCGGCGACGCTCGACGGCGATGTCGACGAACTCGTCAAGCATTACCTCAACAACCCGGTCGTCCACGAGATCGATGGCACCGACGAAGACGATGACGCCGGCGCGCAACGAGCGCAGCACCTCCTTGTTGTCACGAAGCACGAGCGCAAGTTCCAGGACCTGGCCGAACTTCTGGGCGACGTCAAGCGGGCAATCGTGTTCGTGAAGAACCGCTTCGCCACCGAGCGAGTTGCCGACGCACTGGACTCGCTCGGCGTCAAGGCGTTCGCCATGCACGGCGGCATGACGCAGAACGCCCGCGAAGGTGCGCTGAAGCGCTGGGCACAGGGTGAATCCGTCGCGCTGGTCGCTACCGACGTTGCGGCGCGTGGCGTGCATGTGGCCGGCGTCGAGGTCGTAGTGCACATGGACCCGCCGCAGGAGGAGAAGGACTACATCCACCGCTCCGGTCGCACGGCTCGTGCCGGAGAGACCGGCCTCGTGGTGAACTTCTACCGCAAGGAGCAGCTCCGTCCGGCCGCGCTGATGCACAAGCGTCTCGGCTTCGACGTTTCGCAGGTCGACATGAACGGAGCGAAGGCTGCGCTCGTCGAACTTGCTGCGGCCCGAGGCACTGCCGTGGCGGCTTCGTCATCGGCACCCACTGCGACGCCCGCGCATGAAACGTGGACGAACGCCGAGTTGAGCGTCGTCGATGAACACCTCGACACCGCCCCGAGCCGTCCTGCGTACCGCGATCGTGACGCAGCACCGGCGCGTGCTTCGTACCAGGACCGCGACCGTGATGCCCGGCCGACGTCGCGTGATCGCGATACTCATCCGTCGTCGAATGATCGCCCCGGCTCGTGGGAGCGAGATCGCGATCGCGCACCTCGAGTGGACGGTCCTCGTGGTCCCCGGACGCCTTCTCGTCCAGAAGGCCGCGGCTACGAGTCGCGGACCTCCGCTTCGCGTCCTTTTGAGTCTCGCCCGTTCGAGTCGCGTCCGTCAGCCGGTCGTCCGTACGAGAATCGTTCCGGTGGGGTTCGCGATGGTGGCGCACCGCGTCCAGAGCGCGATCGTCCGTGGACGCCCGGCGGACCACGTCGCGAGGGTGCGCCGTCGTACGGCGCAATGCCACGTCGTGACGACTTCCGTCGAGAGGGGGCACCCTCCTACGGTGCGAGTCCGCGCCGCGACGACCGGCCTGCGTACGCCGCCCGGCCCGCGTTCGACGCTCGCCCGGAAGCTCCCGCGGACGCCCGCCGTTCGTGGCGCGACGACCGCCGTCCGGCGTCCGAGGGACGCGGCGCGTCCGATGGCTGGCGGTCTGCTCCCCGTGCCGATTCGTCGGCACCAGCCTTCTCCGATGACGGTCGGGGACGGCCGTTCGAGCCCGCCGCTCGACGCGAGTCCGGTTTCGACCGCGGTCCCGGCCGGAGCTTTGATCGGGGCAGCGATCGGGGTGCTGATCGGTCGCAGCCGTATCGTCCCGAGGCTGGCAACCGGTGGTCCGCAGGTCCCGGTGCCGATCGCGATCGTCCGCGCCCGGCGGGAAGCGGCGACTGGAAGGGCCGCCCAAGTGGCCCGGGTCGAACTGGCGCACCGGGTGCGCGCGAGCAGCGTCCGTGGACTCCCGATCGCCCTGCGCGTCCGTGGACGCCCCGCGCCGATTCCGCTGCCGCACCTGGACGCCCGGCCTCAGGCAGCGGACCTCGGTGGGCGTCGGGTGGTCGGACTGACCGTCCGAGCGACCGGCCGGGCGACCGGCCGGGCGACCGG
>JAYSSR010000009.1:0-143442 GCA_043720395.1 Acidimicrobiia bacterium
TGTGAAGGAACTCGGTCGATAGGTCGAGCACGGCCACGCCACCCGAACGAACGATCAGTCGGTGGTCTCCGGTGAACGTGCCGAGATCGGCAAGCAGCACTCCGTGGCGCTTCGCCATAGCAACCACGTCGTCCATCCGGGCGGGCTCGATGGCGAGCACCATCCGTTCCTGCGCCTCGGAGAGCCAGACCTCCCACGGCGCGAGCCCCGGATACTTGCGCGGCACCAGGTCAAGCTCGACGTCCGCACCGACGCCGTCGGCCATCTCCCCTACCGCCGACGACAGTCCGCCCGCGCCACAGTCAGTAAGCGCGCGTACGAGTGGGTCGTCGCGGTCGATCAGATCGTCGAGCAGATCGATGAGCAGCTTCTCCACGATTGGATCACCGATCTGCACCGAGGCTCCGGCGACGCTGCCCGTGGTGGCGTCCATCGTCATCGACGAGAACGTGGCACCACGGATCCCATCGCGCCCCGCCGCGCCACCGACGACGATTACCCGGTCGCCGGGCTGGGGCGTTGTGATCTTCGAGGCACCCTTGTGGACGCGCCCCACGCAGCCGCAGAACACGAGCGGGTTCGCCACGTACCCGGGGTCGTAGAGGACCGCGCCAGCAACGTTCGGCACGCCCAGCTTGTTGCCGTAGTCGGCCACACCGGCGATCACGCCATCGCTGATACGGCGAGGCGGAAGCACGCCCGCGGGAAGCGAACTCAATGGGGTGTCGAGCGGGCCGAAGCAGAGGACGTCGGTCACAGCGACCGGGTGCGCGGGTGCGGCCATGACGTCGCGCACAACGCCACCGACGCCGGTGTTCGCACCGCCGAACGGCTCGACCGCGCTCGGGTGGTTGTGCGTCTCGACCTTCACGGCGAGCTGATGCCCAGGCTCGAACTCGACGATGCCAGCATTGCCGACGAACGCCGACACGACCCAGGGCGCAGCGATCTCGTCGGTGCTTCGGCGGAGCTGAGCGAGGAGCGGCTCGACTTTCTCCCCCGTCGTGGTGGTGATGGCGGCGCGGAACGTCTTGTGCGCGCAGTGTTCGCTCCACGTCTGCGCGATCGTTTCGAGTTCCACGTCGGTGGTGGACCGTGCGACGCCGCGGGCGTACTCGCGGAGCACGAGCAGCTCGGCCTTGTCGAGTGCCATCGACCGCTCGGCGTTGAGGGCGTCGAGTTGATCGTCGGTCATCGACGCAACGTCGTAGGTTTCGACGGACGGTGCCGTTTCATCGGTGTCGGACGCGAAGGTCGGGGTGACGGGCCCGAAGGCGATCTCCTCGATGACGGCATTCGCGAGGACACGGTGCACGAGAAGGTCGAGCTGTGCAGCGTCGAGTTCGCCGGTTATCTCGTAGCGACGGCCGGTCGCCGCGGCGTGCAGATCGATGCCGAGGCGGTGGGCTGCCGCGACGAGTTCCCCGGCCTCCGTGTCGGTGACACCGGCTCGGCGAACGACCTCGACGATGATCGATTCGGTGCTCGTTGGCGTGCATTCTTCTCGGGTGCACTCGTGCAACAGGGGGTCGGCGAGGAGCCGGTCACTCAGGAGTGCAATGTCGGCGACGCTGAGGTGGCCGTCGAGGAAGACGAGCGGTGTGCGGTCGATCGAGTCGACGGGTAGGCCGAGCGACCTCGCTGCCGAGGTCGCAGCAGCGTCGAGCGTGTCGTGGGGCCGAAGCGCGAGGACGATCGGGGCCGTTGCGGGGGCGAGAGGCACGAGACGACGCTAGGGGTCGTGAGCTTGACGTTCCGCACGGGCGATGGACGAACCGTTCAGGCTTTACCCGGTCGATTTGTTGCGCTGAGAACAACATGGTGACCGCCGGTTCCGAGCCACGCCGACGTCGGTGTGCGAATTCTCGCTCCGGGAGCGACATCGCGCACGAACCACAGGTCAGCGGATGGAACGAACCGCGTTGAGGTAGTTGTAGACGGTTACGCGGCTGACGCCCATAGCGTCGGCGACCTCTTCGACCGCACCACGGAACCGGAAGGCCCCGCGGGTTTCGAGGATGCGAGCGGCACGTTGCTTTTGCGCACGGCTCAAGGTGTGCAGTTCGCCGCCGAGTTCCGCCTCGACCTCGTTGATCAGCAGATCGAGTCCACCGTGCAAATCACTCGGTGCCTGCTGCACACGGATGCCGCCGAGCAGCTCGCCCTGCCAGTGCACCGGCGTGTCGGAAGGACGCATGCGGTCAACCGCCACAAATTCCGAGCCGGTCGCGTCGAGCAGGGGGGCAAGCGCGTCCACGAAGACCCGGTCGCGCTCGGTCGGCTCGCGCACCTTCGACACACCGATCGCCACGTTCGACGCCCCGTTGGCAAGTGACGCAGTGACCAGCGGTTCGAGCGCCTTCAGGAGGATGTGGTGCTCGCCCTCGATGGTGCTGGCAAACGGACCCACGTCGGGCTCGATCCCGCGCGCACGGAGCTGGTCGAGGGCACTCTTGACGTGAGGCCCTGGCGTGCCCTCCACGAAGGGCTCGATCGTGAACTCGATCCGAATACGCACCGGACAGAGGGTAATCCGCACGTCGACATCGCCAGTACCGACGACGCCGACTCCGCACATCCCACGGGAGCGAAGAAGACCATGGCACCGGCGATCGGGATAGTGGCTCATCACTTCACCGGCACCGAGCGGAAGAGCACACACGTCGACGAGTTAGACCCCGTCGACCACGGCGATCGCGCGGACCCTGCGGAGGAAATGAACACCGTCGATGGGGTTGGGGCCCCGTCGATCATCAGACATCGACACGCGACGTTGGGGAACTGCGTGACCGCAGTTCCCCAGAGAGTGTGGGCCGGGAAGGATTTGAACCTTCGAAGCTCTCGCAGCAGAGTTACAGTCTGCCCCCGTTGGCCGCTTGGGTACCGACCCCTATGTTGCGGGTTGCCACGTTAGCCTGTCGTCATGCCCAGTTTCGACGTTGTTTCCGAGATCGACGAGCAGGAAGTGAAGAACGCCGTCGACCAAGCCCAGCGCGAGGTCGGAACCCGGTTCGACTTCAAGGACACCAATTCCTCCATGGAGCTGGCCGGTCTCGTCCTCACGTGCGCCTCCGTCACCGAGGACCGCCTCAAGGCACTCGTGCAGGTGCTGGAAGAGAAGTTCGTGAAGCGTGGCGTCTCCCTGAAGACGCTCGACTACGGCAAGGTCGAGGAGGCCACCCGCGGCACGGCCCGGCAGGTGATCACGCTCAAGGCGGGACTCTCTTCCGACAAGGCGAAGGAGGTCAATCGGGCGCTGAAGGAGTCGGGCGTCAAGGTACAGAGCCAAACGCAGGGCGAGGCGGTCCGCGTCACCGGCAAGAAGCGTGACGACCTGCAGGCCGCGATCGCGTTCCTCAAGGAGAAGGACTTCGACATTCCACTCCAGTACAAGAACTTCCGCGACTGACGCTCGGCCTCCGCAGCAGTTCCCGCTTGTTGCCGGTGGTCCGCGACGGTCGTCAGCGGTCGAACCGCTGACGGGCTCCCTGTCGAGTCAAACCGAGCTGTGGTCCGATGACGCCCCATGAAAGTCCGTTGCGCCGAGCCTTCGCTACTGCTGCTTCGACTCGTGCGTCCGCGGCGCGACGCGTGGCCGCCGCACTACGCAACTCAGCCAGGACATCGGCACCGACAACGACGTACTCGGAGTCTGGTGTTGCATCGAAGTCGGCCAGAAGCGCATCGACATCGGACTCAGTCAAGTCGGCGGGGTGTTTGGTGGTCACAGAGGTTGGGATCGTTTTGGGCATCGCTATTCCTTTCGTGCATCTAGCAGGCGAAGATATTTCGGTCGTGCAACCATGGCGTGGATCACGTACTCCAGTCGTCTCGGAGACGGTTCCGATCTCGAGGAGTTCCCCGGTCCGGCTTCCCCCTACGAGCATCACGAACCCCGGTTGGGTTGAGCTGTTGATCGCTGCGACGGCGTTTTCATAGGCATGTCGAATGTCATCATCTGGTATTCCGTGTTGCGGGCGCTCGCAAGGATCTCCACGTGACAACCTTAGTTGTCATGCAGGGCGGCCTCAACTCGGTCGCGGTACAACAGGACCTATTGCGGTGCAGAATGTGCGCCCGCATGCACCGCAATTGGACCGGACGTACCGCGACCACGCACCGGTGATACCCGCCAGGTCACAGCGCCAAGCTTCACCCTCGAAGCGTGTCCCAGCCGAGCTTGCAGAACAGCGCCGTCACGACCACTACGAAGAACACCCGCACAAATGCTGCGCCGCGTCGAAGTGCGAGTCGCGCACCGATGAAGCCGCCGACGAGATTCGACACTGCCATCGGTACGGCGAGCGACCACGTGATCGCACCGTGCGGCAGGAACCACCCGAGCGCGGCGAGGTTCGTGCCGACGTTGAGCACCTTGGCGGTGGCCGTCGCTGTGAGGAAGTCGAAGCCGACCAGCACCACCAACGCGATCGTGAAGAACGTCCCCGTACCCGGACCGACCATTCCGTCATAGAGACCGACAACGGCGGCGACGCCCAGCAACCGCGGTCGGCGAACCGCTGGCGGTAACGCAACGACACTGCGGGTGCCGAGATCCGGGTGCCGCAGCGTCAGAAGCAGCACACCGGCGAGCACCACCATGATGATCGGACGGAAGGCGTCCTTCGGCACTGCGCTGCTGAGCCGAGCGCCCACGAAGCTCGCCGACATCGCTGCCACGACTGCCGCAACGAGTAGTTCACCGACCACCCCGAGACGTCGCCGATACGAGACCGCGGCGATCGACGTTCCCGCAGCCGCCGCAAACTTGTTGGTCCCGAGGATCACGTCGGTCGCTGTCGACTTCGGGAGGACCAGTGTGATCGCGGGGAGCTGGATCAGCCCGCCGCCGCCGACCACCGCGTCGACGAACCCGGCCGCGAACGCCGCCATGACGCCCAACCCAACCGACGACAGGTTCAGTGGTACCCCGAATGGATGTACACACACGGAACGCCGACCTGCTCGAACATATGGACGTTGCGCATGTCGTCCTCGAAGGCCAACTCGGGCTCGAAGCCGTAGCTGCGCAGCTCGGTCGTGGAGAAGTGCTTGAAGTCGCGAGCCATCGAGTAATCGCCGTGTTCGCGCATGAGCAGAAGGTCCCAGCGCACGTCGTGCTCATCGAGCCACTCCAGCGTTTCCGGTGCCACCCAACTCGGGCGCGCGGTCATCAAGATGATCGTGAGCTTCGGGTCAAGCAGGCGCGCCATCGTCGCCGTCGGCTCGATCAGCGGGTCCTTGCCGCACAGCTCGAAGAACATGTCCCAGTTGCGACGCTGCCCGGTCACGAGGTACTGACGGTGACGCGCATCGGCGAGCACACCGTCGATGTCGAAGATCACGGCCCGGCCCCCCACGATCGGAGCTGCCCGCCACCACCAGTTCATCGGTCGATACGTGAGTCCCTTCGGGCGAGCCCCGGTCTGGACGGGCTCCTCAGCCACGCATCCGCTCCTCGACCACGTAGCCGAGCACCATCCCGTTCGGGTCGTCGAACGAGTCGATCCGGTCCCAGATCGCCTCATGATCCTCGACGTCGACCCGGATGCCCAGCGTCTCCAGCGCGTGGCGCACCTCGACGAAATCCTCCGCGTCCTCCGGGTCGGTGCAGTCGAGGAGGTACTCGCTCAGCGTCCGGGCACCCAGCTCGAACTGTCCCTCGGGGTCACAGACGACCACCGGCGAGTCGCTAATTCGACGCTGCTCCTCCCCGACCCAGTAGCCGACCATCGAGCCATCGAGAATCTCCGCGACCCAGCAAATCTGCTTGGCCATGCGATCGAATCCAGCAGCCACCGGTGCCTCGACGCCGTCGGCCACGCCGAAACCTTGGAACAAATCGTCGTCGATCGCGTCGAACAGCGTCAGCTCGAAGGCGTCGAGAAGTTCCGTGTCATCCGCCATCTGGGCGCGCCATAACGCCGCCAAATCGTCGGGTACCGGTTCGCCCCGAAGGCAGTGGCGTGACACATCGGCCAACGCGGCCCCGAGCTCGTCCATGACGTCAATTGTCGCCCATGAGCGACACCGTCTCCGACCGACCACCATGACGCCGCCATGTAAGGAACGCAACACCACCGAGCAGGATCGGGGGCACATAGGTCAGGAGGCGGTACAGAAGGACGGCGGCGACGACCGGGCCGTGGTCGCCACCGAAGCCGACCAGTGCTCCGGACAGTCCGACTTCCACGATTCCGAGTCCTCCTGGTGTGACCGGAAACGCCGTCGAAAGCAGCCGAGTCGACGCCCACGCCGCGAACGCTTCCGTGAACGTGATCTGGTTTCCATTCACGCCGACCGCCCGCAGCGAGAGCGCAAGCACGACGAACACCGTCATCACCCCGACGAGTGTGGAGAATGTGATCGCGAGCCAGCGTCGGCGGATGAGTTCGATGCTGTCGTGACGGAACCGGGTCAGGGTGGCCGCTCCGTTGGTTGGCACGTCACGTTTGCGGAATCGTGCGATCGGACCTCTCACCCGGTCCAGCAGCCGTCCGACCCGTTGCGCGCCGACCTCGCTGCGCAACACCTGCCAGAACGCAAAGAGTACGACCAGGAGTACGAGGCTGCCGATCTGCGCAGCCGTCTGAAGCGCCGCGTTCTTGCCGCCCCTGGCGGTCAGCACGACGAGTCCGACGAGTGGCATTGCGAGGTTGATGACGTTGTTCCAGATGCCAGTCAGCACCATCGCCCGTGACACGGAGTGCGTCTCGAAGCCCCACGCCTTGAGCATGCCGTACTGCATCGGCATGCTCACCGCCCCGCCGAGGGGTGCGACGTTGGAGACGGCTGTCCCGGCCATTGTCACTTCTAACGACCGGCGGTAACTGAGTCCGGGCAGCGCAGCCATCCAATTCGGCGCATACGTCGCCACGTTGAGTGTGGCAGCAACCGCGAGGAAGGCGAGCCACCCCAGCGTGAGTTCGCTGAAGGCGTGCACAACGTCGCCATAATTCGCAATCTTCGGGAGGATCAACGTGAAGACCACGACGATCACCACAAACGCAACTGCGGTGGAGATCAGCGAGCGGACCCGCTTGCCAGTAGTTGGAATGGAACCGATCACCACAGCGTAGGAGTTCCTGCTCCCGAGATCCCGCCACGCGTACAACCCGAGCGTGATCTACTCAACCCCCTTCGAACGAGGCGTTTCGAGCCGATTTCGGCGTGGGTTGTGTAGATCACGACCATTCGCGCGATCCCTGAAGAGTGATTGAACTTGCGATTGTCATACGAACGTAGAACAATGTCATGCATGGGTACAAAGACTGTCACACGATCGATTCGGTTCGAGGCTGAGTTCGATGACCGGCTCGAGGTCTTGGCGGCCGAGTGCGGCATGACCGTGTCGGCATTCATCCGGGCCACGGTCGCCGAGGTTTCAGAACGAAAAGAACGACGTCGGCGGCTCGAAGCGGCACTCACCCTCGCCGCCCAGCTTCCGGATACGGATACTGACGACCGTAACCAAATGTGGGGCCTCGGCACCCATGTACCTCGTTGACACCTCCGTACTCACGCGCCTCAGAAAGCCCGGCGTCGCTTCGACGCTCCTGGCCCTTGAGGACGTCCGATATTCACCAATCTCAGGTCTCGAATACCGATTCTCCGCCTCCAACGAGCGCGAATGGGATCGACTCAGCGAGGTTCTTAGTGGCCTGACGCGGGAACCGTTCATTGCGGGAGCCTTCGAGCGAGCCGACGAGGTGCAGCGTTCACTCGCGGGCCGTGGAATCAAGGGTCGCAAACCACCGGACCTGGTGATCGCCGCCCATGCGGAACTGGCCGGACTCACGGTTGTCCACTATGACCACGACTTCGAGCACATCGCCTCGGTCACCGGCCAACCCACGTTGTGGATCGCTCGACCCGGCTCGCTCGACTGACGACGAGCCGCGCGTTAGAGAATCGTGACCGTGCCTGCTGAGCCATCGACGGTGACATTGCGCCGTCCGGAATGCGACGAGTGGCGTCGGTGAGCGATACCACGCAGGGCAGGCCGATCTCGCGCGACACAATCACCGCATGGCTCGCTGGCGCGTCGACGTTGACCACCACGGCACCGGCTGGGACGAAGAGCGGCGTCCACGACGGATCGGTGATGGGCGCGATCAGGACGTTCCAGCGCGCCCGGGTCGGCCGGCGAGAGGATGACCCGAGCGCGTCCCGTGTAGGTGCCTGGCGCACCGGCGAGACCGGTGAGCACATCGCCCGACTGGGCGATGGTTACCGCACGGGAACCATTGACCGGCCATTCGCTGTAGTGAGTCGTCGCACCGTTGAGGATGAACGGCGGCTCCAGCGTCGCAAACATGGCCCATCTTGTCGCGGCGCTCGGCCAGCGTCGCAGTAAAGGACGCAGGGTCGGCGCGGAAGGCGGCGATCTCATCGCTCAACAACAAGCCGAAATCCTCGACTTCGACGAAATGACCGGCAGCGACCATTCGGTTACCCCACTCGCGGAACGCCAGCCGAACCTCATGGAGCATCCGAATGATGTTGGTCTTGGTGCGCTCACGCGTTGGGAGGAACTTCGAACTCGCAGCGGCCGCCGCGGCGGAACTGGCCTTGCGGGGCCGGGTCGGCAGCAAGCGCGCCTACTAATTGCGGGAGGAGTGTTCAGCTTCAACCTCCGGGAACGCTTGAACCGCGAAGACCCAACCGAGCGTCTCGCCCACCTTGGTCTCCTTCTCGGCATCGACGTCGCTCGGCAGTTCGGTGTACCGAGGCACACCGTCCATGACCCCGAAGAGGGCTGCATCCATCAGCTCGGGCGTGAAGCCGGGAGCACGAACGGCAAAGATGCGGGCCAATCGCCCTCGGTCGTATGAGGGTCGCGCCGAGGTACACCACGGCTTAGTCCTCCGGCGGGGCTGAGTCGGCGCGGCGCTTGATTTCGGCGACCACATCCGGGTCGGCCAGCGTCGTCGTGTCACCGAGTGAGCGGCCCTCGGCGACATCGCGCAAGAGGCGTCGCATGATCTTGCCGGAACGCGTCTTCGGGAGATCGTCGGTGAAGATGATCGTCTTCGGACGGGCAATCGCTCCGATCTTCGTGGACACGTGTGAACGCAACATCTGGCCGTGTGCATCGTTCGCGTCCATCCCGCCTTTCAGCGTCACGAAGGCGATCACGGCCTGGCCCGTTGTCGCATCGTTCGCACCGACCACAGCCGCCTCGGCGACCGACGGATGATCCACCAATGCCGACTCGACCTCGGTGGTCGAAATCCTATGTCCACTTACATTCATGACATCGTCGACGCGGCCCAACAACCACAGGTAACCGTCGTCGTCCAGCTTGGCGCCGTCACCTGCGAAGTAGCGGTCGGAGTACGTTGACCAGTACGTGGCTTTGTAGCGTTCCGAGTCGCCCCAGATGCCGCGCAGCATTGCGGGCCACGGGTGGCTGAGGGTGAGATACCCGCCGCCGACGCTGACAGGCGTGCCCTTCTCGTCGACCACCTCGGCACCGATACCCGGCAACGCAAACGTCGCACTGCCAGGCTTCAGCACCGTCAGACCAGGGAGCGGCGTGATCATGATCCCGCCGGTCTCGGTCTGCCACCACGTGTCGACGATCGGGCAGCGTCCGCCGCCGATGTGCTCGTGGTACCACATCCACGCTTCCGGATTGATGGGCTCGCCGACCGATCCGAGCAACCGCAACGAGGACAGGTCGTGCTTCTGCGGTTCTTCGACGCCCCACTTCATGCACGAGCGGATGGCGGTTGGCGCTGTATAGAAGATCGTAACCTTGTACCGCTCGATGATGTCCCACCAGCGGTCCTTTGCAGGCGTGTCGGGCGTGCCTTCGTACATGACGCTGGTCGCGCCGTTTGTGAGGGGCCCGTAGACCACGTAGCTGTGGCCCGTCACCCAGCCGACGTCGGCGGAGCACCAATACACGTCGGTCTCGGGGTGCAGATCGAACACGTACTTGTGGGTGAACGCGACCTGCGTGAGATAGCCGCCGGTCGTGTGCATGATTCCCTTCGGCTTGGCGGTCGTGCCCGAGGTGTAGAGGATGAAAAGGAGATCCTCTGCGCGCATACTTTCTGGTTCGCAGGTCGTTCCGGGTCCGAACGTGGCGAGAAGGTCGTGGAACCACACGTCGCGGCCGGGCGTCATCGTCACGTCGGTGTTGCAGCGGTTCACCACGACGACATTCGTCACGGTTGGACATTCGGCGATCGCCGTGTCTACGTGCACCTTCAGCGCGCTCGGAGCGCCCTTGCGATTGCCGGCGTCGGCGGTGATGACGACCTTCGCGTCGGCGTCGTTGATCCGGTCGCGTAGCGACTCCGACGAGAACCCGCCGAACACCACCGAATGGGCCGCCCCGACACGCGTGCATGCGAGCATCGCAACCGCGGCCTCGGGGATCATCGGCATGTAGATGGCCACGCGGTCCCCTCGGCCAACGCCGAGCGAATGCAGTGCCGCCGAGAACCGTTGCACCTCGTCGAGGAGCTCTGCGTAGGTGATGGTGCGGGTATCGCCAGGCTCGCCTTCGAAATGGAACGCCGTCTTCTCACCTTTACCCGCGGCCACGTGGCGGTCGAGGCAGTTGACGCTGATGTTCAGCTCACCGTCGTCGAACCACTTCGCGAAAGGGAGGTCCCAGGCGAGCACGTGCTCGTCGGTGAACGGCTTCGACCAGGTGATCAGCTCGCGTGCCTGACGTGCCCAGAATGACTTCCAATCAGCGCCCGCCTCGTCGTGGAACCGTCGGTCGGTGAGCAGCGAATCCGCGGCGAAGGCGGCGGGCGGCGGGAACGTGCGGTTCTCGTGCAGGAGTGCGTCAAGCGTGGGCTCGGTCATGGGCTCGGAGGCTAGCGAGCGCGCCGCATCCGCTCCATCCGCACGATCTCGGATACAACGTCTTGACGCACGGACATAGGCTCGTGACATGACCTTCGACCGAATCACGGTGGACGCGCAGCGAATGGGCGGGGTCCCTGCATTCGGTCGTTGCGTTTTCCTGTCGCCTCGGTCGTCGCGATGGTCGCCGATGGCATGTCTACGGACGAAATCCTGTCGGAACACCCCGATCTGATGCAGCCGACATTTCGGAAGCATTGCACTACGCCGCCTTAGCACTGCAGGAGCGCGAGTTGCCGCTTCGCCGTCCAGCGTGAATTCCCTTACGCCAGTTGTTCTGCGAACAGGCCAAGCGCGGCCGTTGCGAACGCGACCATGTTCGTCAAGCGATCGTCCTCGCCTGTGAGTATCTGACGCGCTGCTTCACTCGGTCCGCTCACAGCGAACCACGCGTGGCCGGCAGGGTCGCCGTAACGGTTTCCGGTCGGCCCGGCCGCTCCACCTTCACCGATTCCCCAATCGGCACCGAGTTTGACGCGAGATGAGCGCGCGAGATGCAGTGCCCACAGCTCAGTTGCTCCCTGCAAGGGCACCGGTTCTTCCACGACGCCGCTCAATAGCGACTGCAACGCCGGGCGCGTGTAGACAACGGCAGCCCCGACGTAGAACTCCGACGCTCCCGGCACCGCCAGCAACGCGGCCGAGATCAGGCCCCCGCAGCTGCACTCGCCGATGGCGACTCGTTCACCGCGGTCCATCAACAACCGCCCGCACGCTGCGCCCGCCGCGAACAATGCCTCCATCGAATCCAGAGACGACATTCGTGATCCTTTCGCCGACTCGACGCTCACGCTAACCGGCGCAAACGTTTCACCAGAGGGGGCTCGCTCGTAGGTCGAGGCGAGGCGACAAGAACTATGGGCCGAGAATCGCCCATGGGACAGTGTCATCGGAACGCAGGCAGGATGTCGATTTTGGGACTCTCAGCGTCTCCACTCCAAGACGGTGAATCCGCCCAGAGCGGTCGGATCGAGCAACGCCACAGACTCCGTGATGAGGCTGCGGACGGCAAGGTCACCGAGGGTTGGCGGACTCGACACCGCCGACCAGTGCGCCTCGGCCGCGGCGACAATGTGGTCGATGCCATGCGCGCGTAGAAAGTCGGATTGCGACCGCATGATCGTCGGCCGACGTACACCGGCAAGCTGGTCGACGGCCACATCGGTGGTCACGTCTTGTGTTCCAGGAGCGTCCAAGGGGTGTCCGCCTCGACCGTGACCCCGATAGGTGCGCAACCACGCCTCCCACCGTTCAACGAGGAACTCGGACGTTGCTTGCCGGGCATAGTCCAGACACACGATGCGGCCTGCGTCCGACAACCCGCAGAGCGACTCGGCAAGCCAAGCCTGGGCCGCACCGATCCAGGGCACCCGACGCCCGGGCACGACGGCCGACCCAGCGTGAGGGACAAGCGCGTCGAGGCGCACCGCGATTTCCGGGTCCGCCGCGACAAGCACCTCGCCGAACCCGGCCGAATCCCCAAGACCAACTCGAACCTCTGCCCACCCACCAGCAACGCGCTCGAAGACGTCGAACGGCAGGTTGTCGAGCAACTCGTTCGCCAGCACGACATGCACGGCAACCGCCGGAATCTCCTCCACACTCGCGAACAGCGGCCCCTGCCCTGCCAGAGCAATCGAGTCATCATCGTCGAAGCCGATAGGCCCGGCGGCGAACCCACCCAACACCTGCGTGACATCGACCAGTGGCAAGCGGCCCGAGCGATGACGCTCCCGCAGAACCGCCGACCGCTCCACAAGGAGGTATCGAAGCGCGCTCGCACACTCCGGCGCGGCCCGAAACACCGAGCGCGCCAACGCACCGGGCCCGGCACCGCACTCCGCGACGATGAAGGGATCCGGACAACTCTGCTCCACCCACCACGCATCGAGCGCGCGAGCAATGACCTTGCCGAACAGCTCGCCCGTCTCTGGACTCGTAATGAAGTCACGCCGACGGCCGGCACCGCCACCGTTCGTATAGAAGCCCGCAGGACCGTAGAGCGCAGCGTCCATGAAGACGCTGAACGGAACCGGACCCTCCACCATGATCCGGTGGACCAGCGCGTCCATCAGGGGGCACCTTCGAGCGACGCCGCCAAGGTCGATGCGTCAGACCCACCCGAACGAATCAGCCGCGCAGCCCATTGGCAGATCTGCAGTACGAATGGACTGCCAACCGGCTGCAGATCTGCCAACGGATCGACGAGCACCGAGCCGAAGAGTGTCGGTCACCCGCCGAGTGCGGTGACGCCGGAACGCAGATCGGAGAGGTCCACGAGGTGCGTGACCGCCGAGGGGAACACACCGATCACGATGACGCCGATCGCACACAGGGCCGTCGCGGTCGCAAGCGCCGTGGGGAACTTGATCGGACGCACATCACCGTCGGGTACCGGGCGCATCCACATCTCCCGCATGATGCTGGCGTAGTAGAAGAACGCGATCACGGAGTTCGCCGCAGCCACAACAGCGAGCACAACGGCCCAAACCGTGCCAGCGTCCATCAATGCCTTGAAAACGTAGAACTTCGCCCAGAAGCCACCCAATGGCGGAATCCCCGCAAGCGAGAACATGAAAATCGTCATCATCAACGCAGGAAAGGGTGCGTAGCTGAACAGTCCGCCGAACGACGAGATTTCGCCACTCCGAGTCTTACGAGCGACGCCAATAACCATCGCGAACGCGCCGAGATTCATCAACGCATAAACAATCAGGTACATCGAAATTGCGCTGAACGCGCTTTTGGCGGCGCTTGCGTTCTCACCGGCAACTGCAAACGGCGCCAGGATGAATCCCGCCTGGGCGATCGAGCTGTAGGCGAGCATACGAACGATGTTCGTTTGGCGAAGGGCGACCAGGTTGCCCACGACCATCGTCGCTACAGCGAGAATCCAGAAGATTGGCTGCCACACGTGCTGGCGTCCGAGGAAGCCCACGAACACGAGTTGGGTGAGCGCTACGAACCCGGCTGCTTTCGACGCCACGGACAAGAACGCAGTGATCGGTGTCGGTGCACCCTCGTAGGTATCCGGTGCCCACTGATGGAACGGCACGGCCGAAACCTTGAAAGCGAACCCGCAGATGACCATGAAGATCGCGACGATCGCGATCGGCTTGCCGTCAAGGCCCGCAGCGACGGCGTTCAGCTGCGTGGCCCCCGTCAGGCCGTAGAGCAGTGACATGCCATAGAGCATCACCGTCGACGCCACCACGCCGAGGAGGTAGTACTTCATCATCGCTTCGTTGGATTTGAGGTCGCGCTTCCGCCAACCGGCCAGGAGATAGGCGGGAATCGACAGGGTTTCCAGGGCGATGAAAATCGAAATGAGATCACGTGCCGACGTCATCACCAGCATGCCCAGCAGCGAACACACCAGCAAAAAGCTGTACTCACCCTCGTAGTAGTCGCCTTCCGATAGGTACGTCGCCGACATCAGCAGCACGATGTACCCGGAGAGAAGGAAGAGGCCCTTCAGGAGTAATGCATACCGATCAACGACGTATGCCCCGTCGAACATCACGCGGTCGCCGCCATCGACAACCAACGTCAGAACCGGAATGGCGGTCAGCGCAAGGCCGGCACCTGCAATTGTCGTGATTACGTACTTGCGGGTCTCATCGATGAAGAGGTCCGCGACGAGAATCACGATCGCTACGGCGGTGAGAACGATCTCGGGCGCGAGTGCGTGGTAGTCGAGATGGGGGGCAGTCCACCCACCTTTGGCGAGGACCGCGCCGATGAGCGCAAGCACCGTGTCTCAGCCTCCGAAGACGCTGGTCAGCTGTTGAACCGCAGGGTCCGTGACGCTGAACATGAGGCGGGGCCAGAGGCCGAAAGCGACGATACCGATCAGCATCGGCACCCAGGCAAACCATTCGGTCGGAAGAACATCGTCGAAGTGATGACCCTTCCACTCTGCCTTCTCCTCACCGAACGCCGTGCGCTGGTAGAGCCAGAGCAGGTAACCGGCGGCCAAGACAGTTCCGATCGCCGCCACAACCATGAGCCAGCGAAACAGAGTGACGTTGAGTCCGTCGGCCGGTTGATACGCCGAAAGGATGGCTGGAAACTCTCCCCAGAAGCCGGCAAGTCCCGGTAGTCCGAGCGACGCCATCGACGCGAACCCAAGGATCCATCCGAGCTTCGGCATCGTTTGCAGGAGTCCACCGAGACGTTTGATCTCCAGCGTGTGGAACCGCTCCTTGATCGAACCCGCACAGAAGAAGAGCATGCCGGTGATGAGGCCGTGGGCGACCATGCCGAACAGCGCGGCGTTGATCCCGAAGCTAGTGAGCGTGGAAATGCCAAGCATGACGTAACCCATGTGGGCCACGGAGGAGAAGGCGATCAGCCTCTTCATATCCTTCTGCGCGAGACAGCCAAGAGCACCGTAAATAATGCCGATGGCAGCCAGAATGCCGATCGCCGGAGCCCAACTCTTGGCAGCCTCAGGCAGGATCGGGATAGCGATCTTGATGAACCCGAACGTGCCCAGCTTCAAAAGCACGGCGGCGAGGATGACCGAACCAATCGTGGGCGCTTCCGTGTGGGCGTCGGGCAGCCAGGTGTGGAACGGGAACATCGGCACTTTCACGGCAAAGCCCATGAAGATGCCCGCGAAGATCCACAGCTGCGTGTTGTGCGGAATGTTGGCACTGACGACGTTGGCCGTGAGCTGCGCTATGTCGAAAGTGCGGCCCGCCTTGAAATACAGGGCGAGGAAGCCAAGCAGCATGAACGCTGAACCGAACATCGTGTAGAGGAAGAACTTGATCGACGCGTACTGACGGTTCGGTCCGCCCCAAACGCCGATGAGGAAGTACATCGGGAGCAACGTGAGCTCGAAGAACACGAAGAAGAGCATCAGATCCTGGGCAATGAACACGCCGTTCATTCCGGTTTCAAGGATGAGCATCAACGCCAGAACAGCCTTGGGATTGTGCGGCTCCGGCCAGTGGTTCCATGAGTAGATGATGCAGAGGACGATGATCACCGTCGACAGCATCAACATGGGCAGCGCCATACCGTTGAGACCGATGTGATACCGGCTATTGATCACATCGATCCACGACCGGTTCTGTGAATACTGCATCTCGCCGGCGCGGTCGTAGTCGAAGTTCACGAGCAGTGCGACGCCAAGCAGCATCGTCGCGACGGCAGTAACGAGTGCGACCAGCTTCTGCATCTCTTCGTCGGCCTTTGGCAGCGCCATGACGACGAGGGCACCGATGATCGGCAGGAAGGTGATGGCCGAGAGCCCCCAACTGTTGAGAATGTCCATGGTTGTGGTGTTCTCTCCTAGAGAAAAAGAGCGAGCGCGAGGCCGAGTAGGCCGACGGATGCGAGGAACACGGCGGCGTAGTTCTGTACGCGGCCGGTCTGGAGTTTGCGAAGAACATTGCCGCCGGTCGAGGCACTGATTCCAGAACCATTGACGATGCCGTCGATGACACGTTGGTCGATCTGGTCGTAGACGGCACGCCCGGTCGCGACCGCGCCCTTGCCGACGTTGTTGATCACACCGTCGAGGATGTGCTGGTTGAACCAGTACGCGGTTTGCGCGATCGGACCCTTGACCGAGTTCACAACGATTCCGGTCCACAAGTGGTCGAGGTAGTACTTCTGCTTCAAGACCTTGTGGACCCAGGCGAAGGGTCCGCCACGTCGAACGAGGCCGAGGTCACCCTTCTTCACGACGTTGTACCAGTAGCCAACGGCGATGCCGAGCAGCGCCAGAACCACAGAGGGAATGGCGACGCCCCAGTTGAACGGCCGCACCCAGTTCGAAGCTACGACGCTCTCCTCGAAGGTGGCGTTCGCGATGAACTTCTCGAACCAGAACTTCTTCAAGAAGAGGAAGTCCTTGAACGGCCAGTTCAAGAACCCAACGAACGTGGCCATCACTGCCAGCGCGATCAGCGGCCAAGTGATGAGGCCCGGCGACTCGCGGGGCCCATCGTCGGCACCAGCACCGTGATCGTCGTGAGTCGGGTGCGCGTCGTGCGTGTCGTGCTCATCGTGGAAGAGGTGAAGGCGGTTCTCACCCCAGAACGTCTTCGCCATAACTCGGGTCATGTAGGCCGCCGTCATGAAGGCACCAAGGCTGCCAGCCACCCACGCAATCCTGAAGCCGTTTGCATCCGCAGCGTTGAGAATCTCATCCTTCGACCAGAAGCCCGAGAAGATCGGCAGACCAGCCAGCGCGAGGTAACCGACGAAGAACGTCCAGTACGTCCTCGGCATGTACTTCTTCAGCCCGCCCATGCGTTCCATCTCGAAGCTGTGATGCGAACCCGAGTGCGCTACCGAACCAGCTCCCTGGAACAGCAGCGCCTTGAAGAACGCATGCGTCACGAGGTGGAAGATGGCACCGACCCACGCACCGACCGAGAGGCCGAGGATCATGTAGCCGAGTTGGCTGACCGTGGAATAGGCGAGCACCTTCTTGATGTCCGTCTGCACGAAGGCGAGCCCGGCAGCCATCACCACGGTGATGCCGCCGATCCACGCCCCGAGGTTCATACCGCCAGCGTGGATCGAGAATCCCTGCCAGAACACCCCGTACATGCGAGCGAACAGATAAACGCCCGCGACCACCATCGTGGCCGCGTGGATAAGCGCCGAGGCGGGCGTCGGGCCGGCCATCGCGTCGGGAAGCCACGTGTGCAGCGGGAACTGTGCCGACTTGCCGACCACGCCCATGAACAGGCAGCACGCCGCTACGAGCAAGACGCTATGGCTGATGCTTCCGTCGAGTGCCATCGCGTTTGCGGTCGCGATGTCGAACGTCTTGCCCGAGGCGAAGAACATGATGATGATGCCGATCAACAGGCCGATGTCGCCGGTGCGCGTGGTCAAGAAGGCCTTCAGTGCCGCGTCGCTGTTGTTCTTGTCCTCCCACCAATGCCCGATGAGCAGGAACGAACACAGGCCCATCAGCTCCCAGCCGAAGAAGAGTCCGAGGGTGGTCGCGCTCTGGACCATCCAAAGCATGGCTGCGGTGAAGAGGTTGAGCGCCGCGAAGTAATGCGTGAAGCGCTTGTCGCCGCGGAGATACTCGATGGAGAACACGTGGACGCACAGCGAAATGAACGACACAACGAAAAGCATCGCCACCGCAAACCCATCGACGTGAATGCCGAGGCCGATGTCGATGTTTCCGTCCCGATACCAAGAAACCTGCTTGATGACGGGCTTGCGGATGCCCCCGTGTTCGGCCTCCTCGGCGGTACTCACCGACAGGCGGGGCGCAACGCCTCCACGCAAACCTTGCTCGGTCGAGTGCGTCTCTTCCTTAGCAGTCGTTGTCTCGCCCTCGTGATCGGTCCCGCCCTCCTCAGCCGCAGGTTCCTTGCCCTCATGCGACGTTTCACTGGCGTCGGCAGAATGCTCCGTGGCATGGACGACCGTTTCACGATTGCTCCATTGGAACACCGAAACCAGCGACAGCACCAGGCACAGCAACACCGCGGCCGTGCCGATCTCTGCGCCCTTCCTCGGGAGCCGCTTGCCGAAGAACAGTGTGGCAACGAACGCTCCCACCATGAGCGCGGGAAGAATCCAGACCTTGTCGAGCATCAGCCGCTCAGCCCTTCATCTCGGAGACGAGCGTGACGTCGACGCTTCGGCGGTTGCGGTAGATCAGCAGCACAATCGCAAGTCCGACGCCGACTTCGGCTGCCGCCACAGCGATGGCGAACAACGCGAACACATGCCCGATGACGTTGTCGTTGCGCAACGAGAAGGCCACGAAGTTCATGTTGACGGAGTTGATCATGAGCTCGATCGACATGAGGATCAGCACCGCGTTCTTGCGGGCGAGCACGCCATAGACCCCAACACAGAACAGGAACGCGGCAAGTACGAGGAACTGGTTCAGAAGCATGACGACCTCAGTCCCGCCGTGCCACGACGACGGCACCGACGAGTGCAGCGAGCAGAAGCACGGATGACACCTCAAAGGGCACGAGGTACTCGGCGAAAATCGAATCGGACACTCGTGTGAGGTTCCCACCCGACGCTCCCTCAGCAACACCGTTCGTGAGGCTCAGCTTCTCGTCGCTGAACGCATCAATAAGCAGCGTCGCAAGAGCTCCGAACAAGAAGAGCGAAACCACTGCGCTCACCGCGCGCTGGTTGTTGTCGAGTTGCTGGTCCTTGCCGATTGGGGCTCGTGTGAGCATGATCCCGAAGAGCAGGAGCACCGTAATGGCACCGATGTACACGAGCACCTGCACGACCGCGACGAACTCTGCGGCGAGCAGGATGTACTGGGCGGCGACCCCGGCGAGCACGATCACGAGGTAGAGCGCTGCATGCACGACGTTCTTGGTGGTGACGAGCTTGATCGCCGCCACACATTGGGCGAACGCAAGCAGCCCGAAGGTGATGTTCTGGGCGAGCACGGCGGGCGAGGCTACTTCTTCTTCACGTCGGCCCCGACCTCCAGGGCCGGCTTGACGGGTACGGTTTCCATCCACTCGCCAAGGCGAGTCTTGTCGTGCAGCAGATCCGCGATGCGAGCCGTTGAGTACTCGTACTCGGGCGTCCAGAACAGGGCATCGAACGGGCAGACCTCGACGCAGATGCCGCAGTACATGCACAGCGAGTAGTCGATGTCGAAGCGATCGAGGATCTGGACCGTGCGGGGCTTGCCACCCTCGCGACGCGGCGGCGCCTTGTCCTTGTGACCCTCGATGTAGATGCACCAGTCTGGGCAGCTGCGCGAGCACAGCATGCAGGCCGTGCAGTTTTCTTCCTTCAAGGCGATGACGCCACGCGCTCGCGTCGGCGGAGCTTCACGCTCGTGCGGGTACTGAACCGTCTGGTTCGGCTTGAAAAGCTCCTTCATCGTGATGACGAGGCCACCCGTGAGGGAGTCCACGACCTCTTTCACGCGGGCTGCGCTCGGCGGTTTCGGCAATGCCATTGTCAGAACACGACCTTCAGGACAGCGGTAACCATGATGTTCAGCAACGAGATCGGGATCAGATACTTCCACGCCAGCGTCTGCAGCTGATCCTCACGGAAGCGTGGGTAGCTGAACCGGACCCAGAACACGATGAAGGCCACGAACAGCACCTTCGCGAAGAGGACGAGCGGCCCAACGACGTTCTCCAGATCGCCGTGGACGAACGGCACGGCGTAGCCACCGAGGAACAGCGTCGCCGCAATCGCCGAAAGCGCGAAGGCGGACGCAACTTCACCGAGGAAGAACGAGAGGAACCGAAAACCCGAATATTCCGTCATGTAACCGGTCACGAGTTCCGACTCAGCGACGGGCATGTCGAACGGCGCCTGCGTCAACTCGGCCTGGGCCGCGATCATGAAGATCGCGAACCCGACGAATTGCGTCGTCACATACGGAAGCGGAATCGGGCCGAGTCTGAAGTTCTGCTGTGCGTGGACGATGTCCGTGAGGCTGAGGCTGCCGGCCTGGATCACCACGCCGACGACCGCCAGCACCAGCGGTAGTTCGTAGGCAATCAGCTGGCCAGCGGCTCGAAGCGAACCCATCAGCGAGTACTTGTTCGCGCTCGCCCAACCCGCCATGAGGATGCCAATCACGCCGATCGATCCGACGGCAAGCGCATAGAAGACACCGACCTTCAGGTCGCTGATCACAAGATCCGGTCCCGCCGGGATCACGAGATACAGCAGGAACGTGGACATGACAACGACGTACGGTGCCAGCGAGAACACCCACTTGTCAGCCTTTGTCGGGATGATGTCTTCCTTCTGAATGAACTTCACCGCGTCGCCGATGTTCTGGAACCAGCCGTGGTAGCCGCCGGGGTCCATCGGCCCGAGGCGGCTCTGCATGTGCGCCATCATCTTGAGCAGGAACAGATACCCAATAAGCAGTCCGCCGACAGGAATGACCACGAGCACCGCAAGGAGCTTGATGATCGTCCAGAACCAATACGCGTCGAGCGTAAATGCGGCGAGAACACTCGTCGGTCCGCTCATCGGTCGATGTCTCCGAGGATGAAGTACAGCGACGCCAGGATCGTGATGATGTCGGGCACGAATACGCCACGCATGACCCACGGCACGATCGAGATGTTGTTGAAACTTGGCGTACGGATCTTCACCCGGAACGGCCCGAGCCCACCATGGCTCACCACGTAGTAGCCCATCTCTCCGAGTGGGTTCTCCGTTGCGACATAGGTCTCGCCCGCTGGCACCTTGATGATCCGCGGCACCTTGGCCATGATCGGCCCGGCGGGGAGGCCGTCGAGGATCTGGTCGACCATCTTCGCCGACTCGCGAACTTCCTGAAGGCGGACCCAGCAGCGGCTGAAGCAGTCGCCGTCGGGATGCGTCCAGACTTTCCAGTCGAGCTTCGACCAGGCGAGCGGACTCGCACCGTCGCGTCGCAGATCGACATCGACGCCAGAGCCGCGCGCGTTGGCACCGGACATGCCGTACTCCAGCGCCTTCTCTTTCGGGATGACGCCGATGCCTCGTGTGCGGGCCTGGAACACGGCGTTGCCGAACAGCAGGTTCTCGATCAGGTCGCAGAAATCGCGGACGTTGTTCATCGCCGTTTTGGTCTCGGCGATCCAGCCCTTCGGCAGGTCTTCCTTGATCCCACCGATGCGGTTGTAGTTCGGATGGAAACGCCCGCCCGTGGCCGCCTCGATCTGGTTGAGGACGTGCTCACGATCGCGGAAGGCAAAGAACACCGGTGTGACCGCGCCGAGCTGCACGCCAAGATCACCGAGGAACAACTCGAGGTGCGCGATGCGGGCCATCTCGAACAAGGCGGTGCGAATCCACTGTGCACGAGACGGCGCTTCGACGCCCATCAGTTCTTCGGCGGCACCGATAAAGGGCACCTCGTTAGCGAAGCTGCCCAGCCAGTCGATCCGATTCACCAATGTGGTGATCTGCGGGTAGGTGCGGACTTCGGTGAGTTTTTCGTAGCCACGGTGCATGTAGCCCATGACCGGCTCACACTCGATGACCTGCTCGCCGTCGAGCTTGGCGATGAGGCGAAGGGTTCCGTGCGTGGCGGGGTGCTGCGGGCCGAGGTTGACGGTCATGCCCTCGTCGGTTTCGATCTCGACGTTGACCCGCATGTCGGCCGACTGTGCAGCCACGTAGGCGGCTTGGCGCACGAGCTCACCGGGAGTCGGCGCATGGGTCGGGTTCAAGGTGTCGGTCATGACGCTTCCGCCTCTTCATCGGCCTCACCGGAGATCGGTTCCACGCTGGTGAGGCCCGGCCACGGCTTCACTTCACGGGCCAACAACGGGAAGTCCTTGCGGAGGGGATAACCCTCGAAACCGCCGGGCAGGTAGATGTGCACGAGGTTCGGATGGCCCTCGAACCAGAACCCGAACATCTCCCAGGTCTCGCGCTCGTGCCAGTCCGCACCGGCGTACACCTTCGAGATCGACGCGACCGTTGGCTCGGTGTCGTCGAGATCGGCCTTCACGATCACGCCGTGATGTTCGGTTGGCGAGGAGTAGCGGGCGAACACCTGAAACCGAGAGTCGCCACCTGCCTTGCCCGTGCGACGCGCAATCGCAACGACTTCGACCGGCGCATCGACGACCGGAGCGTCGCCTGCGACGACCTCCTCGGGTTCCTCATCGACCGAACCCCACACGGTTTCGTATCGCGTTGTCTGCGCCGGATTGTCGAGCCAATCGAGCCCGGAGAGGAAGCAGAAGAAGGACAGACCGAGCGTGCCGCGACAGAACATTGCCGTGTCGACCCACGCTGAACGATCGACGCGAACGATCACGTCGGTCTTGTTGATCTCCGCACCGAGGACCCGGTCGCCGAACTCGGCCCGAAGGGCATCGAGGTACCGCTGACAGGTCGCGTCGGCAGGAGCGGCGGCTTCGTCGACGGACACGGCCGCTGAGATTAGTGGCGAAACGGTCCCTCGGCTCAACTCCAGAGGTCCGTTTCCGAGCGTTGAGGCACGTTTTCCGCGGACCGGCCCTTGAGTTACCTGCCCCGAAGTCGACGGGACCTGCGTTTCACAACAGCTTTCCTGCGCCGACGAACCTTGGTCCGAGGCAGACGCGGGGCCACACGATCCTCCGGGAGGACCTCGCCGAAGGGCCGCCAAAAGCCCGCGTTGGCCTGCTTGACCGGGCGCGTCTTCGAACGAACCATCGTTCCGTTGCGAGCGCCCGCAGCATTTGTGTTGCCCTCGATCGTCACCATCGTGCCCGTCTTTTCGTCCACCGAAACCACGATGCCGGTGTGCCCGCGGCCCCCGCCGTGGTTGATGAGGAAGATGTCGCCGGGCATCGGTCTCCACACCAGTCGACCGACCTTCTCGGCGTACTTCCACGCCATCTGAACCTTTGCGAAGCCGTTCGGTCCTGTCACCGCCGGGAGCGGGTGGCCAGCCTGGGCGAAGGCCCAGGAGACGAACATCGCACACCAAAAGTTGTGGTTCATCCCAAACCATTCGCCGAACTTGGTGGTCTCGTTGCGCCCTTCGACGTACCCAGCCTCGGCGAGCGCGACGTCCAGAACGTCGCGGGTCAGCAATCGGGCTCGGTCTGCATCAGCGAAGTCGCGAGCGACCCGCACCGCGACAATGATCTGTCGCTCGACGCTGCCCGCCAAGGCAAGAACGGGTCCCGCGAGCGAACCGACCGCAGGTGTTACGCCACGGAGCGCGAACCCTGCCGATCGAACTGCGGCGGCCCATTCACCAAGGGCACCACCCATGCGGTCGAGGGAAGACGTTTCGGCACTGGACACGCCTCCAACGTCGGAGGTCACAACCATCGAGAGCGCCATGTGCTACCTCCAGCGTCGAAAAGGACGGCCCGGCGAACTACGGCTCGAAAAACGCCATGCGCCAGCGGGTGGACGAGGGAAGTGTTGGGCGATCTTGACGGACCTCGCGGCTACCGTCCACCAATCTCAAGCAGGCCACGCGCGTTTCCCGCCGAGAAAGATCTCAGAAATCGTCGTCGCGTTCGGAACGGTCCCCGAAATCGTCGTAGTTGTCACCCGACCGCGCTGATCGAGAGCCGCCCGAAGGCGGTGAGGTCCGGGCAACCTTTGCGCCCCAGCCACCACCGGACACAGAACCCGAGTTGCCACCCTCCGAGTTGCGCTTGCCCTTCCCGGAGTTTCGGCGCAATCCGAATGCGTCCAATGCGTCGGTGAGCGAGGCGGCACGGATCAGCTTCAGACCTGGAACATCGGGTGCTGAACGCGGCACGACCGCGGTCGTGAACCCCATGCGCGCGGCCTCCGAAAGCCGCCGCCCTAAGTGAGCGACCGACCGCACCTCACCGGCAAGGCCGACCTCGCCAATAGCCACGACATCACTTGGCACCGCTACCTCCGAGTATCCCGACGAGAGCGCAAGACACAGTGCCAGATCGATAGCCGGCTCCGTGATTCGGACGCCGCCAACAACGGCAGCGAACACATCGCATTGAGTGACCGGCACCTTCGCACGTTCCTCCAGCACCGCGAGCAAAACGGCCACGCGGTTCACATCAAGGCCCGTGACCGCCCGCCTCGGAAATGACAGCGAGGTCGACGTGACGAGCGACTGCGTCTCCACGAGGAGCGGACGCGCGCCCTCCATCGTGCACGTGATTACCGAGCCCGAGGCCCCGTGATCGCGATCACCGAGGAACAGTCCGCTCGGATCGGCCACTCCGCTGAGCCCGAGTTCGCCCATCTCGAACAGGCCGAGTTCGCCGGTCGCACCAAAGCGGTGTTTCACCGCGCGCAGCATTCGGAGCGCGTGATGGCGATCGCCCTCGAACTCCAGGACCGTGTCCACGATGTGCTCCAGCACACGCGGTCCTGCCAACGTGCCCTCCTTGGTCACGTGCCCCACCAGCAGCATCGTGACCCCGCGCTCCTTGGCCAGCCTCACAAGCGCATGTGAGCACTCGCGAACCTGCCCGACGCTGCCCGGCGACGAGGCGAGATCCGGGTTGTGCAGTGTCTGGATGGAGTCGATCACGACCACCGAAGCGCCGGCCTGCTCGATGTGTCCGAGCACGAGCGGCAACGAGGTCTCGGTGGCCATCCAGAGATCGGGCTGAATGACCCCGAGACGTTCCGCTCGACCGCGCACCTGCGCTGGCGACTCCTCACCCGACACGAGGAGCGCACGTCGACCCGACGCGGCCACGGCACCGAGCAACTGGAGGAGCAGCGTCGACTTCCCGATGCCCGGCTCACCGCCGACGAGGGTGACGGACCCAGGCACCAAACCGCCACCGAGGACTCGGTCGAGTTCGGGCAGTCCCGTCGCAACCGGCGCAGCTCCAGAGGTGTCGATGTCGCCGATCGGGCCAGCAGGATGCCCCGGCACGAGGGTCAGCGGTGCAGCGCTCGGCCCCTCGAGTTCCTCGACGAGGGTGTTCCACGCCCCGCAGGTGCCACAGCGCCCGTTCCATTTCGGGAACGGCGCGCCACAGTCGGTACAACGGAACACTGTCCGGGTCTTTGAGGTTTTCGCAGCCATCACCCCACCCTACGGAGCACGTATGACAGTGACACGCTGCGGTGGGCCCCGTCTCCGCTGCGCTTCGTCACGACCGTCGACGAGCGAGGACGAGTCCCGCAATGCCCGTCAACACGGCACCAATCCCGACCGTGGCCTCGCCGTGCCACGTCGTCGACGAAAGTGCCATCGGCGTCGCCCCACCGATGGCGAGCGGCCACGTCTGTGAGGCGTCGCCAAGTTCAATCCGAAGACGTAGTTTCAGCAGTTCCGTCAACGGCCTGCCTTCGGCTGCCTCGACGGTCGCTGGATCAAATCCGAGCGCCGATGTCGAGCCGGTCAGCCCCGCAAGGCCAGCGTCACCAAACGACTCGACCCCGCCACGGAGGTCGACCTCGCCACCCACCGCAACCTTGGTCGACAACAACGTCCGGTCCCGGCGCAAGCGCACGCCGTGAAACGGACCCGCTGGACCTGTGAGCGAATCGAGAATCGCGTTGGCCTCCGATGCACTCCGAAACGAGCGCTCGACGGCAAACGTCGCCGTGCCGTCGGTTGCGCGCCGCAAGCCCTCCACCGCCCAGCCTTGGGCTTCAAGGTCGGCCGTCGACAGCGCCGTAGCGGAGTCACCAATTGCTTGGGCAGCGTCGGCATCGAGCTTCACGTCGATACGGACGAAGCCTGAACCGTTGTCCCGCGCATGCACCGTGATCGTGCCGTCCCCACGACACGATGACAGGACCAGCACAGCGAATACCAGCACCACGGCCCGGCGCGCCGACACAGAAACGTGACGGCGGAGTGCGGGAGACACGGTCGGCAACGGTAGCGGGCGCAGCCGAACCGGCTGCGCCCGCAAACGTGAACCATCAAACGCAGGCAGCCTGCGCAAACCCTTCAGCCCTCGGCAGGTCCCGCAACGACCTCCACGACGGGCTCGGGCGTGGCACTCGGCACACCCGTGAACGTGAAGTCGTCGGCGATCGTGTCGACGATGACCGTGACACCGGACTTGAACTCACCCAGGAGCAACTTCTCCGACAGCGGGTCCTCGATGAGGCGCTGGATTGCACGGCGAAGCGGCCGGGCACCGAGGGTCGGGTCGTAGCCCTTCTCGGCAAGCAGCGTCTTGGCTTCCGGGGTGAGCTCGATACCGATCCCCTGCACCTTGAGCTGCTCGACAAGACGCTTGAGCATGTTGTCGATCATCGCCACGATCTCATCGCGCGACAACTCGTGGAACACGATGACCTCGTCGATGCGATTCAGGAACTCCGGCCGGAAGTGAGCCTTCAGGGCTTCGTTGACCTTCATCTTCATCTTCTCGTAGCTCACGGCTTCCGAGGACTTCGAGAAGCCGAGGTTGGCCTTCCGCAGATCGGCGGTGCCGAGGTTCGACGTCATGATGATCACGGTGTTCTTGAAATCAACCTCGCGACCCTGCGAGTCGGTCAACCGACCATCTTCGAGGATCTGAAGCAACGTGTTGAACACATCGGGGTGGGCCTTCTCGACCTCGTCGAACAGCACAACACTGAACGGCTTGCGACGCACAGCCTCAGTGAGCTGTCCGCCTTCGTCGTACCCGACATAGCCGGGGGGCGAACCCACCAACCGTGAAACGGTGTGCTTCTCCTGGTACTCGGACATGTCGAGGCGGATCAGCGACTTCTCGTCGCCGAAGAGATACTCGGCCAACGTGCGAGCAAGTTCGGTCTTCCCCACGCCGGTTGGCCCGAGGAAGATGAAGCTTCCGCTGGGACGCTTCGGGTCCTTGAGGCCCGCACGCGTACGGCGAATCGCCTGGCTGACCGACTTGATCGCGTCGTCCTGGCCGATCATGCGATTGTGCAGTTCGTCTTCCATGCGAAGCAGACGCGCGGTCTCGGCCTCGGTCAACTTCGACACCGGGATGCCGGTCCACATCGAAAGAACGTCGGCAATCGCTTCCTCGTCGACCTCGTCATAGAGGTCGACGCCGCTCGCCTTCCATTCCTTCTCCTTCACGGCCTTCTGTTCGAGAAGTTCCTTCTCGCGGTCGCGAAGCTTTGCGGCGGTCTCGAACTTCTGGTTCTCGATCGCCTCCTCTTTTTCCTTGCGGACCTTTGAGATCTCGTTCTCAAGTTCCTTGTAATCCGGCGGCGTCTTCATACGCTTTATGCGCAGGCGGCTACCGGCCTCGTCGATCAGATCGATGGCCTTGTCGGGAAGCTGACGATCCGCGATGTAGCGGTCCGCCATGTTGGCTGCAGCGATCAGCGCCTGGTCGGTGATCGTGACGCGGTGATGCGTCTCGTAGCGCTCGCGCAGACCCTTCAGAATCTCGATCGTTTCGGCAACCGATGGCTGCTCGACACGGATCGGCTGGAAACGCCGCTCCAGCGCAGCGTCTTTCTCAAGGTGCTTGCGATACTCGTCCACCGTGGTGGCACCAATCGTTTGCAACTCACCACGGGCCAGCATCGGCTTGAGGATGCTCGCCGCGTCGATCGCACCCTCGGCCGCGCCTGCACCGACGAGTGTGTGGATCTCATCGATGAAGAGGATGATGTCGCCGCGGGTCTTGATTTCCTTGAGGACCTTCTTGAGACGCTCCTCGAAATCGCCGCGGTAACGGCTACCGGCCACGAGCGCACCGAGGTCGAGTGTGTAGACCTGCTTGTCGCGGATGGTGTCGGGCACGTCGTTGGCAACGATGCGCTGCGAAAGTCCCTCGACGATCGCCGTTTTGCCGACGCCGGGCTCGCCGATCAGCACCGGATTGTTCTTGGTGCGACGCGAGAGCACCTGCATGATCCGCTCGATTTCCTTCTCGCGGCCGATCACCGGGTCGAGCTTCTTCTCGCGCGCCGCCGTGGTGAGGTTTCGGCCGAACTGGTCGAGCACGAGCGAGCCCTGCGGCGTATCGCTCGCCTGCGAACCCGCACCGACACCGGCCGCTGCGGGCTGACCTTTGTCGCCCGTCTGTTGGGTTCCGCCGCTCTGGTACCCCGACAGCAACTGGATCACCTGTTGGCGAACGCGGCTGAGGTCGGCGCCCAGCTTCGTGAGCACTTGCGCGGCGACGCCTTCGCCCTCGCGGATCAGACCGAGCAGGATGTGCTCCGTGCCGATGTAGTTGTGTCCGAGTTGCAGCGCCTCACGAAGCGACAGCTCGAGCACCTTTTTGGCGCGCGGCGTAAAGGGGATGTGACCGGACGGCGAACTGCCACCCTGCCCAATGATTTCCTCGACCTGAGCGCGGACCCCCTCGAGTGAGATCGAGAGCGACTCGAGCGCTTTCGCGGCGACACCCTCGCCCTCATGAATGAGGCCGAGCAGGATGTGTTCCGTACCGATGTAGTTGTGGTTGAGAAGGCGGGCCTCCTCTTGTGCGAGAACCACAACTCGGCGGGCTCGGTCAGTGAAACGTTCGAACAACGGATTGCCTCCAGATCGGGGAAGCGAGGGCAGGACTTCAAGTCTACCGGTGGGGCGCTCTTCCGAACGACGCA
The DNA here is from genome assembly GCA_043720395.1 of Acidimicrobiia bacterium. Lineage (GTDB taxonomy): Bacteria > Actinomycetota > Acidimicrobiia > Acidimicrobiales > JANYDT01 > JANOYY01. The sequence goes on from JAYSSR010000009.1 coordinate 28,837, forward strand.
CTGGCTCGCCACATCTACAACCGCCGGGCGGGCAGACAAAGTCCCGGTTCCAGCAGGTCCTCGGTGCGACGGAGGAAATTCGTACTTCGTTCCTTCATCGGCACGTACGCCACGACCCTGGAGGGTCGGCGTGGTGTAGGCCGGGCTGTGTCGTATCCTGGCGGACGTGGCAGCCACGACGTCGCAGGGCCTCCCGCTGGCCATCGAGACCCTTCCACGCGATTTGGAACGCGTCGAAAGCGCGCTCAAGGCAAGTGTCACCACCGAAGATCCCATGCTCACCGAAGTCGCCCGCAGCTTGATCCTGGCGGGTGGGAAACGACTCCGGCCGGTCTTGGCCATCGCTTCGGCTGCTGCGGGCAATGCCGACGTCACCGACGACGTCATATTGGGTGGCGTCGCCGTAGAGCTCGTCCATCTCGGTTCGCTGTACCACGACGACGTGATGGACGAAGCCGAAACTCGCCGCGGAGTGGTCACCGCCAACGCCCGCTACGGCAATTTCGTCGCAATCGTGGCGGGCGACTTCTGTCTCGCCGTTTCTGCACAGATCGCTGCGTCGCTCGGCGTCGAGGTGTCGCGACTCCTCGGGTTCACAATCGGAGAACTGTGCAAGGGCCAGGTACGCGAACTCGAACACCTGTACAAGGTCGATCGACCCGAGCCATCGTACCTGGCGTCGATCGACGGCAAGACGGCGTCGCTCATGTCGGCAGCCTGTCGGGTGGGCGCACTGACCGCTGGCCTCGACCGGCACCATGTCGATGCCCTCAGCACCTACGGTCAACTCGTCGGCATGGTGTTTCAGATTGCCGATGACGTCCTCGATGTGATCGGTACCGATGAGCAGCTCGGCAAGCCTTCGGGGAACGATGTCCTTGAGGGCGTGTACACCCTGCCGGTCCTCCGTGCGATGAACGACCCGCACGTCGGCGAAGAGCTGCGCAGCCTGCTCACGGCGCGAGTCGAGCGCGGAGGCATCGAGCACGTCCGCAAACTCGTGCGCGCGTCCCTGGGGCTCGACTCCGCCATCGGCGTCGCACGCGGCTATGCCGACCAGGCGGCCGAAGTGGTCGCCGAGCTTCCGAACGCACACGTGCGCTCGGAATTGGCCGGGCTCGGGCACCTGCTGCTCGATCGACTACCGCTGTAGTCGGGAAGCATTCGGTCAGTCGGTCGTTTGCTCTTCAGCTGAAACGGCGTCGGTCTTGCCCATCGCAGCCTTCGCCTTGTCCATCAGCCCGGCCCCGGCGGGAACCCGGTCCTTCGCTGCCATTGCGGCGTCTTTAGCCGAGTCCTTGGCGGAAATCGCTGCGTCTTTGGCCGACGATGCGACGCCTTTCGCCTTCTCGACAAGTCCCGGTCCGGTTCCGGTCGGAACCTTGTCCTTCGCAGCGATCGCCGCGTCCTTGGCGACCGCAGCCGCACCCTTGGCCCGATCGAGAAGGCTTCCGGTAACTGGTCCCTGCTGCTCTTTCGAGGCCGCCGCCGCATCCTTCGCAGCCCCGGCCGCATCCTTGGCGACGGCAGCCGCATCCTTGGCCTTGCCCACCAGGCCGTCGGTCTTGCTCTTCACCTTGTCCAACAGACTCATGATTTCTCCTTTTTACAACTGGCCTTCCGCCAGCAGTCCTCATCGTGCCACGACACACACGACCACGGACCGCGTTGCGATCGTCACCGCTTCTTCGTCGTCCGCCTCGATTTGTTCATCTTCGTCACCTTGGTCGTCACCGTCGTGGGCGCTCCCGCAATCTCACCGCCGACCACAGTGTTCACAGGGGCCGCCCCGGCAGCGACCACGATCACGGCGGTCGTCGTGGGGACCGGGCGAACCTTCTTCGTCTTCGAGTTGCTGGCTGCTGACGTTTGTTTTGCCGTCGTGGTCGGAGTAACCGCGGCTGCGGCCACAATCGTCCCGCTATCACCGGTGAGGGCAGCCGAGGCATCGACAATCGCTGCTGGCGTCTCGGTTCCGTCGGCCACCATGAATGCGTCGAACCAAGACGAGCGAAGTCCGAACGCCCCCATGAGGTCGACCCCCGTTCGTGTCTTCACGCCGTTCGTATACGTCAGCGTCACCTCCGCCGCTCGCCCTCCGCCGAAGCCGAACCCGTCGCGTTTCGTCACGCTGATGTTGAGCAGCGTTCCCAGCTTCGCCGACGATTCGAAGCGTTGCGCGCCGAGTCGAACCGTCCAATCGTGATTCGGGTTTCCGTTGGTTGCATCTCCGTCGTCGGGCACCGGCGGGAAGTCCCCCGGTGCCGTGTGTCCGCCGGTGCTCGCCGAAAATTCCGTTCGCATCGGAACACCGGTCTTGATGTTCACGCGGACCTCGTTCGCGGTTGCCGCAACCGCACGGTCTGTCCGCGGATCTTCGTACGACGTGAACTTCGTCCCGTTGTAGGTGCCTCGCCCGTTGTAGACCTGACACGCGATCGTGTCGCAGGTGTTGGCGTAACCTGCGCGCTTCTCGGCGGCGGCGTAGGAGCGCGCGGCTACCGCCTGTGCCTTGACCGCTTCGGGTGCCTTGTCACCCCAGGAGGCAGCGATCTCACGGGGAACGACGCCACGCAGGTACGCGTCGAGACCAACAAGATTCACCGTCTTCTGCCCTGGCTTTCCATCGACGGCGAGAAGGTCGCCCCGATACACGCGACGTTGCTTTCCGAGACAGATCTGGAGCATGGCGTCGGAATCGTCGGGGCCGGCGGTCGGGTCAGACGGACCCGCGGTCATCGTCACTGAGGGCGACGCCAGAAGGCCGGGACGCACCGACCACGGGCCGGCGCAGGTCGGGCCGTCACTGATCTCGAAGCCACCTCTGACCAACTGAATACGAACCGCCGCAGGCGCTGCGGAGAGCAGCGGAGGCTCGACCGGCACCGAGTCGACGGGTATAACGGCAACCGCCGCTCCGGCCGCTACGACCGGCCCGCCGACCGGACTGTCGGCCGGAATCGGTGCCGTGCCACCACTCACAATGGGCGACTGAGCACCGGCGAGGCCTGGTGGAAGGGTGAACCCCGGCTGCCCTTCCGGTGCCGTGTAGAGGCGCCCCTTCGGCTGGTAGACGATCAGTGGATTGCTGTCGAGCGCCGTCAGGCGCACCCCGATTGCGGACCGCGGCGAAACGTGACCAGCAACCGTTCCGCCGTAGTAGTGGTCGAGGATTCGCCGATAGGTCCAACCGAGATCTTTCGCATAACCGTACGCGCCCCATTGGCCCAGGCCCCGACCATGACCAAATCCATGTCCGCGCAGCAGCACGACCCTCTTTGGGGGGGCCGTTGTAGCCGTTGTAGCCGTTGTAGCCGTAGTTGCCGACGGGCCCGTCACCTCCGGAACCGGTGAAATCACGAGGACGTCCGGTGGCGTACTCGTCGCGGCGTCTCCCGCAGGTACGGCCACGACCGGTGCGAGCGGCACCACGACGACCGTGCTCGCCGTCTGGCCGAACGCGTCCGGGCTCGCGACGAGGAGCAGTGTCACACCCGCGCCAACGAGGAACGAGCGAGCCACCGCGGTGGGGAAGGCCCGCAGGTGCATCGCAGCGAGCTTACTGGGCGATGTTCTCGGCACCCACTGAACGTCAGGAACTGAACATCAGGAACTGAACGTCTCGGGACGCAGCGTCGGGAACAGGATCACGTCTCGGATCGTGTTCGTATCGGTGAGGAGCATAAGGAGACGATCAACGCCGATGCCCAGGCCACCGGTCGCTGGGAGGCCGTATTCGAGGGCGCGTACGTAGTCGAGGTCCATCACCATCGCCTCGTCGTCGTAGTCACCCTGGCGCATCTGATCCTCGAAACGGGCGCGTTGCTCGTCGGCATCGATCAGTTCCGAGTACCCGTTGCACAGCTCACGACCGGCAACGATGCCCTCGAAGCGCTCGGTCATTCCCTCGATCGAACGGTGGTCACGCGCCAGCGGCGAAACCTCCTTCGGGTAGTCAACGACGAAGGTTGGCTGCCACAACGTATGTTCGCAGAGCTTTTCGTATATCTCCAGAATCAGTTTGCCCTGGCCGTAGCCCGACTTCACGTCGACGCCATGCTCCTTCGCAAGCGCGCGAAGATCGTCGATCGCCATATCGAGCGACACCGCAATGCCGGTCGCCGCTTCCACCAGGGAAAGAAGCGTCCGGCGCGGCCATGGTGGCGTGAGGTCAAGTTCACGCCCGTTGTAGCTCAGCTTCGTGGTCCCGTTGAGCTCCACGCACAGAAGAGCGACAACCTCCTCCGTGAGGCGCATCTGATCGGTGTAGTCCCAATAGGCCGCGTAGAGCTCGACCATGGTGAACTCAGGGTTGTGACGCGTTGAGATGCCCTCGTTGCGGAACACGCGACCGATCTCAAAGACCCGCTCAAAGCCACCCACGACGAGACGCTTCAAGTACAGCTCCGGAGCAATGCGCAGGTAGAGGGGCATGTCGAGCGCGTTGTGATGCGTGGCGAACGGTTTCGCAAGCGCCCCACCGGGGATCGGTTGCAGCATCGGCGTTTCGACCTCCATGAAGTCGAGCGCTTCGAGGTATCGACGCATTCCCGAGATCATCCGGCTGCGCTTGCGGAGCGTGTCATTGCTCTCCGGAGTAACGACGAGATCCACGTAGCGCTGGCGGTACCGCGTGTCGGTATCGGTGAGCCCATGGAACTTGTCGGGAAAGGCGCGCTTCGCTGGAGCGAGCAGCGTCCACGAGGTGACCTTGACGCTCACCTCCCCCTTCTTCGTGGTCATCATCTCGCCGCTCACCCCAATCCAGTCTCCGAGCGACAGCGACGTGAACCCGTCGAAGTCGGGCGTGACGTCGGCGGGAGCGAACAGCTGGATGCGACCGGAATCGTCTTGTAGTTGCCCGAACGCGAGCTTTCCCTGACCACGGCGCAGCATCAATCGACCAGCCACCGTAACGGGGTCTGCGGTCTCGATGCCCGGTTCCAGCGTTGCGTACTTCTCGCTCAGACTCCTCGCCTTGTGGGTTGGTTCAAAGCGGTACGGGACGTCAGCGGTTCGGTCAGCAGCCATAGCGGTCAACGAGTCTCCCACGCGCCCAAAGGGGAGAGCCGTGTTTCAGGTTCGGTTCTTCTCGTGGATAAGCCGCAGACCGTGCAGCGTCACCCAGGAGTCGTGCAGTTCGACGTTCTTCGTGTACTGCGAAATAAGGGCTCCGAGGCCGCCGGTCGACACGACCCGGGCAGGACCGATCTCTGCAAAGAACCGTTCACACATGCCATCGATCATGGAGGCGTACCCGAAGAGCGCGCCGGATTGGAGCGACTCGACCGTCGACTTCCCGATGACGTTTCTCGGCTCGACAAGCTCAACACGTCGGAGCGCGGCAGCGCGAAGAAACAGCGCCTCCAGGCTGATCTCGACCCCAGGAATGATTGCCCCGCCGAGGTATTCACTCTTGGGCGAGATGACGTCGAAGGTCGTTGCAGTGCCGAAGTCAACAACGATAACGGGAGATCCGTAGCGGTCAGTTGCGCCCACCGCGTTGGCAATTCTGTCGGCACCTACTTCTTTTGGGTTGTCGTACAGGATCGGCATTCCCGTCTTGATCCCAGGTTCGAGCACCGTTGGTAGCCAGCCCAGGTAACGCTCGCACATACGTCGCAGGTGCGCGGTCGCCCGTGGTACACCGGAGCAAATCGCAAGGCCCTTCACCGACTTGGCGTCGAACGCATCTCCTCGCACAGCGAGGAACTGCCGGAACAGCATTGCCAGCTCATCGGGTGTTCGTTCGGCATTCGACGAGATCCGCCAATGGTCGGCAAGCTCGGAACCGTTGGTCGCTCCGGCTTCGTCAGTGGGATAGAGCCCGATCACCGTCTGAGTGTTGCCAACATCGACCACTAGGAGCATCCGCTGAGCGTACGTCGCTCGTGCGCTTCTGCCGAAGTTTCCAAGCGTGCGTCGCTTCAGGCATTGGTTCGCCGATGGTTGTCATCTGGTGCACAAGCGACGAGACACATGCATGACGAGTACCGTGCGCACATGGCTGCCCAACCCGCCTCAACGGACACATTGCTCGCCGAAGCCGAGGACCTTCTCGGTGAGACCATCCGGCTTCGACGCGAACTCCACGAGATGCCCGAACTGGGCTTGGAGAATCCGCGAACTCAGGAGCGCCTCCTCGATGCACTCGACGGGCTCCGGCTGGACATCCGAACGGGTTCGGGTTGCTCAGGGATTACCGCTGTTCTCGACGGTGAACATCATGGTCCCACCATTCTCCTCAGGGCCGACATGGACGCACTGCCGTTGCAGGAGGACAACGACATCCCATACAAGTCGCGCACGGATGGTCAGATGCACGCGTGCGGGCACGACCTCCACGTCTCCATGCTGGCTGGGGCTGCCCGCCTCCTCAACGATCGGCGCAAGGACCTCGCCGGGCGCGTACTGTTCATGTTCCAGCCAGGCGAGGAGGGCTGCGCCGGTGCGAAGACGATGCTCGACGAGGGCCTCCTGGACGTTGCGGGTCCCGTCACGAAGGCGTTCGCGATCCACGTAATGACCGTGGCACCCACCGGTGTCATCGCACTCAAGGGCGGGTCGCTCATGGCGTCGTCTGACACCTTCCGCATCGTGGTTCGCGGCCGCGGTGGGCACGCGTCGGCACCGCACGTCGCGCTCGATCCCATCCCGATCGCCTGTGAGATCGTCGTGGCCCTCCAGACCATGGTCACGCGTCGCATCGACGCCTTCGATCCGGCCGTAGTGACGGTCGGCTCGATTCACGCCGGCACAACGAGCAATGTGATTCCCCCGCATGCAGACATCCTTGGCACCTGCCGCGCCGTCTCTGAACGGACTCGGCAAAAGATCCACGATGGCATCCGCCGAGTCGCCGAGGGAATCGCTTCGGCGCATGACGCAACGGTCGAGGTCGAGGTCACGTTCGGCTATCCGGTTACCGTCAACAACGACGACGTTGCGAACCGGGTACTCGGCATCTCCAGCGACCTGTTTGGCTCGCATCGGACGATCACGACGAAGCAGCCCGTCATGGGGGCCGAGGATTTCAGCTATGTGCTGAACAGCGTCCCCGGTGCGATGGCCTTCCTCGGCGCGACGCCCGCCGGCATCGACCCGTTCAGCGCTGCCCCGAACCATTCAAACCTCGTGCAGTTCGACGAGGCCTCCATGAGCACGGGCATGGCCCTGTATACCGCAGTAGCGCTGGATCACCTCGCCCACGCATAAAGCACGCGGGGGATCACTCGGCAGGCGGTTCGGCAGCCACGTTGTCGATGAGGCGGGCGCTCCCGACGCGCAGAGCAACGAGGAGACGAACGGGCACGTCGATAACCTCCGGTTCTCGAAGCGTGAGCGGGTCAACGCATGCGACGTAATCGACGGAAGACACGACCGGCTCCGACCCGAGCATCGCGCGCATTGCAGCGCAAACATTGTCGACGGAACGTTCGCCGCCAGCAATCCAGTCGGCCCCGGTATGCAACGCACGATGGATGACCCCGGCGCGTTCACGTTCATCGGCGGTTAAGTAACGGTTCCGGCTCGACCTGGCGAGGCCGTTCGGTTCCCGGACGGTCGTGCACCCGACGATCTCGACCGGGCAGGAAAGGTCGGCCGCGAGTCTCCGAACAACAGCGAGCTGCTGGAAATCCTTCTCGCCGAAGTACGCGTGACACGGTCCGACGATGTTGAACAGCTTCGACACAACCGTTGCAACGCCGTCGAAGTGCCCCGGTCTGGCCGATCCATCGAGCACGTCGGTGATGTGGCGGACGGTGACGTTGGTCAGCACGTTACGGGGCCCGAAGGGATACATCTCCTCGACGGAGGGCGTGAAGAGCACGTTCGCACCGGCGGCCAGAGCGACCGCTCGGTCCCCGTCGAGGTCTCGTGGGTAGGCGGCGAGGTCTTCGGTCGGCCCGAACTGCAGCGGATTCACGAAGATCGTCGTGACAACCGTGCCGTGGCCAGCGCCAGCTGCGGAGCGGATCAACGACGCGTGGCCCTCGTGCAGCGCACCCATCGTGGGGATCAGCCCAACCGTTCCACCGGACCGACGATCGTTGTCCAGCCGGATTCGTAAGGCTTCGATCGTGTCGTACTGCTTCATGCATTTCCGTCCGAAGTTTGAACGAAGTCGAGGCGCTGCAGATTGCTTTTCAGACGCCGGTGGCCGCGACGTTGATGATCTCGCGGCCCGTTGGTCCGAGTTGGCGCCCCATGATGTGCTCGATCACCGTGATGGCCTGTGGACCGCCCTGGAGCATGCCGTCGTAGAGCAGGTAACCACCGAGCGCGCCCTGCAGACGATCGCTGATCTCGTCTTGATGCACGAGTACCTTCTCGCCACGTGTGAGGAGGCCACGAATCTGTGGGTAGAGCGCGCCGAGGACGGCCCGCGTGTCGTCGTGAATTCCGAACGGCACATGGTCGTAGGCCACATGCAGCTCGTCGTAAGCGTGCAGGTTGTGTGGTGACGGCATGAGCGACACCACCCTGCCGAACCCGTGTTCACGAATCCAGATGATTTCTTCATGACGTCGAACTCGGCGGTGATTCGCTGTATGACCGCCGGGCCGCTCGCAGATAGCGATGCGGTCCTTCACAATCCAGCAAAAGTTCCGCGGCTCGATCCCTTTGGACCACTTGCCTCTCAACGTGTCCCTCTCAAGGTGTCTCGGCCCCAACTTGCACGGCCCAACTGCAACACTGGCCGGAGCCCGCGCCTCGTCTTGTTCTGGACCGACTCTACCGGAGCCGGGAGCGGTCAGGGCTGCAGACGCGGCTGCGGTTTGGGTCCGCGCGCCGGTTCTGGACCGTTGTCTCCCCCGGTGAGTCCGTCGCGGGCACCACGAACGGCGCTCCCCACTCGGTTCCGGACCCGGCCGAGAGCCGATCGACGGGCTGCAACCAGCTCCGGAGTTTCCAGCGGTTCAGGTGTCGGATCGATCGGGAGCAGCTCCGGTTTGAAGGCCTCTTCCGGCGTCTTTGTCCACTTTGGGAGATCCTTGAACAGCTCGTCGATGTCGTTCTTGTCGAGCGTTTCACGCTTCAGCAAGGCGTTCGCGAAGGCGTCGAGCACCGCACGATGCGTGGTGAGGATGTCGGCGGCGGTGGCGTGTGCCGTGTCGACGAACTTTCGAACTTCGTTGTCGATTTTGGTCGCCGTATCGCCCGAATAGTTCGTTTTCGAGCCAAAGTCGCGGCCGAGGAAGACCTCGCCCTCTTTTTGGCCGAGCGTGACAAGCCCGAGTTCATCGCTCATGCCGTATTCCATGACCATTGAGCGGGCGATCATCGTGGCGCGTTCGATGTCGTTCGAAGCTCCCGTGGTGATCTCGCCAGCTCCGAACACAAGCTCCTCGGCGGTACGTCCACCGAGCAACATGGCCAGGACGTCGCGAAGCCCAGAGCGCGTACGCGAGTATCGGTCCTCGGTGGGCAGCGCAATGGTGACACCGAGCGCCCGGCCGCGGGGAATAATCGTGACCTTGTGCACGGGGTCGCAACCCGGCAGGACGTGACCGACGAGCGCGTGTCCAGCCTCATGGAACGCCGTGTTGCGCAGCTCATGTTCGGGCATGACCCGCGACTTCTTCTCCGGGCCCATCAGGACACGATCCGACGCTGATTCCAACTCGTCGTGGCCGATGATCGTCTTGTTTCGACGGGCGGTGATCAGTGCCGCCTCATTGAGGAGGTTCGCAATGTCCGCACCGCTCATGCCCGGCGTGCCCCTGGCAAGGACGTCGAGATCCACGTCGGGCCCGAGCGGCTTGCCTTTGGAATGCACGCGGAAAATGGCCTTCCGACCTTCGAGGTCCGGCAGGTCAACGTTGATCTGCCGGTCGAATCGGCCAGGACGCAGAAGCGCCGGGTCCAAGATGTCGGGACGGTTCGTCGCGGCAATCATGATGACGCCAGTCTTCGAGTCGAACCCGTCCATTTCCACGAGCATCTGGTTCAGCGTCTGCTCCCGCTCATCGTGTCCTCCACCGAGGCCAGCACCACGATGGCGACCGACCGCGTCGATCTCGTCAACGAAGATGATCGACGGGGCATTGGTCTTGGCCTGCTCGAAGAGATCGCGTACTCGGCTCGCGCCGACCCCGACGAACATTTCAACGAAGTCGGAACCCGAAATGAAGAAGAACGGTACGCCCGCTTCCCCAGCGACCGCTTTGGCCAGGAGCGTCTTACCGGTGCCTGGGGGGCCATAGAGCAGAACACCCTTTGGAATCTTTGCGCCAATAGCTTGGAATTTGGCCGGGCTTTCGAGGAATTCCTTGATCTCACGGAGTTCGTCGATCGCTTCATCGACGCCAGCAACGTCGGCAAAGGTGACCTTCGGGGCGTCTTTCGACTGCATCTTGGCTCGCGACTTCCCGAACTGCATGATTCGGTTCCCGCCGCCCTGCATCGAGTTCATGAGCCAGAGGAACAGCCCGAAGAGCAAAACGATCGGCAAGAAGTTGAACAGCAGGGACAGCCATACCGAGCTGCTCGGCGTGCCACCCTCGACCTTGACCCCAGCGGCCTCGGCCTTCGTTGCAAGCGACTCTTCGAGGGCCTTTACGTACTTGGCCGAGTACTTCTTCGCCCCTGCGTACTTGCTTCCCTTCGGCATCGCCCTGGTGAGATCGCCCTTGACCGTCTGCTCTTCGCTGACGAACTTGGCGGTCTTGATCTCGCGTTTGTCGAGCGCCGACTGGAACTCGCTTTGGGTGAGCGTGGCTCGTGGCGTTTTGCTCGACAGCAACTGCGAGGCAGTCACGAGCGCGATCATGCCGAGAACGACGTAGAAAAATGCACTCCGGTGGATCTTCTTCACAATGTCTCCAAGACTACGACGCCCGTACCGCTTCATTCTCACCCATACAGGTGAGGATCTGAGGAGAACGGCCGAATTTTCATGACGGGGTCGCCGAACGCTACAAACAGCGCTGATTGACCCCGAGGTATTCCCTGGAAGGTCTTCGGCAGGCAAGAGGGCACACCTGAGCGCTCGTCAGATGAGGGCACTTGCTATGAGACGACTCATGTTTTCTACATTCAGATTGCCAAGTTGGAATAGCCGTCGAGCTCGGAGGTTGGAGAAACAGACCGTGGACATCCGTCGACGGTCCGGTCACCCGAGTGACCGACTCACGACGGGTGGCGCACGAGCAGACGTTGCTCCTCGTTCCACGCATCGACGGCCGATACGCGCGCTTCGGCGTCGTCGCAACGGTCGAGACGGCTGGTGAGTTGCCCACTGGACAGAATGCGCTCGTTTTGCGCGCCCACCGTCGCGTCTTGCTTGGTTCCGGTGTCGCTGCACCTGCTGACACAGTGCCAGGCGTTTTGTGGATCTCCACGAGCGAAGTCGACGAGGGTCCCATTACCGCTGCCACCCGTGCACTCGCGCAGGAATATCGCGTCACCGTCGAGGCGTACGTTGAGCGCCAGCAGGGTGGACGTGTCACGTTGCAGCTTTCCGAGATCGACGATCCGAGCGCAATGGCCGACACGATCGCCTATTGGCCCGAGCTGACCCTTGATCGTCGGGTCGAGGCGCTGGAGACGATCGATGTCGAAACACGACTGCGACTCGCCCTCGGATGGGTCCTCGATGCCGACACGACAGGGCTCGACGACGCCAAGGAACGGATTGTTGAATGGCTCGCCGTCCGAAAGCTCCGCTCCGAGCGTTTGCTGGATGAGCGTGGGTCGACAGAACTCGCCGATTCATCCGAGGCTGCTATTGAATCGGGCCAACCATCGACGGAAGTTCCCGAAGGCGCGGCCAAGAAGTTGCTCATGGCTCGCGGCGAAATATTCGGGACCGGGCCGTCATCAAACACGCCCCGCCGGGGCGACGGCACCACGATCATCCTTGTAGGCCCTCCCGGGGTTGGCAAAACGTCGCTCGGCGAATCCGTCGCACGGGCCATGGGCCGACGTTTCGTGCGAGTTTCCCTTGGAGGCATCCGCGATGAGGCCGAGATCCGCGGCCATCGGCGCACCTACGTGGGGGCAAAGGCCGGCCGCATCGTCGAGGCAATGAATGAAGCCGGGACTTTGGACCCGGTGATCCTGCTCGACGAGATCGACAAGCTGGCGACCGGTTGGTCGGGTGACCCTGCTTCCTCACTTCTTGAGGTGCTCGACCCGGCGCAAAACCACACGTTCCGCGATCACTACTTGGAACTCGACCTCGACCTGTCGGACGTCATCTTCCTTGCGACAGCGAACTCCGTCGACACGATCCCACCGCCCCTGCTCGATCGCATGGAGACGATCTCCGTCGATGGCTATACCGACCTTGAGAAGATGGCGATCGCCCGCAACCACCTCCTTCCGCGCCAATTAGAGCTTCACGGCCTCCGGCAAGGTGAGGTCGACGTTGAGTTTTCCGATACGACGTTGCGCTCGGTCATTGAGGGCTACACCCGCGAGGCGGGCGTCCGCTCATTCGAGCGTCAAATCGCGAAGGTTCTTCGCAAGGCTGCGTTTCGTATCGCTAGTGAACCTGGAAGTGTTCCCAATGCAGCAGAACTTGGGATCGCACACGATGCCTTCGAAGGTCGGCGATTCCACGTTCACTTTCCGGCCGGTGCAGTACCAAAAGACGGTCCATCAGCACGAATCACCATGACGACCGTCATCGTAAGTTTGCTTACGGGTCGGTCGGTCGATCCGACTCTGGCCATGACCGGCGAAGTCACATTGCAGGGCAAGGTCCTGCCTATCGGGGGCGTCAAACAGAAGTTGCTCGCTGCGCACCGGGCAGGACTCAAGACCGTGATTATCCCCAGACGCAACGACGTCGACCTCGATGAGGTTCCTGAAGAGATCCGTCGCGAGCTCACGATCCACGCGATCGCTGACGTACGCGATGTGGTCCGCCTCGCGCTCGTGGCATAAGAGGCTCAGCGGAGGCAAGTCCGGGTGCGAACATAGGGCAGTGATCGATCTCCACGTCCATTCCCTTTTGTCCGACGGCTCCGACGAGCCCGAGCGACTGCCGGAGTTGGCTGCTGCGGTCGGCTGCACCACGATCGCCCTTACGGATCACGACCGAGTGGACGGCGTCCTACGTGCGCGTGCCCGAGGTCGCGAACTCGGTGTTGATGTCATTGGGGGTACCGAACTCTCCTGTGCAGCGTCCTACGACGTTGCCGGTGTGCGGCCGGTGCTCCACATACTCGTGTACTTCCTCGAACCCGGTGAGGGTCCGCTGCAAGACGAGCTGGTGCGCCAGGCGCAAGCACGGGTTGATCGCAACCAACGCCTTCTCGACCGCCTTCGTTCGCTCGGGATCGAAATCACCTTTGACGAGCTCGTCGCTGCCGCCGGGAAATCAGACGGAATCGGCCGACCGCATGTCGCTCGGGTTTTGCTCGAAAAGAGGATTGTTTCGTCGAGCCAGGAAGCGTTCGATGTTTGGCTGGGAAAAGGCAAGCCGGGGTACGTCGAGCGCGACGAACTCGATGCAAGAAAGGCAATCGATCTTGCGGTTCGGTCGGGCGGGGTGCCAGTTCTCGCCCATCCGCTGAGCCTCGGGCTCGCCGGAGCATCATTCGACGCTGCCATTCGGGAACTCTCGGACTTCGGACTCTGCGGAATGGAGTGCGTGTACGGCCGGTATCGGCCGACCGAACGAGCCTCCTTGGGCCTTATTGCGCAACGTCATGACCTCGTGGCCACCGGTGGATCGGACTATCACGGAACGTACAAGCCGGACCTTCGAGTTGGCGTCGGAACCGGCGACCTTCACGTTTCCAATTCAGTGATCGAAGAACTCTCCAAACGACGGGAGCTTTGAAGGTGCGCAACATCATTGGTGTTCGTTTCAAGCCCGACGAGGACCATGACTTTGTCCGGCGCGAAAAGGTGGCAAACTCTGCGAATGCCCCCGAAGACAACACCAAAAAAGGAAACCCGCAAGGAAGCCGTGAAGGCGACCAAAAGCATGTCTGCCTCCCACAAGGCAGCACTTGCCGAGGGACGCGAGCAAGGCCGAGCGGTTCGTTCGTATCTCGAAGCGCTCGAGGCCCACAAGCCAAAGCGCGGCCGGAAGCGCACTCCTGACTCGATCAAGAAGCGTCTGGAGAGGGTTGGTGTGGAACTCGCCGCTTCAAGCCCGCTTGATCGTCTGCATCTCCTGCAGGAACAGGACAATCTTGAGCAGGAACTAGCGCTGACTTCAGTCAAGGTTGACCTCGCCGAACTGGAAGCTGGCTTCATCGCCGCAGCCGCGGCGTACAGCGAGCGCAAAGGAATCACGTACGACACCTGGCGCAAAATGGGCGTCCAGCCAACGGTTCTTCGCGCTGCCGAAGTCGGTCGCTGACCCTTCCGGACCGGATCCGAAAAGCGAAGATCGGCGCACCGCTGCGGTGCGTCGATCTTCGCGTCCGAAGCAAATCGAATCTGATCTTTAGTGCGCAAACGGCCGGACGGCGTCGATCACCCGATGAACATGACGCAGGGATCGCTGCAGATCAAACGCAATGTCGAGTTGCTCGGCCGACAGGGTGGCGAGCGGGTCGCCTTCGATCAGCGTCCGAAACGACTGACCGGTTTCCCACGCCTCCATTGCCCGTTCCTGCACGATCCGGTACGCGACATCACGTGAAAGACCGTGCTCGATAAGTGCCAGGAGAACCGGCTGGCTGAAGACGAGCCCATACGACGAGTCGATGTTGGCCACCATCCGCTCGGTATCGACATGGAGTCCGGCGATCATCGAGTTCGTCCGCACGAGCAGGTACAGCGCGAGCGTCGTCGAGTCCGGAAGAATCACCCGCTCTGCCGACGAATGGGAGATGTCTCGCTCATGCCAGAGGGCAACGTCTTCCAGGCCAGCCAGAAGATTGCCGCGTAGGACACGGGCCAAACCACAGATGCGTTCTGCGGTGATTGGATTGCGTTTGTGCGGCATGGCGGAGCTGCCCTTCTGCCCAGCTCGAAACGGCTCGCGCACTTCTCGTACTTCCGTGCGCTGCAGGTGACGCACTTCGAGCGCAATTGTCTCCAGCGTTGCACCGATCGACGCACAGGCATACAGCACCTCGGCATGTCGATCACGTGCAATCACTTGCGTGGCGGGGACGGGGCGAAGCCCAAGCGAGGCACACACTGTTGCCTCGATGGACGGATCAATGTTCGAAAAGGTCCCAACCGCACCACTCAATTTGCCGACCGCAATTGCCCGCCGCGCCGACGCCAACCTCTCCAGGTCCCGGTCAACGGCCAGCGTCCAAAGGGCGAGCTTGGCACCGAACGTCGTCGGCTCCGCGTGGATACCGTGCGTTCGACCCATGCACGGCGTTTCGGCGAATTCAATTGCTCGTTTGGCCAGCGTTGTTCGGAGGACTTCCGCGCCATGAGTGATCAGATCGCAGGCCTCGACGAGGGCAAGCGAAAGCGCTGTATCGACCACGTCGCTCGAGGTAAGCCCATAATGCACCCAGCCGCCGGCTGGCATGCCGACGGAAGCTTGGACAACATCGACGAACGCGGCTACGTCGTGATCCGTAACCGCCTCGCGCTCATCGACCTCTTGCACGGTGAAGCTCGCCCGTTTGCGGATCAGTGCAGCATGTTCCTCGGGAACGACTCCGAGCGCGGCCCAGGCGTCGGTGGCAAGAATCTCGACCCGAAGCCACCGATCGAGCCGCGCCTGATCTGACCAGAGCGCCTTCATGGACGCCGGCGTGTAGCGATCGATCATCGTTCGGCTCCTGCCTGCTCGAGCCAGCTAGAGGGAATGGTCATGACTTCGTCACGCGCTGGCCCGATCCCGAGCGTCGAAATCGGGACCCCCGATTCGCGCGCGAGGAGCCGCACGAGCGACTGTGCTTGCTCCGGAAGGTCCTCGACGCGACGGATCGACGTGGTGTCGGACTGCCAGCCGGGCAGGTCCACATACACCGGCACCGCCCGTTCGAGCATCGATTGGTCGGCGGGCAGATCCGTGGTCCGGACACCATCGATGTCGTAGGCGACGCACACGCGGACCGTTTCGAACGGGTCCAGGATGTCTATCTTGGTCAGGGCGATCTCGGTAAGGGAGTTCAGCTTCGCCGCGTGGCGGACCATCACCGCGTCGAACCAGCCGGGCCGCCGACGCCGGCCGGTCACCGTGCCGAACTCAGCTCCGCGTTCCACGATGAGTTCGCCCTCAGGACCGAAGAGTTCCGTGGGAAATGGGCCACCACCGACTCGGGTGACGTACGCCTTTGCGATCCCGACGATTCGAGTGAGGTCACGCGGCCCGACGCCTGCGCCAGCACACGCCGAACCCGCAACAGGATTCGATGACGTGACGTAGGGGTAAGTCCCGTGATCGATGTCGAGGAATGTGGCTTGCGCGCCTTCAAAGAGAACGGTCTTGCCCGCCTTGAGCGCAGCATGGATGACGTTCACCGAATCGCCGACGTACGGACGCAGACGCGGCGCGAACTCGTCGAGGTACTGCGCCTCGACCGTTGCAAAGTCCAGCGGATCGTGGCCATGAATGCGGGTGAGGATGAGGTTCTTGGCTTCGAGCGCCGTCGCGAGGCGAGCACGGAAACGATCCGGTGCCATGAGGTCCTGCACCCGCAATCCCTCGCGCGCAACCTTGTCCACGTACGCGGGCCCGATCCCGTTCTTTGTTGTGCCGATCGCCGACGTTCCTCGCTGCTGTTCGTCGAGAACGTCCAGAATCGGGTGCCACGGCATGATGAGATGCGCGTTCGCGCCGAGCACCAGGCGGGAAACGTCGATTCCTCTGCTGCTCAGCATGTCCAGCTCACCGAGCAATGTGGCGGGGTCAACGACGACGCCGTTCCCGATCACTGGCGTCACATGGGGGAACAGGATGCCGCTCGGCGTGAGCCGAAACGCATACTTCTGTCCGTCGACGACGACGGTGTGGCCCGCGTTATGACCGCCTTGGTAGCGCACGACCATGTCGGCCTGCTTGCTCAGCAGGTCGATGACTTTCGCCTTGCCCTCGTCGCCCCACTGGATACCAACGACCACGGTTCCGGGCACAGCGTCTCCTCAACAACGACGGCCGCCCAGCAAGCTGATCAGCTCGTTGATGGCCGGAAAACGGACGATTGAGCCTACCGGGGCCGGAGCAACCGGACACACCCACCCCCGGGAACGCTGGACCCGTGCAATTTCAGCTGAGTCGTTCGATGATCATCGCCATTCCCTGCCCGCCCCCGACGCACATGGACTCCATGCCAATCGTGCCGTCCGTTACGCGAAGGCCATTGATGAGCGTCGAGGCCAGCCGAGCGCCGGTCTGTCCAAAGGGGTGGCCGAGGGCAATCGCCCCGCCATGCACGTTCAGCCTGTCGCGCGAAATGCCGAGGTGACGCATCGACGGGATGACCTGGGCGGCGAATGCCTCATTGATCTCGACAAGGTCGACATCGTTGATCGTGAGCCCGGCGCGCTGCATCGCTCGACGACACGCTTCGATCGGTCCGAGACCCATGATCTCGGGGTTGAGCCCCGTGACGGCCGTGGCGACGATGCGAGCGAGCGGCGTGATTCCGAGCTGTTGAGCTCGTTCATGGCTCATCACGACAACAACTGCGGCACCGTCGTTCAATGGACACGAGTTTCCGGCGGTGACCGTGCCACCCCAACGAAATGCTGGCGTCAGACGCCCCAGTCCGTCCAGCGTCGTATCCGGTCGCGGGCCGTCGTCGACGGCGACCACGGTACCGTCGGGCAGCGTCACGGGCGTGATGTCAACTTCGAAGAATCCGCTTGCACGAGCCCGAGCCGCCCGCTGTTGCGAGGCCAACGCGAACTCGTCCTGCTCGGTACGCGAGACACCTTCGAGGAGGGCCACATTCTCGGCGGTCTGACCCATCGATATGTAGACGTCAGGCAAACCGTCGGGCGCGACCCACGGCGGGGAGTCCGCGCAACGGGACGCGGATCGTCGGACGGCTTCCTCAAAGCGCGGATTCTGGGTGTCGGGAAGCGCGTCGGAGTTTCCCTTCACGAAACGGCTGACACAGTCGACACCACCGGCGACGAACACATCGCCCTCGTTCGCTCTGATTGCATGCGTGGCCATCCGGATGGCCTGCAGGCTCGACGCGCAATAGCGATTCACCGTGGTACCGGGCACATCGGGAAGCCCTGCCAGCGTCGAAACAACTCGCGCCATATTGAAGCCTTGCTCCCCTCCGGGGAGGCCGCATCCGAGGATCAGGTCCTCGATCACACTGGAGTCGAGCTGAGGAACCAGCGCAAGTGCCGCGTTGACCATCTGCGCCGCGAGATCATCGGCCCGGACATCGACAAGCGAGCCCTTGAACGCACGGCCGATTGGCGAGCGGGCGGTGGCCACGATGACTGCTTCTCGCATGGGACTCCTCTGGCAGAACACCTGAATGGTCGAACACCGCAAACCGTCGGGGGTGCTCACGCTAGAGGCCTCACGACAGCGCGATCGCAACGCGTGTCAGGTGGCGTCGGCGTTCACCTCCTCGATCGCAGCGCTGAGGGCGCTGATGTCGCCACCGTCGAACACTGCCCGGTCGCCCACTCGAGAAACGAATCCGAGCTGCAGACCACTCGACGCGTCTCTTACCGTGAAGAAGCGTTCCAGACCGTTCCCGCTCACCAGGACGTCGGTCTGAATTGCGCAGCCCTGCTCGGCCAGCGCGGCCCGCACGTACGCAGCGTTCAGCACCTCGATCGCAATGTGGTGAACGCCGGTCGCGAGCGGCGCATCGGCGTTCGCCGCGGCCTGCATGAGAACCAGTGTGACGCCGCCAGCGTCCACCACCGCCGAATCGAGCCCGGGGTGTGATGGGTCAGACGCTCGTTCCTGGGTGACCTTGAAGCCGAGACGATCGACAAAGAACAAGATCGCAGCGTCCAAATCGGCAACGGCCACGGTGACGTGATCGATCCTGCAGGCCGCCGTTTGCAGCGCAGAATCAACGGACGCGACGGGCGGCCCGGTACGGAGAGCGGCTTCATCAGCGCGCATATGAACTGCCTCGATGCGATGGGTTTCGCTCAGCAACGACCGAAACAGCAGTTCGGCGAATTCCGGCTCAACCCCCACCTCCGCGGCCCACTCCATGCGTGTCTGAAGAACCTCCCGTACACGCTGCGGCTGAAGGATCTGTGTCTGCCCCTCGCCCTTCAGTGCGGCGACCTCATTGCACAGCCCAAATCTGCGGGCGAGGACACGCAGCAGATCACGGTCGGCGTCGTCGATCTGGGCACGGAGGTTGCTGAGAGACATTGGCGGAGAGTCTGCCCTGCCAGGCCGCGCGTGGGTACACGCGCAGCTTGCGTGCACTAGGACCGCATGTTTTGCCCACCGCCGTGGACCCGCATGCGTTCCCCGGTGACGTAACTCGCTGCGTCGGAACAGAAGTACATCACCGCCCGAGCGATGTCTTCCGGCTGGCAAACACGACCGAAGGGGAATCGAGCATCGAGTTCGTGGATGTCATCGACGCCGGCCACTGCCTTCGCGAGCCGCCTGCCCATGTCCGTCACGACGAGTCCTGGCGCAACGACGTTCACGTGGATTCCGTTGCCGACCTCCTCCTTTGCCAGCGTGAACGCGAGCGACTCCATCGCGGCCTTCCCCATGTTGTACGGAGCGCCATAGGCATTCTGGCTGTCCGTCGCGACGCTGGAGATGAAGACGATGTCGCCGCGCCCGATCGTCTTCGCACGGTCGCGCATCGCGGGCACGGCGAGACGGCACAGGTGATGCGGACCAACGGCGTGGATTCGCAAAAGACGTTCCACTTCGTCGGGTGCGGTGTCTGTAACGCTGCGGCCCCTCGACGCGACACCTGCGTTGTTGACGAGCAGATCGACGACGCCATAGTCGGTTGTCACCGCTGCGAGCATCGTCGCGTCGGCGTCCGGGTCGGAAATATCGGCCGCATAGCTCCGCGCCTCTCCGCCAGCGGCCCGAATCTGTTCGACCGTCTCGTTCGCCGTGTTCGAATCCTTGGCGTAGTTCACCGCGACGGTCGCGCCCTCCCGCGCGAGAGCCAGCGAAATTCCCTGGCCAACCCCTCGGCCGCCGCCAGTCACCAGAGCGATGCGCCCATCGAACATGCCCATTGCGCGCTCAGCCCTTTCCGGTGTTCGCCGACTTGGGTGCCTTCTCCACGACGGGGGCACCGGACTTCTTCCACTCGGCGAACCCACCGTCAACATGGGCCACAGACGACGAGTCAAAGCCCATATCGACCATCGTGGCCGCGGCAAGGGCCGAACGCCAACCACCGCCGCAGTACAGAACGAACTCGCGGTCCTCGCCGAAGATCGGCTTGTAATAAGGGCTCTCGGGGTCAACCCAGAACTCGAGCATGCCGCGGGTCGCGTGGAACGCGCCGGGCACCATGCCTTCGCGTTCGAGTTCACGCAGGTCTCGAAGGTCGACGAACAACACATGCGGGTCGTCGAGCTTCGCTGCGGCCTCCTCCACGGAGTAGGTCCGGATCTTCTTGTTGGCCTCGGCGACCATGTCGAGCGCACGGCGGGTAGCTGGCATGGTCGAACGGTAGCGCTGCGCCTTGCAAGACACCTATCCATCCGGCCTCGTCGGTGAGCTTCCTGAACGCGGGGAGACTGTGGCGTCACCCGACCCGGAGAACCTTCGAAATGCTCGGCTATCACGCGCCAGTGCGCGACATCCTGTTCAGCCTCGACCTCGTTGGTCTCGACGATCTCGTAGCGCTTCCCGCCTTCGAACACGCGGACCTGTCCACCGTCGTCAGCCTCCTCGAGGAGTTCGCCAGGGTGACCGAGGAGATCATCTCGCCGACCAACGTCACGGGGGATCGCGAAGGTATCCGTGTCGACCTCGTCGAGTCCACAATCGCAACACCGACGGGGTTCAGCGGGGCGTATAACGCATATGTCCGGGGTGGATGGGGTTCGGTCGCTGCCTCTGGGGCCTATGGCGGCGGTGGCTTTCCTCATACGGTCGGGCTCGCGCTGAGCGAGATGCTCCAATCGGCGAACACGGCACTGGCGCTGTGTCCGATGCTCACGCAAGGGTCAATCGAGGCGCTGTCGCACTGGGGATCGGAAGCCCAGAAGGAAGTCTTCCTACCGCACCTCGTGAGCGGCGAATGGACCGGCACCATGAACCTCACCGAGCCCGATGCAGGCTCCGACGTTGGCGCGTTGCGTACGAAAGCTGTCCGGGCTGCCGATGGCACGTGGCGGATCACCGGACAGAAGATCTTCATCACGTGGGGTGAGCACGACATGGTGTCGAACATCGTCCACCTCGTCCTCGCCCGGGCCGAAGGATCACCGGCGGGGACAAAGGGGATCTCGTGTTTCATCGTGCCCAAGTTCCTCGTCGGACCCGACGGATCACTCGGTGCCCGCAACGACGTGAGGGTCGTATCCACGGAACACAAGATGGGGATTCATGCATCACCCACGTGCGTGCTCGCCTTTGGTGACGGTGGCGAGGGTGCGATCGGGGAACTCGTCGGCGAGGTCGATACCGGCATGCGGACGATGTTCACCATGATGAACAACGCCCGCGTGGCGGTCGGGCAGCAGGGCGTCGCCATTGCCGAACGCGCCTACCAGGTCGCGTATGACCACGCGATGAACCGCGTCCAAAGTCGGGTCGCGGGTTCCGCCGATCCGACCGCCACAATCATCGAACACGCTGACGTCCGCCGAATGCTGCTCACGATGCGCAGCCAGATCGAGGCAATGCGGCACCTGATCTTCCTCAACGGGCGGGCGATCGACGAGGGGCGTCACGGTCACGACGACGCCGCTCGTCAAGCCGCTCAGGAACTTGCCGATCTCCTGACACCGCTTTCGAAGGCCTGGTGCACCGATCTCGGGTGCGAGATCGCATCGCTCGGTGTGCAGATAGGCGGTGGCATGGGGTTCTGCGAGGACACCGGTGCGGCACAGCTGTTCCGAGACGCTCGTATCGCACCGATCTACGAGGGTACGAACGGCATCCAGGCGCTCGACCTATTCAGCCGCAAGCTCCCGATGCGCGGTGGTGCGGTCGTGCATGACCTATTTGAGGCGATGTCCGCAACGGTCGCGTTGCTCGAATTCGACCCGACGCTGGCCGACCTCGCGCACCCGCTTGCTGCGGCGGTTCGCGACGTCCGTTCGCTCACCGATTGGATGCTCAACGAGGGGCGGGCCAACGTGGCCGATGGGATGGCTGGGGCAACGCCCTACCTTCGTGTCCTCGCGACAACGGTCGGAGCATGGCTCATGGCTCGCCAGGCGCTCGCCGCTACGGCGACGGCGACGGAGGACTCCTTCGCAGCTGCGAAGATCGGCACCGCACGGTTCTTCCTCACCCAGATTCTGCCGACCATCGAGGGGCTGTTCGACCAGGTCCGCGCAACGGCAACTCCACTGTTCGCCGTTTCGGCCGCGGACCTCGCTAGTCGATAATCGTGTCCACCGACTGGGCGCATAACGTCGAAGAGGCCTTGCGGCCGCTCGCCGATGCGACACGCGCAGAACCTATGCGCGCATACATGAAGGGGATCGCTCCCTTCCTCGGGATACCCGCCCCACAGCGCCGCGCGGCCGTGAAGCCGCTCGGTAAACCGACCGACACCGTCGGCGCCTGTCGTGCGCTCATAGCCCTCCCGGAACGCGAATTCCACTACGTCGCGACAGAAACCATCGCCGCTCGGACGTCCGGCAAGCCGCCTTCGTTTCTCGACGAACTCGAATGGTTCATCCGTACGAAGTCGTGGTGGGACACCGTCGACGGGATCGTGGGTGGCGTCGGACAACTCCTACTGGCGCATCCGCAACTGGTCGTACGAATGGACGAATGGGTGGCGGACACCGACTTCTGGGTTGCGCGAGTCGCGATCCTGCACCAACTCGGGTTCAGGACCCGTACCGACGAGGAACGACTGTTTCGTCTCTGCTTGAAGCGGGCCGATGACAGCGAGTTCTTTCTTCGCAAGGCGATCGGCTGGGCACTCCGCGATTACGCGTGGACCAATCCCTCCGCCGTGCAGGACTTCGTCGCGGCCAACGGAGCTGCGCTGTCGCCGCTGAGCGTACGTGAAGCGTCCAAGAATCTCGATCATCCACTGGCCGGGACTCGTCGCTAGCGATCGCCAACTTCACTTCGCCCAAGCGGGGCCTGCATGCGGCCCGCAACGCGCCGGTGCTGGGCGAGACGGTCCTCGAGCTTGTCGCTCACGATTTCGCCGTCTCGCACCACGAACGCCCCGTTGACAATCGTGTGACGCGGCGCAAACGGTCCGCACCGAAGCCACCCTTCGATCGGGTCGCTGATCGCCCCGGCGAACTTCACGCCGCCGAGGGGCCACACGGCGATGTCGGCCAATGCGCCGACGGCCAGGAGTCCGATCTCCCCTTCGCGGCCGAGACATTGTGCGCCACCGAGCGTCGCTACTTCGAGGGCATCGCGAGCCGAGAAGTTTGCGGGCCCGCTCTTGACCCGGCCCAGCATGAGCGCATTGCGTGCCTCCATCCACAGCGACGCCGAATCGGTCGATGCGGACCCATCGCAGCCGAGACCAACCTTCACACCTGCCGAACGGAACGACCGCACGGGCGCAATTCCTTGGTTGCCAAGCATGAGATTGGAACTCGGGCAGTGCGCAACACCAACGCCCCACGAACCCAGTCGTGCGATCTCTTCGTCGTTCGGAAAAATGCAGTGGGCCACCCACGCCCGGTCGGTTCCCCAGCCAACGTGCTCGAACTGCTCGACGGGGCGGCGTCCGAAGACTTCGAGGCAATACGTGTCCTCGTCGGCGTCCTCGGCGAGGTGGGTGTGGAGGCGGACGTCGAGCCGTTCGGCCAGCTCCGCCGTCGCCCGCATGAGCTCTGGGGTGACGCTGAACGGCGAGCAGGGTGCAAGCGCGAGGCGCACCATCGCATCCGAGGAACGGTCGTGGTGAAGGCGCACGAGCCGTTCGGAGTCGGCGAGGATCTCGTCGTCTGTTTGTACGACGCTGTCGGGCGGCAATCCCCCGTCCTTCTTCGAGAGGCTCATGGAGCCACGGGTCGGATGGAACCGGAAGCCGAGTTCCGTCGCTGCAGCGATCTCGGCCGAGATCAGGTCACCCGTACCCCGAGGGTGGACATACAGATGATCCATCGACGTGGTGCAGCCACCGAGCGCAAGTTCCGCAAGACCGACCCAGGCGCTGATGTACGCCGCCTCCTCGTCGAGGCGACTCCACAGCGGGTACAGCGTGGTCAGCCACTCGAAGAGTCCTCCACTCGTTGCCGGGAGATACGCGCGCGTGAGGTTTTGGTAGATGTGGTGGTGGGTATTGATGAGGCCCGGCGTTACGAGACAGCCCGCCGCGTTCACGGTGCATTCCGCTCGATCCGGCTCGGTCCCGCGGACGCCCACGCCGACAATCCGGTTGCTGGATACAGCTACCCATCCGCCCGTCAGCTCACGACGCGCGGGATCAACGGTCGCAACCAGATCCGCATCGCGGATCAAGAGGTCAACCGGGGCTATGGGTTCTGGCCACGTGGTCACCGAGGAAGTTTCACAGAGCCCCGGCCGGAACGCATACGCACGCAATTTCAGGACTGAAATATTGAGCGAATGCTTTGACTAAACGGAAGGTCAAGAGTACACTCACGTCATGGCCTCCGAACTCGAAAGCATTGTTTCCGCTACGTGGTCGAACCGCGACTGGCGTGTAGATGCCGCCTGCGCGTCGCTCGGCAACGAAATCTTCTTTCCCGTCGGCAATCTCCTCGAAGCAGTCTCGCAAACCCGAGTCGCCAAAACGGTGTGTGCGAGCTGCCCGGTGCGCGAATCGTGCCTTGAGTTCGCGCTCCGCACGGCCCAGGAGGACGGGATCTGGGGAGGGTGCACCGAGGACGAGCGTCGCTCGATCCGACGTTCCCGACGTGCGGCCGCTCGTAAGCGCTCGCAGCAAGCGTCGTAAATTGGCGGGGCGGGGGCCTCCCTTCGCTCGGTCCGACCGGCAGAGGGATCGGATCACGTGGCGTCGCCGATTGGCCGCAACCTTTACGCGGACACCATCACCGGGGTGCGCCAAGCCCGAACGTCGCGTCCGGGCGCGTGCGGATGGCGACAGCGGGCTCGTCGCCACGTCCGACGTTGGAAGAAGAACAGGGGGCTCTCGACACCAGGATCGCACCCATATTCCGAAAGTCCTTCGGGTACCGAGAAGGCAAGGTTCTCCGCCTCGACGCCACCGAGCGCTTCCAGCGCTTCCAGCGCGTCGATCTCCGCGAGTTCGATCGCGTTGAACGGAACGAAGCGCGGCACCGGGTACATCGGTTCCTCCCCACCGAGTCGAGCGCGATATGCCTCCAGAGCTTCGCGTCCGATGTGGAGATTCGGCAGGACGCCCGTGATGAAGTACTCCGCACCACCGGACGTCCGAACGGTGATCTGAAACTTGCCGCCGGGCATCTGTTCCATGCTCACCATCTCGATCGAACCCATCCGAACTGCGCCGGTGATGTCGTCGGTGTCCCGACGGAAGGTCGGAATGAGCTGGTGGAGGTTCACGGTATCGAGCACGACAGCCACATCGGCGAATCGACCACGTTGCGTGAGATTCACGGTGTGAAATGGTCCGAACGACCCACGCCCGAGCTACAATTGCCCGGGCGAACCACGTGGATAGTGGCGAACTCGACCGAAAATGGACCGCTCTGCGTGATGTCCCTCAAACAGCCGGGCGACCGGCGCGCTCAGGCCAGCAACGCCTTCTTGGTACGTCGCGTGGGTCTCGATCCCACCACCGTCGGATTAAAAGTCCGATGCTCTAACCGGATGAGCTAGCGACGCGTCGAAGACGTTAGCGCCCCCAGACCGCCCGGTGGTGGTGCGATTCCGGCCGTCTTCACGCGGGACGAAGGTAGGTGCCTTGCGCGATCGCGCAGGGCTTCGCTGGATCGGTCGTCCAAACACTGACCGAGCCGACCATCGTGCGACGCCCGACGGTGTGCAGGTCGGCCCTCGCCGTCAGCTCCAGGCCTATTGCCGGGCGCAGAAAGCGAATGGACAACTCGCTCGTGACGGCCATCGGTTCGATGCCAATGGCCCCGAACACGGCGAACCAAAGCACCGCGTCAGCAAGCGCGAACTGGGTCGGACCGCTGATCAGGTTGCCGGGTCGGATCTGACCTTCCTCGACGGACAGCGTCGCAACTGCATGCCGAGGACCGGCGTCGGCACAGACGTTGCGCGAACTAGCCCATGCGGTTCGAAGGTACTCATTGATGTGCTCGGCTGTCACGGCTGGGGTCATCTGGAACGTCCTATCTGACCCCGACCGGCGGGAACAATTCCCGGTCGTGGGGATGCCAGCCCCGCCCGGCCGACCGGTAACGTGCAGCACCGTGCGCCTCCTCGCAATCGTCCACGAAGCAGACTCGGGCCCTGCCCTCCTCGCTGACGCTGCCCGCGAACGCGGCATCGAAGTCGTCGAAGTCCTCGCCAGCCTCGGCCATCCGGAGCACGTACCGACGACCATCGCCGGGTTCGACCTCCTCCTCGTCCTCGGCGCAAGCCCAAGTGTCAATGACCGACACATCTCTCCCTGGTTCGAGCGAGAACTCGTTCTGATCCGAGACGCCGATGCGAAATCGGTGCCGATCTTAGGGGTCTGTTTCGGCGCGCAGGCCCTTGCGCTCGCGATGGGCGGATCGGTGGCGCTAGCAGCCGAACCGGAGATCGGCTGGCTGACCGTCGAAACCGACAATGCCGACGTCATCGAAGCCGGACCATGGCTTAGTTGGCACGTCGATGCAATAACGCCACCACCTGACGCAGTCGTACTCGCGACGACGCGCACGTGTGTCCAGGCCTACCTCCTCGGGCGCCACCTCGCCGTCCAGTTCCACCCCGAGGTCACCGACCAACAAGTCGGCGATTGGGTACGAGGCGATGCCGCAACCGTCAGCCGACTCGGACTCGATGGCACCGCGATCATTCGGCAGACCCTCGACGAACTCCCCGACGCTCGCCTTCGTGCCGCGCGGCTTTTCGACCGATTTCTGGCGCACGCAGCGACGGCTGCGCCGCAGACGCGCTGATGGGCGTTTTCGTCGACCTCGCACCCACTACGATCGCCCCGCACAGGTCAACCGGCAACAGGGTGAGGGGTCAACGCAAATGGGTGTCGAGGTTACGGTCGCGACGTCCATCACCGACGACATCGTCGTAGCGTTTGCCAGGCTCGTCCCTCAGCTCTCCTCGTCTTCACCAGCCCCGACGCGCGAAGAACTCGAAACCATTGTCGCCCATGACGCCTGCTCACTGCTGCTTGCCCATGACGAAGACGGCACCCTTCTGGGCTCGATGACGCTCGTGACATTTCCTATCCCCACGGGCTGGCGTGGCTGGATCGAAGACGTTGTGGTCGACGAGGCCGCTCGCGGCAAAGGCGTCGGCGAGCTACTGAACTTGAGGGCGCTCGAAATCGCACGGGAATGGGGGGCGAAAACGGTCGACCTCACGTCGCGGCCCTCGCGCGTCGCAGCGAACAAGCTCTACCAAAAGCTCGGTTTCGTCGCTCGGGAGACCAACGTCTACCGCTACGACGTCTGCTAGCCCGTTTCAAACCCCACGATCCACCCCGTCACGCTTCGCTGACCACGCGCAGGAGACCGCAATGGCCGACACCTTCACCATTATCGACAACCGGACCGGCAAGAGCGTGGAGGTGCCGATCGTCGACGGCGGGATTTCCTCCAAGGCAATCCGCGAACTCGACGCTGGCATGTGGGTGTACGACCCCGCGTTCATGCAGACCGCCAATTGTCGGTCGGCGATCACGTTCATCGACGGCGACGCGGGCATCCTCCGATACCGCGGGTATCCCATCGAGCAGCTCGCAGAGAAGTCCACCTACCTCGAGGTGGCCTATCTCCTGTTGAACGGTGAGCTCCCGACCAAGGAACAGCTCGCTCAGTGGACGTTCGAGGTCACGCACCACACGTTCCTCCACGAGAACGTGCGAAAGCGTTTCATGGAAGGCTTCAACCACGACGCCCACCCAATGGGCATGTTCGTCTCGGGCCTTGCCGCGCTCAGCACGTACTACCCAGACGCCAAGGACATCGACGACCCGGCAATCCGGAACAAGCAGATCTTGCGCCTCATCGCGAAGTCGCCAACGCTTGCGGCGTATTGCCACCGTTTCAGCATCGGGCAGCCGACGGTGTACCCCGACAACAGCCTCGACTACACGTCGAACTTTCTCAACATGCTTTGGCGCATCGGGGCCGACTACGAGGTCAATCCGAAGCTCGCCCGCGCGCTCGATGTGCTTTTCATCCTCCACGCGGATCATGAGCAGAACTGCGGCACCACGGCCATGCGCGTCATCGGCTCGTCGCAGGCCGATCCCTACGTGTCCGCCGCCGGTGCCGCGAGTGCGCTCTACGGGCCGCTCCACGGTGGTGCCAACGAGGCAGTCGTACGCATGCTGACCGAGATTGGCCACGTCGACAACGTCCCGGCGTTCATCAGCGCCGTCAAGGACGGCACGGGCGAGAAGAAACTCATGGGCTTCGGCCATCGTGTCTACAAGAACTACGACCCGCGGGCCAAGATCGTGAAGGAGCGGGCCTACGACGTCTTCGAGGTCACGGGCATGAACCCGCTGCTCGACATTGCGTTGAAGCTGGAAGAGGCCGCCCTGAGCGACGAGTACTTCGTGAAGCGCAAGCTGTACCCCAACGTCGACTTCTACTCGGGGCTTATCTACCAGGCCATGGGATTCCCGCTTGAAATGTTCACCGTCCTGTTCGCCATCCCGCGCATGGTCGGGTGGCTTGCCCACTGGCAGGAGCTGCTCGATGATCCGGAGCAGAAGATCAGCCGCCCGCGCCAAATCTATGTGGGTCCCGACGAACGCGAGTATCTCCCGATGGCAGCGCGCTGACCCTGCTCAGCTGAGGCGCATTACACCTTCGCCGCGAGCGGCAACGAGGACCGACCCCGCGCTGTCGATCACGAACCCAGCGGGTCCGCTGACCTTGGTGTCGGAGTACGAGCGAACCCGCCCATCGGCTTGAAGTGCCCAGAGGCGTCCGGTGCAGTAGTCGCTGTAGAGGTATTCGCCGCTCGGAAGAACGACGCCGCCCGTCACGGAGCAGCCCTCATCCGGTTCGCTTCCGTGCGCGTAGTCGTGGACCGGGTCGAGCGCTCCTGCCGGACGCTCGCCATCGTTGTAGCCGTGACGTCCTTCGCGCACGCGCCAGCCGAAGTTCGGCGTCGGCGTTTCGAGCGTGACCATGTCGACTTCTTCCCAGGCGTTCTGTCCAACGTCCGCGATCCACACTCGGTTGCGCGCCTCATCGAGCGCGAACGTCCACGGGTTACGAAGGCCGTATGCCCAGATCTCCGGGCGACCGCGGGTCACCTCGACGTTGCCCGCAGGAATCGCGTATGGCTTGCGAGCAGTCGGCGTCGGCATGATTCTTAGGATCTTCCCGAGAAGTGATCGAAGGTTCTGAGCCCGATTGCCCGGATCGCCCCCGGAGCCACCGTCGCCCAGACCGATCCACAGGACACCGTTGCTATCAACGACGAGTTGCCCCCCGTTGTGGTTGGCGAACGGTTGGTCCACGCGGAGCAACACTTTGCGACGCGCCGTATCGGCCTTGCCGCGGGCGAATGGAAATGCGGTGATCTCTGTATCGCCCCCGCGGTTCGTGTGGTTCGTGTAAAGCCAGGCAGCGTCGTTGGAGAACGCGGCACCGAGTAGACCCTGCTCGTTGCCCGACGAAACCTTCGTTGAAATGTTCAGAGCCGACGGTCCCAGTTTGTCTGCGAGCAGGGGTCGGAGCCGACCCGCCTGTTCCACGACGTAGACGACGTTGCTCGTCGGGTGTTTCGTGAACGCGATAGCGGTTTCGGACTTCGCCACGAGCGACGCAACCGCACGAAGCGACGCGGCCGTCGTTGACGGCACGAGGAGTCCGCCAAGAACCCCCACGCCGAGGCCGATCGATACGATATGCCTTGACGATCTCACAAGGGCGATCTCACGTTGACGGTGACTTGGTCGCACGGATAAGTCCTTCCTGCACGACCGAAACGAGCAGCTGACCGTCGTGGCTCCAGATATCGCCCCGGGCAAGCCCACGCGCGCCATGCGCAACGGTGCTCTCCTGGTCGTAGAGCAGCCACTGGTTGGCCGTGAACGGTCGGTGGAACCACATCGCGTGGTCGAGGCTCGCTCCGGTCATGGTGCCGTCGTCCCAGCTCAGGGTGTGTGGAAGCAGGATCGAGTCGAGCAGGCTCATGTCCGACGCGTACGCGACGACGCATGCGTGCAACAGCGGATCGTCCGGGAGCACCCCATCGGGCCGGAACCACACTTGCTGCCGGGGTGGACGCGGCCCGAGCGCAGCGTCACGCCGTGGTCCACCGACATGTCGGAGGTCGAGCGGTCGTGGCCGCGTGTACCACTCGCGTTGTTCAGGGGACACCCGCTCAGCGAGCGACGCATACCGTTCGGCGAACGTCGGAAGCGTTTCAGGGTCGACGCTCGTGGGCATGTCGAGCTGGTGTTCCACGCCGGGCTCGCTCACGTGGAATGAGGCGGAAAGATGGAAGATTGGTTCGCCGTGCTGAATTGCCACGACTCGCCGAGTCGTGAACGACCGCCCATCGCGGATGCGATCGGTCTCGTACAGGATTGGTGATGCCGGATCTCCTGGCCGCAGAAAGTACGCGTGCAACGAGTGAACGAGCTTGTCCGGTTCAACCGTGCGACCCGCAGCCACAAGCGCCTGGGCGGCGACCTGGCCGCCGAAAGTTCGCATCCGCTTCTCGTCGGTGAATCCACCACGGAAGATATTGACCTCGATAGGTTCAAGGTCCAGCAGCGCCAACAAGCCATCAAGTGCATCGCTCACCCGCTCAGTTTGGCGCAGTTCCAGCCCTTCACCCCGTAGGCTGCCTGATCGTGAATCTCTCCCCCCGGTTGCTGGTCGCGTACGCGCGCACACCAGAGGGGCGCAAGAAGCTGCGATTCGCCATGGTGTCCGTGGTTGCGATCGCGGTCAGTCAATTCACCCTCATTGTCTGCTACGGCATCTTCGGACTCGACGAAAAGAAAAAGGTCGTCTCCCTCGCGATCGCATTCATAACGAGCACCATCGCTTCGTATGCGCTGAATCGGCGCTGGGTATGGGGTCGCAGCGGGCGATCACATTTCTGGAAGGAAGTTGCTCCGTTCTGGGGGATCGGCATCGGACAATTCCTGATTTCCGTTCCCTTCATCACCTGGGGTGTCCACCAGGTCGAGAAGGAGACGGACAACCACGTCGTCCGCACGCTTTCGTTGCTGTTTTTCAGTCTCGTCGTCTATGGCGCGATGTGGATCGGGAAGTTCCTGTTCTTCGAGCGGGTGCTGTTCGCGGACCGATCATCCGAGCGCGCCGCGGTCTGATCCCCGGAACAACACGGTGGGGATCGCCGACACGCTCCGCTCGATGACCGACTTCGAGTTGGCGGAGTTCTTTGCCCGCCGACCGGAACTCGCAGATCCGCCGCCCGGGTCGTTTGCCGACCTCGCCACCCGGGCATCGGCACCGCATTCGTTGCAGGCGTGCTTCGCGCAGCTTCAGACGCCCGTCCGAGAGGTGATCGACGCCTTGGCCTTCCTCGGTGAGGCGGCGAGCCTGCGTGACATCGCAGATCTGGCCGGCACCCCGACCGACCCATCGCGGCTTGGCGAGGTTGCCGACGAGGCGCGACGGCTCGGATCATCGACCACCTGACGCTGGCCTCAAATGTCATGGCGGTCCTCGAACGCTCGCCACACGATGCCGAAAGGTTCCTTCATACGGTCCACGACCTCGGAGGTGTCACCGGTGTGGACACACGCCCCTACGGTCGTGACGCGTTGCCCGACGGGCTCGCGTGGCTGTTCGGGCACGCCCTGCTCGTGCCGCTCGATTGGGAAACCGCGATCGTGCCGCGGGAGATCGCGCTTGCGTTGCGAGGAGGAACTCCTCTGCGCGCCTACCAACTGAGGCCGCCCGCCCTGACAGTTTCGGGTCGACTTCCATCAATGACGGAGCTGTCGCCGGTCGCAGTTGTCGATGCGATTGCCTCCATCGGCCTCGGGTTGGCCAGCGAGCCAATGACGTCCTTGCGGACCGGTGGCGTGTCGGTACGAGGCGTGCGGGCCACCGCCAAACGCCTCGGCCTCGACGACCGCAGCACCGCCCGCCTGCTCGATCTGACCGGTCTCCCGGATCTTCTCGCCATCGATCTGCGCCAAGAGCGGATTGCACCGACCCCGACCTTCGACGAATGGCTCGCTCAGCGTCCACTGACGCGATGGCTGGTGCTCGTTCGTGCGTGGGCAGTGCTTCCCTCATCGCTCCTGCGGCCGGGGTCGGGTGCTGCGGGACGAGGTGCTCCGCTCTCCATGGCCTTCTACGCCGACGACAATCACGTGTGGCGGCGGGGCTTCGTCCTGCGAGCGTTGCGCGACGGCGGCCCGTTTGATCTGGCAACGCTCAGCGCAACCGCGCGTTGGCACGCTCCCGGACTCTGGACCGAGGTCGATCCAGCGGAGAGCGTCCAAGAGATCCTGGAGGAGGCGTCGTTGCTCGGCCTGCTGCGAGACGGCGCGCTGACGGCGCTCGGTCGCTCCGCCCTGTTCGGCGACAATGCATCAATCGACGATGCTGCGGCGGGAGTCTTCGCCGCTGCGGTCTCGACCTTCACGGTCCAGGCTGACCTGTCGGCGCTCGCACCTCAAGAGCTTGATGCTGTGGTGGCCGCGACCCTCGCACGATGTGCCAAAGTAGAGTCGCGCGGCGCTGCGACGGTCTACCGCTTCACCGAGACGAGTCTGCGTCGAGCCTTCGACCTTGGCGAGACCGCATCGACGTTGCTGACGTTTCTCGATGACCACGCGAAACCAACGGTGCCCCAGCCGCTCCGGTACCTGATCGAAGACGTTGCGCGTCGCTTCGGCAATGTCCGCGTCGGGATGGCAGTGTCCTACGTGCGTTCCGACGATCCCGCCCTTCTCGCCGAGCTCCTCCATTCGAAGCAGCTCTCGAAACTTGCTCTCCGGGCGATCGCGCCAACCGTGGCCATCTCGGCGTTGCCCGCCGCAAAGGTCGTCGCGTCGCTTCGCGATGCCGGATTTCTCCCGGTCGAGGAGGACGCGGCGGGTGCCGTGGCTCCGCGCGCCCCCGCGACGAGTTGGACGCCACCGCCATCGTGGCGGCGTCATCCTCGCCCACAGAGCGCTGCAATCTGGTCGGCGATCGCCACCGCATGCGACCGGCCTGGCGGCGCTTCCGCGGTGCCGCTCGACGGATACAGCGCCAAGGTCCAGGCCGCGGTCCTTCGCCTGCGGACATCAGAGCCCCAGAAGTGGGACAACGAAAGGGCTGTGGGTCGCGTCAGGTACTAAGGGAGGCGAAAACCCATGGGTTTTGTCCGTCTTCCACCGCGAAAACCCATGGGTTTTGTCTGCTTTGGGCGTCGAAAACCGCTGGGTCTCGAGTGTTCACACGATCCGGCGGTCGTTGGCCCAGCGCGTCATTTCGTGCCGGTTTGAGAGCTGGAGCTTGCGAAGTACCGACGAGACGTGGGTTTCGATCGTCTTGATCGACAGCGTCAACTGCCGCGCAATCTCCTTGTAGGCATAGCCGCGTGCAATGAGCTTGAGCACCTCGCGTTCGCGCGGCGTCAGTTGATCGAGGTCCTCGTCCACGACCGACGAACCCGAAAGGGCGAACGCGTCGAGTACGAATCCGGCGAGGCGCGGGGAGAACACGGCGTCCCCTTCCGACACGCGACCGATCGCGTCGACGAGTTCGTGACCGGCAATCGTCTTCGTTACGTAGCCCCGCGCTCCGGCTCGGATGGTGGCAATGACGTCTTTGGGGGCGTCCGATACGGACAGGGCGAGGAACTTCACCTCGGGGTGGTCACGCAACACTTCCCGGATGACGCGCTCGCCGCCGCCATCGGGCATGTGCACGTCGACAAGCACGACATCGGGCAGGCGCTCGCCGATCATCTCGATGGCGGCCTCCACCTCGGACGCCTCACCGACGATGTCGACGCTGGCGCTCAGCTCCGACTTGACCCCGGTACGGAACAGGTGATGGTCGTCGACGAGAAAGACGCGGGTCATGGAACACTCCTGGCGGAAACGGGGGTGGTGAGCTGCAGGCGGACCTCGGTACCGTGGTCCGGTTCGCTGGTGATCTCGGCGATGCCATCGATCTTTTCCATACGCGCGCATATGGAATCAGTGACGCCGTGACGGTCCGCCGCAATGAGCGAGGGGTCGAATCCGACGCCGCGATCGCGCACGAACACCTCGATCACCCGCCCATCGCCGACCGCGGATGCCTCGGCGAACACCGAAACCTCGTCGACCTTCGCGTGCTTGGCGGCGTTGACCATTGCTTCGCGTGCGGCGGCCACGATCGTTGCTACCCGGTCGTCCATCGGCGCATCACCGACCTGAACGACTTCGACCCGGACGGCATGATCCGCCTCAACCTGATCGGCCGCGGCAGCAAGCGCTTCGGCAAGGCTGACCGCCGGTCCGTTCGCATTGGTTCCGGCGTAGAGCCACGCCCGGAGTTCGCGCTCCTGACGGCGGGCAAGCGTCACGACATCACGAGGATCATGGGCACGCTTCTGGATGATGGCCAAGGTCTGGAGCACGGAGTCGTGGAGGTGGGCGGCCAAACGAGCCCGCTCCTCCGTACGAACGCGTTCTCGACGCTCCTCGCCAAGGTCCCACGTGAGCCGCATGAGCCACGGTGCCGCGATTAAGGCAACGCCGAGTGTCAACACGATTGCAGCCAGCATTCCCTGGCGCAAAGCAGCGAAGGATCCGTGCGTCGCAATGAACGTCGCCGCGCCCAGCAGGACCAGGAGCCCTCCGGCACCCAGCCGAGCGGCGGTGCGCCTCGACCAGTCGTCGTCGACGAGAAAGGCACGGAGGTCATCACCAAGGCCAGAGACGCCGCGCTGCGCCGTCGACTGCATGACCGGCTTGCGTGCCTGCCCCGAGGCCGGTCGTCGCCAGACCATCGCAAGTCCCGCCGCTGTCAGCACGACCGGCCATAGGAGGGTTGCGGGGAACCACAGGCCCGTGGTCCTGATGAACAGCACGATACCGAGAACGATCGATCCAAAGGCCAGTCCTCGGACTACGTCATGATCGTGGCCACTGGCCGCCGACGCTCGGGCGATCAGCGGTTGCCCTCCACCACCATCGGGCAGGATGACCCACGCGACGCCGTAGATCACAATGCCGACACCACTCGCCAACGCGAGCACCACGAAAGCGAGTCGCACGAGCATCGGGTCGATCTGAAGCGCGTCGCCGATCCCTGAGGCGACGCCCGCAACCATCCGCCGCGAAGAGCGGCGTCGCAGTTGTGGACGTTGCGGCACGAGACGATGATCGCACTCACGGCGACCCCCGGGAACGCCAAGGCCCTCGACATCGCCCACATCGTCTCAGGGGAGCGCCAGGGTCGAGCCCGATGGTCGGACCAGCCGCAACGGTCACACTGTCGGAGTGCCGACCGAGACCTCGCTCCCGCCGCATCCACCCGGGCCGATCGGTGTGTCAAACCCAGGACACGGCCAACGCGGACCTTTGCGAAGGAGCCGTCGACAACGCGTCCTTGCCGGCGTTGCTGGAGGGATAGCCGAGTACTTAGGAATCGACGTTGCGATCGTGCGGATTGTCATCGTGGTCGCGACCCTCACGACCGGTCTCCCGATCCTTCTCTATCCGTTGGCCGTGTTCATCTTCCCGAAGGCCGAGCCTGAACACCCAAACCCCGGCGGTACCGATGGAACTGGCGCCGCTCACCCCATCGGGACACCGAAGCGGACGTCGCTCGGCCCAATTCTGCTCGTGGCCGTCGGCATGATGCTCATGTTCGACCGGATTGGTCTGCACCTTCGAGGTGATCTTCTTTGGCCGCTCGCCTTCATCGGCATCGGCGCGGCGGTGTTGTGGAGCCGTCGTGGAACGGGGGACTCGGCGGCCGGCTCCCCGACATCCTTCGAATCCACTCCGTTCGCTGGCGTGGCGCCTGTCGAGGATCACCCCTTCGTGTCACTCGTCGAGAGCCCAATCGTCCAGCGCGCGTACGACCGCGAAGTCGTGGTGCCGATACCGACGCCGGTGAAATCAGCGATCGGCCACCAGCGTTCGCTCTACGCACGATCTGGCTTCGCGATTTTCGCGCTCACATCAGGCATCGCGGCGCTTGCGGTTCGGGTCGGTCACATCGGTACGTCGACCCATCGACTCCTCGCTTACGCCCTGTTCTGGCTCGGCGTCCTCCTTGTCCTCGGAGCATTCCTCGGCCGTCCGCGACTCGCTTTCCTGGGGGCCGCGCTCGCCATATCGCTCGCCGCAGCATCCGCGATCCGAATCGATGTCAGGGGCGGCGTCGGTGAACGGATCTATGCACCCACGGTTGCCACAATCGCTCCCGCGTACCGATTGGGGCTGGGTTCGATGCGCCTTGACCTTCGGAACGCGTTGGTTCGGAAAGACACCGTTGTGCAGGCCAGGGTCGGAATCGGCGAACTTGTCGTGACGGTCCCCGACGACGTGCGCGTCACCACCATGGTGGACGCGCGGATTGGGAGCGCGCAGATCTTCGGTCGGACGTTTGATGGCTCGTTTCGCGAGCGTGTCGACTCACCAGGACCTGAGGGCGCGTCGCACCTGACGCTCGATCTGCGAGTCAGCGTCGGCGAGATCGTGGTCCGACGGGCCAGCTCACCCCAGGCGCGAGCGGACGTCACGACCGGAGCAGCAGCATGAGACACTTCGACCGGAGTTCGGCGGTTCTCGGTGTGCTCTTCACGGGTCTTGCCGTGTTCTTCCTCCACCGAGACGGACACGGAACCGCCTCGGATCTTGGCGTCGTCCTGCCCGTGTTGCTCATCGGGTTGGGCCTCGCGGCGATCCTGCGCAATCGCGATCGAGACCGCCACCGCGACTGACTCTGCGGTTCGGGCATGCTTGCGTGCGTGGAGGCGACGACACTCGAAAAGCTCGCCAAAGCGTGGGACGCACTGGTGGCCGCCGGATCCTCCGACGAGGCGGGGTCGGGAATCGACCGTTGGTGCTCAACGCTCACCTGGTCCCGGTCCGTGCAGCGTGCCTTCGCTCCAACGAGCAGCCTGCTCGCGGCGCGAGGCGAGAAGAGCGAGGCCGCGCTGTTTGCCCGCCACGACCTCGGCAGAGACCAGCACGCACTCGTACCACTGGACGTTGTGTGGGCGTTCGGTGCGCCGGTGCTCGGCGTGTCATCGGAGGTGGCGGCGCACCGCCTCCTTCGACTGGTGGAAACCGACGGCGCACGAGCGGTGTTCTTCGGCGGGCTTCCCGAAGGCGGTTCGGCCTGGACGTCGCTTGTCACGGTGTTTGCGAAAAGTCATCGCCTTCACCTCGGCGAGGAGCGCGTTCGCTGCCAGGCATCGTTGGAAGGCGGTCTCGACGGATTCCTTTCGAGACGCCCGCGAGAGTTCCGCCGCAATCTCCGACAACTCGTCAGGCGGGTAACCGCTGCCTCGGTGCGAGTCGACGTGCTCGACCACGTGGACGCGCAACTGGTGCTGGAACGCCTCCTCCGCATCGAAGCGTCGAGCTGGAAGGGCTTCGAAGGGTCGGGCATGACCAGTCCCGAGATGTCGACCCTCTACGACTTCGTGAGCCGCGAGCTGGCTACCGCTGGTGCCTTACGGGTAGCTGTTGCGGTTGACGCCGAGGGCAACGATCTCGCGTTCGTTCTCGGCGGCGTCATCGGAGACACGTACCGCGGCTTGCAGCTCTCGTTCGTGGAGTCGGCCCGTCCTCTTGGCCTCGGCAATTTCCTGCAGTGGTACGAAATCCAACGCCTGTGCGCCTTCGAGCCAACGGCCACCACCTACGACCTCGGCATGGACATGGCCTACAAACGCTCGTGGTCGGAACGGTTCCACGCAACGCGAACGCTCATCGCGATCCGCGAACCATGACGCCCTGTTGTGGCACCCCCCAGCGTCACGTCGTTCGTCAGGTAAGCGCCGAACGCGTCGAGAGTGCGGACACGAGGTCGATGCCGCGTCGCTCCACGCGTCGGACGGCGAGCGCCACGAAACCGAGCCAGACGAACGTCGCATAGCAACCGGAGAACAGCACCGTTGCGGCAAACCCGGGGACCGTGCCGCTGAGCATCGCAGCAACCCAGATCATCGGGAGGGCCAATACCGCCACGACAAGTGAGCCAAGCGCAGCAACGGTCAGCACCACCATCGAGGACGGCGCACCGGCAGCCCGCGTGTTCGAGAAGGGGTTCTGGTCGTCGGATTGCGCGAAGGGCGCGCGCACCGAAAGATACGACCCGACGCCCAGCGGGACACCCCAGCCCGTCATGACCAGGGCGACGACGATCGCCAGACCGTCGGTACTCGTCGACGCGAAAGCGAGAACGCAAGCCGCGACCAGCGAAGGGATTACGAGGAACGGAACCGATGCCAGGCCACGACCGATCAGGATCTCGCGCAACCGAGCTCCGCTGCTCATTTCGAGCCAAAGCGAGCCTGCGTCCGCGCCAATCAGGTTGTTCACCGAGCCAAGTCCGAACAGCAGCGCTGCGGGCGCGTACCGAACGCATCCTGCGTCGAAGCCACCTGACCGGAGCACCTGGAGCACGACGAAGGGAACCCCCATGACCGTCGAAACGACGAGTGCCGAGCGTCGAGCGGGAGACCTGACCAAGTACCGGATTTCCTTCACGAACACCGCACCGGCCCGCGGCCCGCCGAGACGATTCGCAAGGCGGGCCAGCAGACGAAGACTCGAGCGCACCGAACGGTCCCTACGGGCAACCGCGTGAACAGCGACAGACGACGTCAGAAGGATTTCCGTCCGAGCCGCCCAGCTCCGAAATGCGAACACCGCGAACACCGCAACGGCGACGATCCGCAACGCTGCCGTGCCATGGTGCCCTTGTGCGACATCGACGACCGCCGCGCCAGCCATGCCCGGCGGCGTCCATCGCAAGACACCGTTGATCCGATCGACCGTCTGGTCACCGAACGCACCTATGCCTTGGGTCGCCAGCCAAAGCAGTGCGGCGGTTGCGCTCGCCGCGATCACGGAGAGGTCACGTCCCCGCCGAGAATTTGCCGCCTGAGCGAGCAGAACCGCCACCAGTCGACTCGTCGAGACGGCGACCATGACCTCGACAGTGCAGGCGAGTAGCACCAGCGAGTCGGAAAGTCCGTCAACGTACGCGACCACGATGCCCGCAAGAGCCAAAACGGTCCCGACCGGAAGGAAACCGATCACCGCTCCCAGCGTCAGCCCGCCGACGAGCTCCCGGGGCCGAAGCGGCAACAGCGCGAGTCGACGTGGGTCGAGGGCATCGTCGATGCCACCGAGCAGCAGCGGTCCGAACACCCAGGCGAGGAAGATGAGGGTGAAGCCCGGCACCACCGACCGAGACCACGCCAGCGGGCCAGCAGCGTGGTCGTTGACGAACGACACCGCCGCCGTCACACCACCCGCAATGCTCACAAACAACAAGACCAGCGAGGCGATGCGACTCCGACGGCTGACCCGAAAGCCGTGGAAGAGCAGTCGAAGTTTGAGCGACGCAAAGACCGAGGCCAAGGATCCGCCCCGGTGCTCACGCACGTGAAGCTTCAAACCGCCGCGAGGCCGGCGCGCAACCAGTCAAGCTGGTCTTCCCGGACCTCACTTCCGCCAACCTCCGCGATGAACCGTTCCTCAAGCGTCATGTCGCCACGAACAGCATCGGTCGATCCGGACCGCACGACCTCCCCGCGGTGCACAATCGCAACCTCGTCGCAGAGTCGTTCGACCGTGCTCATCACGTGGCTGGAGAATACGACCGTGCCGCCCGACCGGCGAAAGTGACCGAGGACGTCCTGGAGCGCACGGGCCGACACGGGATCGACCGACTCGAACGGTTCGTCAAGGAAGAGCACAGCCGGTACGTGCAGGATCGCCGCGCCGAGCCCGATCTTCTTACGCATGCCCTGGCTGTAGTCGGCCACCATCTCGTTCGATGCCGCGCCCATGCCGAGCACGTCGAGTACCTCTTCACAGCGACGGCGGACCACTTCTCGGGGGATTCGCCGAAGTAGGCCTATGTAGGTGAGGAATTCGCGCCCGGTCAGCCGCTCGAACAGTCGCAGGTCGTCGGGCAGCACCCCGAACCGGGCCTTGACCGCCACGGGATCGACCCAGACGTCGATGCCGTCAACGACGACTCGACCCGCATCGGGTCGCAGTAGGCCGGTCATCATGCGCAGCGAGGTGGTCTTGCCGGCACCGTTGGGTCCGACGACGCCGAAAAAGCAACCTCGTGGGACAGCGAGGTCAACGTTGGCGACTGCGACGCGGGTGCCGAAGCGTTTCTGCAGTCCGACGGCGTCGACAGCGAGCGTGGTCATCGGTTGGCTATCGGCCGTCGGTGCCTGCGCCTTGACTTCTCACCCGGCGAGCGCCCGGCTCTACGCTCCTCGCATGGATCTGGCAAACGTGAGCTATGGACGTGATGGGGCGGTCGTCACCGTCACCCTCGATAACGCGGCAAAGCGCAACGCGCTCTCGCTCGTGACCATGCAGTCGCTCATTGGCGCATTTGAGGCGGCGGGAGCGAGCGATGCCACCGGTGTCATCGTTGCCGCGAACGGTCCGGTGTTCAGCGCTGGCCACGATTTCGCCGACATGGCGGGGCGCGACCTGAAGTTCCTTCGTTCGCTGCTTCACACGTGCACGGAGCTGATGACCATCGTGCAGGAGATCCCGCAGGTCGTCATCGCCAAGGTGCACGCGCTCGCGACCGCAGCGGGGTGCCAGTTCGTCGCGTCATGTGACCTTGCGATCGCGGCCGAATCCGCAGCGTTTGCCCTGCCCGGCGGCAAGGGTGGCCTGTTCTGCACGACGCCGCTCGTTGCGGTCGCTCGCAACGTGGGTCGTAAGCGCGCATTGGAAATGTCGATGACCGGCGATCCAATCACTTCTTCCACGGCAGCCGATTGGGGACTGATCAACCGTGCCGTTCCCGACGACGACCTCGATGCTGCGGTGGCCGACCTTCTCCGACGCTCCACCCGGGGGTCAGCGTTCGCCAAGGGCGTCGGCAAGGCAGCGTTCTACGCGCAGGTCGATCTCGATCAGCCGAAGGCATATGCCTACGCGGTCGAGGTGATGGCCGCGAACGCGGTCTCCCACGACGGCCAGGAAGGAATTGCAAGTTTCCTTGAGAAGCGTCGACCGAAGTGGGCGGAGTGAGCGCGTCGAACCGGGCCGAGGAATGAGCGCCGAGGAATTGACGACCGACGAATCGTCACTCGACGAGGGTCCATTCGCCGAGCCCAACGACGGCAGCCGTATGCATCGCTTCGACCCCTCCACGGAGTCGGTCGCGCGCGCCGTGCTGCAGTACGCACAACAACGTGTTCGGCTCGATCCACCGCCGCTGGACGGGCCGCGAACGCTGGAGGAACTCGACAAGCTGGGATCCACGGTAACGGCGGAAGGCATTGGCGGAATGACGGCGTTGCAACTGTTCATTGACCACCTCGCCCCCGCCACGATCAGTCAGGACCATCCCCGAAATTGGTCCTTCGTGCCGGGGGCACCCACGGAGGCCGCTGTCCTGTTCGATCTCGTCGTCGGGGCGTCGTCGATCTATGGCGGGTCGTGGATGGAGGGCGCCGGCGCAGTCTGGGCCGAGAACCAGGCTCTGCGATGGATAGCGGACCTCGCCGGATTTCCACCGTCAGCGGGCGGGGTGTTCGTGACAGGAGGGACGGCTGGCAATCTCGGCGCGCTCGTTGCTGCTCGCCACCGAGCCGCAAGCGTTCACGGGTCGCGACCCGCTCGCTGGTACGTGCTGTCGAGCGCAGGCGCACACAGCTCGATCGGTGCCGCAGCTCGCGTCATGGACGTCGAGGTGCTCGACGTTCCGACCGATGATGACGGTCAGATGCGCGCAGATGGAATCACTCACGCCATTGCCGAAGCCCGACGCAACGGCATCGCTGTGAGCCCCGACGACGAGGGACCATCCGGACGTGTCTTCGCCTTGGTGGCAACCGGCGGTACGACCAACGCAGGCGTAATCGACGATCTCGCCGCGGCGGCTGACGCGGCGCTGCAGGATCGCGTTTGGCTTCACGTCGATGGGGCGTACGGCGGCGCAGCGATGTGCGCGCCCAGCGTCCGGGCGCGTTTCAACGGCATTGAACGAGCCGACAGTTTCGTGGTCGACCCGCACAAGTGGCTGTTCGCCCCGTATGACTGCGCGGCCCTCAT
Organism: Acidimicrobiia bacterium; assembly: GCA_043720395.1. GTDB lineage: Bacteria > Actinomycetota > Acidimicrobiia > Acidimicrobiales > JANYDT01 > JANOYY01. The sequence continues at coordinate 71,175 of JAYSSR010000009.1, forward strand.
CTACCGCGACCCCGAAGTGGCGCGTCACGCGCACACGCAGCACGCCGGGTACCTCGACGTGCTGCAAGACGGCGAATGGAACCCGAGCGACTACGCGTTCCACCTCACGCGCCGGGCTCGCGGACTGCCGTTCTGGTACTCACTCGCCACGCACGGCACGCACGCCTATCGAGACGCCGTCGAACAGTGCCTCGCGATCACCCGTCGGGTCGCTGATTTGATCGAGCAGCGGCCGTCGCTCGAACTGTTGGCTCGGCCGGAGCTTTCCGTCGCTCTGTTCCGTCGCCGCGGGTGGACCGCACCGCAGTACCACGAGTGGTCGGATCGGATGCTCGCCGAACAGCGGACCTTCACCGTGCCGACGACGTACCGAGGCGAAACCCTGCTGCGGTTCTGCTTCACCAACCCCCGGACGTCGCTCAAGGACGCTGCCGCGGTGCTCGACACGCTCGGCTGACCCGAGAAATCGGTGAATTTCACGTTGAGCTACCGCAGCGGCTCTGACTTTGGTACGTTCACACATGATCCGTCGCTGTCAGAGCGGAACACCACACAAGGAGTAACCGTCACATGTTGACCCTCGCCACGATCTTCAGCAAAGAAGGCTTCCATTGGTTGTTCCGTTGGTGGCACGTGGTGTTCGGCGTGTTCTGGATCGGCCTGCTCTACTACTTCAACTTCGTGCAGGTCCCGTCGTTCCCCACGATGGAGGCCCCCGCTCGCAACGGTGCGATCGACAAGCTGGTCCCACGGGCGCTGTGGTACTTCCGCTGGTCCGCAGTCGCGACCGCTGTGACCGGCATCGCCATGATTGGGATCTACGCCGAGAACTACAAGTACACCTTCGGCATGGCGGTCTACTCAGGTGCCCTCATCGGGCTGGTCATGCTCGCCAACGTATGGCTGGTGATCATGCCGAACCAGACGATCGTGATCGAAAACGCTCGAGGGCTCCTTGCCGGCAAGGACGCCAACCCTGCGACTGCCGACGCAGGACGCAGAGCACTGCTTGCAAGTCGCACGAACGCCATCCTGTCGATCCCCATGCTGATGTTCATGACTGGAACACAGAATTTCCTTGGCACCGGCGATCAGGTGAGCCCGGCGATCATCTACTGGATCGTCCTTTTCGCGATCGTCGGCGCGCTCGAAGCCAACGCTCTCGGCTACATCGGTGGTCTCAACGGTCCGGGCACGAAGCCGCTCGGCGATCACAAGAACATCGCGCACATCGGGATTCCGGTTGCCCTTCTGCTCCTGATCGTCTGGTTGATCTTCTGACGTTCTGACTCGACGCTGTCGTCAAACGGCAGCCCGCCACAACTGAATGGCCACGAGATCACGCGCCTGTCGGCGCGTGATCTCGCGTGGGGGTGTGGCCCTGTCGGAGTGACCGGAATCACTCGACCTTGCGCGTCGAATTCAACGCGAGAGAACAAGTAGCTCACGAATCGCTGCCAACATCGAACCATGAAATTTCGAGCCCTTCTTGTCGGCGGACTGCTGAGCACAGCAGCGATAGCCGGAACCGCTCACGCCCAACTGGGCACCGCTCCGCAACAACAGGTCACTCTCAAGTCCCTGCGGTTCAAGCCGAACAAGGTCAACATCACACCGAAGACGAAACTCACCTTCGTGTGGAAGGAGTCCGTCGCCCACAACGTCGTGTTCGACAAAAAGGGACCAAAGAGTCCCACCCTCAACAAGGGCACGTGGGCACCTGACATGAAGCTGCTGGCCAAACCGGGGACCTACAAGTACAAGTGCACGCTCCATCCGGGGATGAACGGGCAGATCACCGTCAAGTAGCGCCCGCCACGCGGTGGCCGTGCGTGTACACGTTCGCCGACGCTGCGTTGACAAAGCCCACGAGCGTGCAGCCGAGCCGCTCGGCGGCGTCGATAGCAAGACTGGTGGGAGCACCCACCGCGACGATCGTGGCAATGCGCGCCATAGCCGCTTTCTGGACAATCTCCAGACTCACCCGTCCGCTCACAACGAGCACGACCGACGTCATGTCGGCGGACCTCGTGCCGACGAGCAACCGGCTGCCGATCACCTTGTCGACCGCATTGTGTCGGCCAACGTCTTCTCGCACTGCAATGTCGGTCCCGTCGGCGTGGAATAGGCCAACACCATGCAGGCCACCGGTTCGCTCGAACACCGGCTGAGCGGCTCGGAGCAACTCCGGGAGCCGAAGGAGGTTCGCGACGTCGAGGACGGGCCCGTCATCGGCGGAGAGCGGGCTCGCTGCGGTCAGAACGTGGTCGATGGAGTCGGTCCCGCAGAGCCCGCAGCTCGACGATGTGATGGCTGCACGGCGTAGGTACTCCGTCGCGACGTCGCCATGCAGCTCCACAGTCACGATGTTGTACTCCTGGACGGGCGCGCCAACTTCGCCGAGTGCGAAGTCCGGTGTACGAACGCAGTACCGCACTTCGCGCAACTCCCCGGCCGATCGAATGACCCCTTCCGTGAAGAGGTAGCCGACGGCGAGCTCGAAGTCGTTGCCCGGAGTGCGCATCGTGACCGCGACCGTGACCGGATCGTGATTCGAACCGACGATTCGGATCTCCAGCGGCTCTTCCGTCGCGACGACATCCGGCCGACGCGTCGAGGTGCCCGCCGTGACGTGTCGAACCATGGCTCGCGTCGTGGCACTTCGCCGAACCCGCGCCGAGGCATCAGCAGCAGCGCCTTCATTGGTCACAACGCCGAGGATAGGGCCATGATGCGAAGGTGACACCAGCGCCATCCTCGCCGCCTCTCGATCGCGAGCGGGCCACCGCCTTCGTGGACCAACTGAAGGGTGCGTATCAGGGTGCCGTGCTCACGATGCTGGTCGACCTCGGACGACGACTCGGTCTGCTGGAAGCCTTCAGCGTCGGCCCCGCAACATCGGCCGAACTAGCGGGCCGTGCCGACTGTGCCGAACGCCCGGTGCGCGAGTGGTGCGGCGGGATGGCCGTCGCAGGAGTCCTGGACTACGAGGCGGCCACGCAGGTGTTCACGCTCCCAGCAGAGCACGCGCTCTGGCTGACCGGAGATCGTCACACGAACCTCGCGCCGATGGCGGGGCTTATTGCGGGCCTCGCACCGAGGGTGGACGACGTGGAGGCGTCGTTTCGGTCGGGTGGCGGAGTCGCGTACGAGCGATACCGCCCACATTTCACCCACGCGATGGATTCCGTGGGCAGGGCCCGCTACGACGCCTTGCTAGTACGCGCCTACCTCCCGAAGGCACCCGGCCTGACCGAACGGCTCGACGCGGGTGCTGACGTCCTCGACGTCGGCTGCGGTACCGGCCATTGTGTGAATCTCATGGCCCGCGCATTTCCAGCCTCAACGTTCCGGGGCCTCGACTTCTCGGAGGATGCAATTGCGCTCGCGCGGAGCGAGGCTGAGTCGATGGGCCTGCCCAACGTCACCTTCGACGTCGCCGACGTGTCACGCCTCCCCAAGGACTCGTCCGACGTGGTGTTTGCGTTCGACGCGATCCATGACCAGACTGACCCGCAGGGCGTCTTGAACCAGATCCACGGCTCGCTCCGAGACGGCGGCGAGTTGTTCATGGTCGACATCCGAGCATCATCGGATTTGGCGAACAACCTCGGGGACCCGTTGAAGATCGTCCTCTACGGCACGAGTGTGTTCCACTGCATGCAGGTGTCACTCGCCGGTGGGGGCCCGGGACTCGGCACCGTCTGGGGAACCGAGCTGGCAACGTCGATGCTTCACGAGGCCGGCTTCGGCTCGGTGACCGTGCACAACATCGAGGCGGACCCTTCGAACTGCATCTACGTGTGCCGGTCCTGAGCGAAAGCCACGGTCACGCGGTGGCAGTCGAGTCGAAACGAACTCGAAATAGAGCGTCCTTAGCGTGGTCGCATGTTGCAAGCAAGCGAAACCGGGACCGAGCTTTCGACCGACCCCGGTCGGCTCCTCGACCGAACACGGCCCGGCCCCGTGCCGACCGTGTTCCCGGATGCTGGCGGGCGCCGAAGCCTCATGGGTTCGCGGTGGATCGAAGAATGGGACCCCGAGGACGCGGTGTTCTGGAGCGATGGCGGCAGTGCTATAGCCCGTCGAAACCTGATCTTCTCAATACTATCCGAACACATCGGTTTCTGTATTTGGAGCCTTTGGTCAGTATTCGTGCTCTTCCTTGGCCCGGAATATGGTCTATCCGCGGCCGATAAGTTCCTCCTTACCTCGACCCCTGCTTTGGTCGGTGCCGCTCTGCGACTCCCCTACACCCTGGCAGTTGCTCGATTTGGTGGTCGAAATTGGACGATCATCAGCTCGCTCCTCCTACTTGTACCGTCGGGCTACTACGCCATCATTCTCAAGCCGGGGGCATCGCTCACAACGCTCCTGATCGGGGCCGCACTCGCAGGCTTCGGAGGCGGAAATTTCTCCTCGTCGATGGCGAACATCGACTCCTTCTACCCCCAGCGCCTGAAGGGCTGGGCACTTGGCCTCAACGCAGGCGGCGGAAACATCGGGGTCGCCGCGACGCAACTGGTCGGGCTGGCGGTACTGGCGTTTGCAGGCAGGTCGCATCCCCGACTCATGCTGGCGGTCTATACGCCACTCATCGTCGTCTCGGCGCTGTGCGCAGCCCGGTATATGGACAATCTTCGGACCGTACGTAACGAGGAGCGCGCACTTCGCGACGTTGCCCGTCAACGGCACACCTGGATGATCGCAATCCTGTACATCGGGTCGTTCGGCTCATTCATTGGATTCGGATTTGCGTTTGGCCAGGTCCTTCAGGTCCAGTTCGCCTCGACCTTCGATACGCCCATCAAGGCTGCTTACCTGACATTTCTCGGACCGCTGCTTGGGTCGATTATGCGTCCGGTCGGCGGCAAGCTCGCCGACCGGCACGGTGGAGCGCGTGTCACAACGATGACATTTGCGGCCATGGTCGTTGGTGCTGCGGTCATCTTCGCAGCGTCCATCGGCAAGCAACTTTGGCTGTTCATGATCGGCTTCGTTGCCCTTTTCATTCTGACCGGGATAGCCAACGGATCCATCTACAAGATGATCCCGACCATTTTCCGCTCCGAGGCGCAGTCCGCCCGAGCACGCGGGGAAGACGGCGACACCGCCGACCGCATTGCCAAGCGTCGGTCTCGGTCTCTAATCGGCCTTACCGGTGCAATTGGTTCGTTTGGTGGCGTGCTGGTCAACCTCGCCCTGCGCCAGAGCTTCATCTCGACACAATCGGGGACCTGGGCGTATGCGGGGTTCATCGCGTATTACGGTGCCTGCCTGCTGCTCGCCCGAGTGGTCTACCTCCGGCCCTCCAACGGCGCACTGGGTGGGGTGTAGCGATATGTCGAGCGCCAACAACCGCAGGACCGTCGTCGTTGTCGGTAACGGCATGGTCGGCCACAAGGTCGTGGAGTCGCTCATCGAACGAGACACGGCCGCCGATTGGGACATCGTCGTGTTCGGCGAGGAACCGCGAGTCGCCTATGACCGTGTCGCCCTCAGTTCGTTCTTCGGTGGCGCAACGGAAGCAGACCTGACCCTCGTGGCGCCGGGCGCTTACGACAACATCGACCTGCACCTCGGCGACGCAATTGTCGACGTCGACCGCCAAGCGCGCAAGCTCACGTCGGCGAACGGGACCCAGGTCGCGTACGACGCGCTCGTGCTGGCGACCGGTTCCTACCCCTTCGTGCCACCCGTTCCCGGCCACGACCTCCCCGGCTGTTTCGTCTACCGCACGATCGACGACCTCGAACGCATCCGCGAGTACGCGAACGGGCGACGTGTCGGCGCGGTCGTCGGGGGAGGGTTGCTCGGTCTCGAAGCCGCGAACGCACTTCTGCAGCTTGGTCTCGAGACACACGTCGTCGAATTCGCGCCGCGACTCATGCCGCTCCAGGTTGACGAGGGTGGCGGCGCGGCACTGCGCTCACGCGTTGAGGCATTTGGCGTCACGGTGCACGCCTCGATGCAGACAACCGAGCTGCGCGCCGGGTCGGACGGCACCGTGGCCGCCATGCAATTCGGCGACGGAAGCAGCCTGGACGTCGACCTCGTGGTCTTCTCCGCCGGAATCCGCCCGCGCGACGAACTCGCCCGCAAGATTGGCTTAACGGTCGGCGAGCGAGGTGGAGTGGTGGTCGATGACGCGTGCGTCACCTCCGACCCGTCGATCTACGCCGTTGGTGAGTGTGCGCTCGCGGGAGGGCGCATCTGGGGCCTCGTAGCACCGGGCTACGACATGGCCCGCTCCGTCGCCGATCAGCTGCTCGGGGGCAATTCGACCTTCTCCGGTGCAGACCTTTCAACGAAGTTGAAACTGATGGGGATCGACGTTGCGAGCTTCGGTGACGCTTTCGCGGCCTCCGAGGACGCTGAATCGATCACGTTCGCCGATCCGATCGCGAACGTCTACAAGCGCCTGGTCGTGAGCCGCGACGGCTTACGGGTCCTCGGCGGAATTCTGGTCGGCGACGCGTCCGCCTACCACACACTGCTCCAGATGACGCATGGCGATATGCCGACGCCCAAGAACCCCGAGCAGCTGATCTTCCCGGCGAGCACGGAAACCGGCGCGCCCGCAATCGGCATCGGTGCCCTGTCTCCACAGGCCACGGTCTGCTCCTGCAACAGCGTGACCAAGGCGACGATCTGCTCCGCGATCGCTGCGTCGGGGCTAACCGACGCCAAGGGAATCAAGGCGACGACCCGTGCCGGCACGACGTGTGGCGGGTGCGTGCCCCTCCTTACGGAGATCCTGAAGGACGAACTTCGCAAGGGTGGCGTTGAGGTCCGCAACGACCTCTGCGAGCACTTCGGCTACAGCCGCCAAGAACTGTTCGACATTGTACGTGTACACAGAGTTGGTTCATTTTCCGAACTGCTCGCCAGTCACGGATCGGGACGCGGGTGCGAGATCTGCAAGCCCACCATTGCATCAATGCTCTCGACGGTAGGTGGCTCCTACATCCTCGACGGTGAGCTTGCGAGCCTCCAGGACACCAACGATCACTTCCTCGCCAACCTCCAACGCGATGGCACCTACTCGGTCGTGCCCCGCGTTCCCGGCGGGGAGATAACACCCGACCAATTGATCGTGATCGGCTCGGTAGCCAAGGAGTTCGGGCTCTATTCGAAGATCACCGGGGGTCAGCGCATCGACCTCTTCGGTGCGCGCGTCGACCAGCTTCCCGCCATCTGGAAGCAGCTGATCGACGCTGGCATGGAATCGGGCCACGCCTACGGCAAGGCCCTGCGGACCATCAAGTCCTGTGTCGGTCAGACGTGGTGCCGCTACGGAGTGCAGGACTCCACGAGCCTCGCGATTGCCCTCGAACTTCGCTATCGGGGCCTGCGATCCCCGCACAAACTCAAATCGGCGGTATCGGGTTGTGCTCGTGAATGTGCCGAGGCGCAGAGCAAAGACTTCGGCATCATTGCCACCGAGCGCGGATGGAATCTGTACATCTGTGGCAATGGTGGCATGCGCCCGCAGCACGCCGTCCTCCTCGCCGAGGACCTCGATGAGGCCACGCTCGTCCGCACGATCGACCGATTCCTCATGTTCTACATCCGCACCGCTGACCGCCTGGAGCGAACGGCGCCGTGGTTCAACAAGCTCGACGGAGGGATCGACTACCTCCGCAGCGTCGTATTGGACGACTCGCTTGGCATCTGCGGCGAACTTGAAGCGGAGATGGCGCGCTGCGTCGCGTCCTACGAGTGCGAGTGGACCGCCACGATCAACGATCCCGAACGGATGCTGCGCTTCCGAAGCTTCGTCAACGACGATCGACCCGATCCGAGCATCGTGATGATCACCGAACGTTCCCAGATCCGACCGGCCTTCCCGCACGAGAAGCCCGTCCCCATGGAGGCAATGCGATGACCGTTCAGGAACACCACATGACCGAGAACCTGTCGGACACAGCGCAGTGGATCGACGTCTGCTCACTCGGCGATCTCGTTCCCGACCGCGGCGTCTGCGCGCTCGTCGGACCGTTGCAGGTCGCGATATTTCGCCTCTCGTGCAGCGACGCGCTCTATGCGCTCTCGAACTTCGACCCATTCAGCGACGCCTTCGTGCTGTCGCGCGGCATCGTGGGATCAGTCGGCGACACGGTGAAGGTCGCGTCACCTGTGTACAAGCAGAACTTCGATCTTCGCACCGGGCAGTGCCTCGAAGACACATCGGTCAGCGTCCGAACCTTCCCGATCAGGAGCGTCGATGGGCGCGTCCACGTCAGCGTCATATGACCCTGTTTTCAGCGGTCGCCCCAGTCCTGGAGACGCCGCTCGACTCCTACCTCGCCGAGCAGTCGGCGATGACCGCGGTCGATCGGTTCTCACGCTTCCACGAGGACGATGCCGAGCATGAGCAGGCCCGCTACTACCGCAACCTGATCCCACTCACAAAGCCCGGGTCCGGTCAGCAGTACGGGTTCGAGGTCGATCTCGACGCCTGTACCGGGTGCAAGTCCTGCGTGGCCGCCTGCCACAGCCTGAACGGTCTCGACGACGACGAACTGTGGCGGACCGTCACGCTCCTGCGCAGCGAACCGACCGTCACGCCGTACCAGCAGACAGTCACGAGCGCTTGCCATCACTGTGTGGACCCCGCCTGTCTGAAGGGCTGCCCGGTCGATGCCTACGAGAAGGACCCGATCACGGGAATCGTGTCACATCTCGACGACCAGTGCATCGGTTGCTCTTACTGCACGCTCGCCTGTCCGTATGAGGTTCCCGTCTACAACGCAGCCCGCGGCATCGTCCGCAAATGCGACATGTGCACAGGGCGTCTCTCGGTCGGCGAGGCACCCGCGTGCGTGCAGGGTTGTCCGAACGAGGCAATCACGATCACCGTGGTCGATATTGCAGCTGCGAAGCTGGCTTCCTTGGTTCCCGGTGCCGTGATGGTGAACGGGACCCCGCCATCGAACATCACCGTTCCGACCACGGTGTATCGCACCGCCAGAAATCGGCTGAGCGACAATATGTCCACAGAGCATTTCTCGATGGAGGAACGTCCGGCGGCGCAGCACACACCTCTCGCGGTCATGCTGGTGCTTACCCAATTGTCGGTGGGTGCCTTCGCGATCGACCAGTTGTTGCGCTTCCTCCCCGGACACCAGGCGGTTGGTGCATCACGCACGTTCGACGCTGTCCTGGCGGTCGCCGCGGGCCTGCTCGCCATGGGAGCGAGTGTCTTCCACCTCGGGCGCCCGCAGTTCTTCTACCGGGCGATCATCGGCTTCCGGCATTCCTGGCTCAGCCGTGAGGTGGCTGCGTTCGGTGCCTTTACCGGCCTTGCGACTGCCTACGCCATCGCTGTCGTTCTCGGGTGGCCGGTCGCAAAGGGCTTGCCGCTGGACCTGCTCGGTGCTGCGGCGGCCGCTAGCGGCCTGATCGGCGTCGGGTGTTCCGTGATGATCTACGCGGTCACGCGGCGGGCATCGTGGCGGGCCGCTCGGCTCGTAGCGAAGTTCGCCGGGACCGCTGCCGTCTGCGGGCTTGCCGCCATCGTGTGGGCGTCGACCGTTTCCTCGTTCGCCGACGGAAGCGGCGACCTCGCGTTCACCTCGCCACGGAGCTCCTGGATTGTTGCTCTTATCGGGCTCGTCGTTGCGAAGTTGGGGGCGGAGTTGTCCGTCCTTCGACACCTCCCCTCACATCGCACGGGCTCCGCCGACGGTGCACGTGTCCTTCGACTCCTCGTACAGAATCTGCGTGGCGTCGCCATCGCTCGTCTCGCTGCTGGCGTTCTCGGCGGCGTCGTGATTCCGCTCCTGCTGCTCACGTTCGGCAACGGGCCGGCGGGCTGGCTCCGGGTAGCCGTCAGCACGCTCGCACTCCTCGCAATCACTACGGGCGAACTGCTCGAACGTTCGCTCTTCTTCAGCACGGTGAGCCGACCGCGATGACGCTGCTCCACAAACGCGATGGTGTACTCACCCGCGAACTGCTCCGCGAACCCGGCGGCTTCGGACTCGGACAGGTGGTCAGCCGACTGAAACCAGACGCCACGACACGCGTTGTCTGCGGCTTCTGTTCGACAGGTTGCTCGCTCGATATCCACCTGCGCGACGGCAAGGCAATCAACCTCACCCCGACGACGGACTATCCGGTCAATCTCGGAATGGCCTGCCCGAAGGGCTGGGAGTCGTTGACGCCGTTGCGCTCACCGGACCGGGCAACCACGCCGCTCTGGCGCGATGCCAAGGGCCGGTTCCATCCCATTGGGTGGGCCGCGGCCGCAAGCACGTTCGTCGAACGGTTCAAGGCCATCATCGACACGCATGGGCCCGACTCGGTCGCCTTCATCTCCACCGGTCAGATCCCCACCGAAGAGATGGCACTGCTTGGCGCGCTTACGAAATTCGGCATGGGCATGGTCCACGGCGACGGGAACACCCGGCAATGCATGGCCACGTCCGTGGTCGCCTACAAGCAGTCCTTCGGCTTCGACGCTCCGCCGTACACCTATGCCGACTTCGAGGAGTCGGATGTCATCGTGCTGGTCGGTTCCAACCTCTGCATCGCGCACCCAATCATGTGGGAACGCGTCTGCCGCAACCGGAACAACCCCGAGATCATCGTGGTCGACCCTCGTGTCACCGAAACCGCCGTGGCGGCAACGCAGCATTACGCGTTGAAGGCCAAGTCGGATCTCGTTCTGCTGTACGGCATCGCGCATCTGCTGCTGAAAAACAACTGGATCGATGCCGATTTCATGAGCGCGCATACGAATGGGTTCGACGACTTTGCGGCCCACGTCGCCGAGTTCACGCCCGAACACGTCAGCAACATCACGGGCCTGAGCGTCGATGCCATCGAACGGTTTGCGACCACGATTCACGAGGGTAGGCGGGTCTCGTTCTGGTGGACGATGGGTGTGAACCAGGGTCACGAGGCGACCCGCACAGCGCAGGCCATCATCAACCTTGCTCTGATGACCGGCAACATCGGCCGTCCCGGCACCGGCGCGAACTCGATCACCGGCCAGTGCAACGCCATGGGTTCGCGGCTCTTCAGCAACACGACGAATCTCTTCGGCGGCCGCGACTTCACCTCGGAAGCCGACCGCAACGAGGTCGCCTCGCTGCTCAACATCGACGTGGACCGTATCCCTGATCGTCCGAGCCTGGCGTACGACCAGATCATCGATGGTGTCACCAAGGGAACCATCAAGGGTCTCTGGATCATCGCAACCAACTCGGCCCACTCCTGGATCGACCAGCACAACCTCCGCGCAGCTCTCAGCGGTCTCGATCTGCTCGTAGTGCAGGACATGTACACCACCACCGAGACCGCGCAGCTTGCCGATCTTGTCCTCCCCGCCGCCGGTTGGGGCGAGAAGGAAGGGACGTTCATCAACTCCGAGCGCCGCGTCGGACTCGTGAAACGCGTCTGCGAGGCGCCCGGCAACGCCATGACCGACTTCAGCATCTTCCGGTTGCTCGCCGAGGCGTGGGGTTGCGAGGAACTCTTAACCGAATGGACGGCGCCCGAAGCGGTTTTCCAGATCCTCAAGCGGCTCTCGAAGGGCCGCCCATGCGACCTGAGCGGCATCGACGACTATGTCATGATCGACGCGGCCGGGGGGATCCAGTGGCCCTTCGGCGAAGCTGAGGCCGCGGAACCGACCCTCTCCGGCGAACGTCGGCTCTTCGAGGATGGGCGCTTCTTCCACCCCGACGGACGCGCCCGATTCCTGTTCGAATCACCCCGTCCGGTCGCCGAACCGACGACCGTCGACCACCCCCTCGTCCTCCTCACCGGACGCGCCAGCACGAGCCAGTGGCATACCCAGACGCGGACCTCGAAATCATCAGTCCTGCGCTCGCTGAGCGAGCCGGAACCGTACGTCGAGATCTCCCCGTCCGACGCGGCTGCTCGTTCGCTGACGTCCGGCGACTGGGTGGTCATCGTGTCACCGCGCGGCTCAATGCGGGCTCAGGCCTACGTCACGCCGACCATGTCGCACGGGGAGGTTTTCGTCCCTATGCACTACGCGGGCACGAACCGGCTGACCAGCGGATCGTTCGACCCCTATTCACGCCAACCGTCGTACAAGAGTGGTGCCGTCGAAGTTCGTCGGGCCGGATGGAGAGACCGATGAACCTTCCACTGAAGTCTTGGAAGAGCCGCTCCCGCAACGCCGGCCGCGTGGTCGGACAGCTCACGGCGCTGAGCGACGTCCACCGTGGACAGGTCGAGGTCCGCAAGCAAGCTGCCGCCCGTCATGTCGAGGCCGGGAGTGCCGCGGCAACACGGATCGAGGCGGCGCCTCCGGGCTACCTGCTTGCACATGACAACGGCGACATTGCTCGGCACTGCCAGCTGCTCTCCCCATTGCCATCGGTGGGCGAAGTCCGCGTGGTCGTCACACCCGGGCGCGGTCCCGCGGAGTGGCACCTCGACATTGCCAGCCGCGATCGTCCAGGACTTCTGGCCGCATTCACCGGCGTGCTTGCCGAGCGTTACCTGGACGTCGCTCAGGCGGTCGTAGCCACGTGGGATGACGCTGCAGCGCTCGAAGCCTTCGTGATTCGATCTGCCTCCGCGCCCGACTCAGCCGCGCTCCAAGCGGACTTCGAACGGTCGCTGAGCGAGCCACTCTTCTCGTCCCCTCTCTTCGACGCACGAGTGACCTTCGATCACACAGCTTCGCCCCTCTACACCCGCTGCGATGTGAGGGCCACCGATCGACGCGGACTTCTGCACTCCATCGCCGTGGCCATCGCCGCGGCAGGCGCGGACGTACACGCGGCCGGAGTTGCGACCACCGACCGGGTCGCCCTCGACTGCTTCGACCTGAGCACGCCGGACGGCCACAAGCTCACCCCGGCGCTCGAAGCCGCGATCGAGGCCAACGTTCGCAACGGCGTCAGTGAACGCGCATCGACGGGACGTCGTGTTCGTTCGGCCTGAGCCTGCCGCCGCCGGTACACTTGACGGCGTCGCGGGTGTAGTTCAGCGGCAGAACATCAGCTTCCCAAGCTGAGAACGAGGGTTCGATTCCCTTCACCCGCTCCAATCACCAACAAGTCAGTTTCGTTGGCGGCCCATGGTCAGCGCTCGTTCCGATTCATGGACGCGAGGAAGACGGCACTTTGCCGGATCGATCGGAGCGGAGAGCGGTGTCAAATCTTGGAGGACTTCGGCGGGCTCGACCACAGCGAGATCCCGAAGCGCCCGCACAACCTTCTCGCGGTCGGCATCGGCGTCGAGGTCCAACACGCGGTCAACGTCGATCGCCGGAACGGGAGCATGAGAAATCAAGGGGTGAACCGTTCGGACGTCAACTTCCCCGTCGCCAAACAGTTCCTCGTGGAGCTTCTCACCCGCGCGAAGTCCAGTGTATTCGATAGCTATATCGCGCCCACTTTCACGGATCATCATGCGAGCGACCTCATCAATTCGGATCGGATCCCCCATGTCCAGAACCAATACTTCGCCAGGGCACCCAATTGCCCCAGCTTGTATCACCAATTCAACCGATTCGTGAATCGTCATGAAGAAACGGGTCACATCGGGAGTGGTGACCGTCACCGGACCCCCTGCGGCGATCATCGCTCTGAAGGCGGGAAGCACACTTCCACGGCTCCCGAGAACGTTTCCGAATCGAACCGAAAGGTACGTGCCCTTCGTCGCCGTTAGGGCGACCGAGGCGGTCAGACGTTCAGCGATGCGCTTGGAATACCCAAGAACACAACCCGGATTCGCGGCCTTGTCGGTCGAAATGTTGACGAACTGATCGACCCCAGATTCGACCGCTGCTTCCAGCACGTTGAGCGTGCCCCATACGTTGCTCTTGAGTGCTTCACCGGGAAACGATTCGAGGAGCGGAAGATGCTTCAGAGCGGCAGCATGAAACACCACGTGGGGCGAATGTTGGTCGAAGAGGCGTCCGATGAGATCTCGGTCACGAATGTCCGCGAGTATTAAGTTTGGCGAGTCAAGAAGTGCACGCCCTTCGATGGACATCTGTACGTTGTGGAGGGCTGATTCATCCCGATCCAGCATCAACAGCACTTCCGGTTCGAATTTCACAATCTGACGACAGAGTTCGGATCCAATCGAACCTCCTGCACCGGTTACAAGTACCCGCTTATTTCGCAAGTAACCCGCAATCGATTGAAGATCCGTCTCTATTTGGCGTCGTCCAAGTAGGTCAACTTCGCTTAGCGAGCGGATCGCGCCGACATCGACTCGTCCGTCAAAGAGTTCATGGACCGGCGGAAGAATCTTGACGCTCAGACCGACCTCCAAAGCGCCGCGGTTCAGTTCGGTGACGAGCGCTGTGTCGGCGGACGGCATCGCAATAATGAGTGTCTTCGCATTGAGGCGGCGGGCGACTGCAACAAGGTCGTGTCGGGTGCCCTGCACACGCACGTGACTCACCTCTTGACGCTGCTTGGAGGCATCGTCGTCGAGCACGGCTACGGGGAGATACGGACTCGTCGGATTTCGCATCAAGCTCCGAACGATCTCGGAGCCCGCTTCGCCCGCACCAAAGATGATTGTCCTCGACGCGACATCAGCGTCTGGATGACGGACCGACTCAAACGTGAGGCGCCAGAGGTAACGCACCGTAAACATCGTCACCAGTCCGACGACTCCACCCATAATCGCGGCTGACAACGGGATCACCCGTGGGGTTCGGACAAAAGTCGCCAGCGTAAGACAGGCCGTCGTCGCGAACGCAGCGCGAATGAGACCGGTAACTTCGTCGAGTGTCCCGAAGCGCCATCGCTGCTTGTAGAGACCAGCGGCAAAACCCGTCAACGTCTGCGCAACGAGACCTACCGACAGAAGTCCGAGAAGCGGCAGCGGTTGCACTCCATCGAATGAGAAGTCGAGCCGCAGGTAGGCCGCGGCAAGGACGCTCATTGTCCAACCAGCTAGGTCAAGAGCGAGCTGAGCCATCCCCGCCCAACGTTGCGGAATCGCGTCGGCCATCCAGTGGGTAACCCGACGCACTAGTCCATTTACCCGCTTCGCACGCTTGAGCACCTGCTGCACCTTCTTCTCTCCGTGATTAAACGGTAGGCTAGCGGCCACAGATAGTGATGTCGAGGCACTTGTGAACCATTCCTCGGTACAAGAGGCACGACGGGGCGGTCAGATACCCGAAACCTTTGCTCCAGCACCGCAAAACAAGGTCTCGCCTCGTTGTTCTGAAACGCTCGCGGTCGTTTGACACGTCGAGGACATCGTGGCCATTCGGTGCCCTTGCGATTTTTTCCCATGTGTTGTCCCCAGAAGGCAAGTCGAGTTCCAACCTCGCAGCGTGTTCATCGGGTGCATCTCGGCCCGGCTGAAGTCGAACGCGAACCTCCTGATTGGCGCACCCCAGATTTACGCCGTTTTGGCGGGCGAGAATCGGTAGACCGACATGCCCTCGCCCGTGTCGTCGAAGACGACCTGAACGGCCATGCCTATTCGAACGTCATCGACGGCGCACCCAACAATGTTCGTGAGCACGCGGGGACCCTCATCGAGTTCGACGTAGGCAATCACGTAGGGCCCGACCGATGCCCAGGCACCCGACCCCCGCCGCGTAATCGAGAACGTGTAGATCGTGCCGCGACCGGCTGACTCGAACCAGGACGTTGCCATGGAGGAGCATGCCGGGCAGTACCCACGGGGGTACCAGATCACCGATCCGCAATCGTCGCAACGTGACAAAAGCAGTCGTCCTTGGGCGGTCGCATCCCAGAACGCTTGCGTCTCCGGATTGACGTCGACCTTACGAACGGGGAGGCCGCTGCTCATCATGACCGCCCGAGAATCAACGTCGCGGCGCCGGTCCTGGTCCCAAGGTTCCCGCCCGTACCGTGGGCGAGAGCGAGTTCGCAGTTGGGTACCTGCACCGCTGGGTGAGCCTCACCCCGCAGTTGACGCACAGCTTCGATGATCTTCGTCATGCCACCTCGGTTGGCCGGATGGTTGTTGCAGAGCCCTCCGCCGTCCGAGTTGAACGGAAGTGCCCCGAACGGGGCCTCGAGTGCCCCGGATTCGACAAAACGTCCACCGTCGCCCTTGGGACAGAAGCCGAGGTCCTCAATGGTCTGCAAGACGGTGATGGTGAAGCTGTCATAGATCGACACGTACTGAATGTCCCCCGGTGTCAGGCCGGCCGCGGCGAATGCCCTGGGACCGGACCAGACCGCTCCCGTGTACGTGAGGTCGATCCGCCCGTTCACGGAGTGCTTGATCGCTTCACCGTGCCCAAGTACTTGCACGGCCCGCTCCGGACGGCCGAGCGCCTTCCCCACATCCGGGCTGACAACGACGACCGCCCCTCCGCCGTCGGTGATCACACAACAGTCGAGACGGTGGAGCGGATCAGCCACCATCGGCGAGTCGAGGACCTCCTCGACCGTGACAACGTTCTGGAGGAAGGCGTTCGGGTTGTGCGACGCATGCTTTGACGCAGCGACCTTGATCATGGCCAACTGGGCGCTGGTGGTCCCGAACTCGTACATGTGTCGCGCTGCTGCGAGTGCGTACATGTTGGCGACGTTCGAGCCCCACTGCGCTTCAAACGCGTACTCCGGCGCGCTCGTCGCGCCGCCGCTGCCGCCAGGGGCTGTCCCACCACTACGAGGCTTGCCCGCCAGCGTGATCAATGCAACCTGGCATTTTCCGGATGCGATCGCGGCCGCTGCGTGGCCGACGTGTGCGAGGTATGACGATCCTCCAGTCTCGGTGGTGTCCGTGTACTGGACGCTGAGCCCGAGATAGTCGGCCATCGACACCCCGCCGAATCCGGGCGCGTCGCCGGCACAGAAATAGCTGTCGACGTCGGACATCGACAGACCAGCGTCGGCAAGTGCACCAACCGCAACTTCGGCATGGATCTGCGCTAGCGAACGATCGGGAATCTCGCGAAGCGGGTGCTCGAATGCCCCGACGATGTTGGCCTGGGCCGCGCGTTCTCGCATTTACCGGAGGTTAGGGCCGCTATGCGCGAGTTCGAATATTTCACGAAACGCCGCCTCGATGCATTCGCGTAAGCGGGCTGGATCGTCGATCGCACCGATATCGAGATGCAGCCCGATGTCGAGCGAGTTCACCATCGACAGGGCTGTCGCGTTGAATGCAGTACCTGCGACCGGTCCCAGCGTGACGTTGCGCTCAAGAAGGGCACCCGCGATGTAGGCGGGCACCGGTGTGCCGCGCATGTTGCTGGTGGCAAAGTCGACCGCCGCTGCTTGGCGGCGTGCGAACCCGGTCACCGTTGACGTCGGTAACAGTTTCGCCAGCGCAGCGACCTTCGCGATAAGTCCGCCCCCGGTGCCGACCGACGAGCGACCCGACGTCATCAGCGCGCGTAC
Source organism: Acidimicrobiia bacterium (assembly GCA_043720395.1). Taxonomy (GTDB): domain Bacteria; phylum Actinomycetota; class Acidimicrobiia; order Acidimicrobiales; family JANYDT01; genus JANOYY01. The sequence goes on from JAYSSR010000009.1 coordinate 88,517, forward strand.
AGTTCCAAATCGCTGCGCCACCGACGTTCCGACAATGGCCGCCGTTGTGATCGCCGGGGTGAACGAGTTGCCGCCAATCGCGTCGTCCGTTCTCGTACTGACGACGAACGAGAAGTTCAGATGATCGACCGGCGCACCACGTTCTCCGTGAAATGCGACGATACCGTTCATCACCCCCGTCACGAACACGTCGTTCACCGTGCCGCCGAGGGTTTTTGCTGCAGACTTCAGTGCGTCGAGCGGGAGGGAGATGGACTCCGCACCTCGGCGGCGCGAGCGATGCACCCACAGCGACGATCCGGCCGGTGTCGGCGGCGACAACACGTCGCGGAGTTGCGTTGCCGTCGACTTCGCCTGGCTCCCGAGGTCTGTGACGCGAGCCGGATCGGAGCCAAGAAGCATTGCTTCGGAGGCGACTCGGCGCATCAACTCAATCGGTCCTCGAAGCGCAGACCCGAGGTGAGCGGCAGCTGCGCCGACACCCGATGGAAGAGGTCCGCCGCCGGAGGCAGCGTCGGGTTGATCGTCGGCGTTGGTGTGTCGGGCCTGATGTTCAGCTACAGCGTCCGCAACAATCCGTTCGAGATCAACCGGTGCCGGAGCCGGAGCGTCACGGTCCAACTGCGTGAACAATTCGGTCAGTCGGATCGCCGCCTTGCCATCCATGAGTGTGTGATGCAGCTTCCAAAACAGTGCACCGCGGCCGCCCGCGAGTCCCTCAAGTAGCACGAACTGCCAAAGTGGACGGGTGCGGTCGTACGGGTCCTCAAGCAAACGGGTGGCCAGACCAAGCACTTCACGATCTGTCGCGGGCGACGGAAGGGCGATGCGTCGCACGTGCCAGTCCAGGTCGAACTCCTCGTCCGGCACCCACTCCGGGTTCGCGACCCGTCCCACCGGCGAGACCACGCGCTCGAAGAGGCGCGGGATCTTCGCAACCGCCGAAGCGATGCACGCGCGGAAGAAGACCGGATCGGCCGGACGGTCGAGAAACACAACGACACCGCCGCTCGGATTCAGCCACGGGTCCTTCTCGACCTGCCACATGAGCGCTTCAGCGTCGGACATCTTCGACTCAAATCGAAGACGACGATCTTTTCGGTCAGCCACAGAGGCAAACTAGTGCACGCAAGCGGAAGTTCCGTGGCTGTCGCCGTTTTCGTTTCGCCTGGTCAAGGTCACTTTCCGGGTCGATGGGGCAGCTACGGAACTTCCGCGACGCACTACTAGTACCGCAACTACCGCCGAAGGGATGCCTCATGGCAGCGAAGAAGGCAGCAACACCGGCGAAAGCCGCGTCGAAGAAACCGAAGGCTGCGGCGAAGGCTGCGGTTGCGCGCCCCGTGACCCCGAAACGACCTTCCGCACTTGCGGTGTTCGACCTCGACCGCACCCTGCTCGCTGGAGGATCGGGCCCGGTGATCCAGCGTCATCTTCGCGAGCAGGGCCTCGGACCGGGCCGTGACATTCCCGGTGCCGATCTGATCTTCCAGCTGTTCCACATCATTGGTGAGACACGTCCGAGCATGGCACTCGCTCGTCTTGCCGTGAGGGCGTCCAAGGGTTGGAACGTCGAACGGGCCGCACTGGCGGCCGAGCTGGCGGCCGACGAACTGCTGACGATGGTCCAGCCGTTCGCCCATGACCTGATCGCCCAGCACCGGGCCGCGGGTGCCCACCTCGTGATCGCCTCGACGACGCCCGACCATTTCGTGCGTCCGCTTGCCAAGCGTCTCGGGTTCGATGACGTGGTGGCGACCCGTTGGGGAACAAGCAACGGCGAGTACGACGGCACCTATGACGGACCGTTCCTCTGGGGTCGGGCCAAACGCGACGCCGTGGTTCGCCTTGCCAAGGACCTCGGTGCGTCACTTTCGAAGAGTTCGGCCTATTCAGATAGCTATTTCGACGCTCCGCTGCTGAAGGCCGTCGGACATCCCGTGGCGGTCAACCCCGATCCCCGTCTCAACGTGTTGGCGGTACTGCAGCGTTGGCCGATTCGCCACCTCGATGTGCCGCCGGGTGTCGTCAAGCTTGGCGGTAGGGAGCTGCAGGAGCTCACTCGACCGTTCACCCGTCCCGAATTCCTTCCTAATGCACGATTCGAGTTCTCCGGTGTTGAAAACATTCCCCGCGCAGGCGGCGCGATCGTCTGCGCGAACCACCGGAGCTACTTCGACTCGGTGGCGATCAGCTTGCTCATCGCTCGCGCTGGCCGCAACGCCCGGTTCCTCGGCAAGAAGGAAGTATTCGACGCACCGGTTATCGGACGACTTGCCGCGGCGATCGGCGGCATCCGTGTGGACCGCGGAACGGGTTCCGACGAGCCGCTCGGACACGCTGCGGCCGCTTTGCGGGCCGGCGAGATCGTCGGGATCATGCCGGAGGGCACCATTCCACGGGGTCCAGCGTTCTTCGAGCCGGAACTGAAGGGTCGCTGGGGTGCCGCCCGCCTGGCGCAGATGTCGGGTGTACCCGTCGTGCCCGTCGGCCTCTGGGGCACAGAAAAGGTGTGGCCCCGTTCGTCGCGAATGCCGAACTTCGACGTCACGAATCCGCCGACCATCACCATTTGTGTCGGAGAGCCGATCTACCTGGAAGGTGTCGATCTCGATGTCGACACCCGCCGTATCATGACCGCGATCAGCGCTCTGCTCCCCGATGAGGCCCGGGTGCGTCACGTCCCGACCGACGACGAACTCCGGCTGACCTACCCGCCGGGCTACAAAGGCAACCCGACAACGGAAACCAGCCGCCGACCCGGCACCGATTGACTTTTCGCGTTTCAGGAACTTCGAAACGGCACGACCTCGTACCTTCTTCCGACGACGCCGACGAGCACCTCCGTGTCCTTGAGCCCCCGAAGGACCGCCAGGAGCGCTGGGGCGTCGATCGTCGACTGTTGTCCGACGGTTTCAGGTTTGGCAACCGTCCGACGCCAAACGTGCACCGCAACCCCCAGCTCGGAAGTGATCGACCGAACCAACGCATCGACAGAGTCGTCGGCGTTCGCCATCACGACCACTCGGAGCAACCTCGACGCCACGGGGGCACTCGTGTCGCTGTTCGAACTGCCCGCTGCCCGATCTTCGCGGAACACGAGCCAGTGGTAGCCAGCGACGGCGCAGGTCGTGAGAACCAGAGACAGGCCCACCCGTTGGTCGTAAAGCGTCGCCTTGCCGAACCTGCGTGCGCCAACATCTTCGAAGACCCGATTGAGAACAACCAGGAGGCTTACCAGGGCAACAAGTGCAGCGTTTCCGAAGAGCGTCACGAGATAGAGCCGCCGAGGTGCTGAACCGATCTCGTCGACCCGCGCAGACGCACTATCAACGCTGTTGCGAGCTTGACCTTGCGCCTTGCGCCAGTGCCACCCCCAGAGCGGCGCGGCAACCAGCAACAACGTCACTGCAAGCACCAGCGAACTTGCAACATCGGAGGAACTGACGATTGAGCGACGGCGCGTTACCGCCGCCAGGGCCGCAACGAATACAAGGGTGATCCCAACCGCACTTGCCACAAGACCAACGACGCACGAAAGGTACGTGTACACACGATCGACGTCATTGCGTGAACCCGTTTCAGGGTCGCTTCGAACCTGGAGAAGGGACCGGTGATACGTCCACACCACTACTCCCGCAGCGACCGTCGCCGTAGCCCCGGGGAGCGACGCGAAATGCCTTGATGCCAAGTCTTCGGTCGGACGACCGATGAACCACTCAAGAACGCTGTGCACGACGACAGCACCGCCGCCGACCATCGCAACCGAGCTGGCGAACGTGCCGAGCAAAAGTACGTACGCGTACCAGTACCTTCCCCGATCGCCCCTCTCCGTGCCGCGCAGCCAGTACCACCACCACACGGCGATCCCGAGGGTCAGCGTGACGGACGGTCCAGCGATTTCATAGCTCGACTCGCGTACGAGAAGTTCCGCGAAGCGTGCGTCGTAGAGCTTCGTCAGGACGGCGTTCACCATGGTCCCGAAACCGACAGCAATCAGCGATAATCCGATAAAGGAGCCGAAGACGACGTGGGGTTCTGACGCGTCGGGAGGATGATCGCCATCGCGGAGCAATCGCCAGTGGACGGCCCACACGGCAAGTGAAGCCATCGCAACGCCCAGCCACTCCGGATGCATCTCCGATCTGTCAAGCAGCGAGGTGACGACGTCAATGAACGATCCGACGAAGAAGCTCAACGCCACCGAGGGAACGATCGTTGTATATCGACGCCAACCGCCGCTCGACCGCTCAGCCGGGTCGTCGGCCAGGCAGCGCTTCGTCCACATCGCCAACACGATCAAGGCGGGTAGGCCGACGACGAGAAACGACAGCGAACGAGCGACCGTCGGGCTGCTTGACTTCGAGGATTCCACGGCCGCCGGAATTGAAAAGCCCACCAGATGACTCTTCGTGAATCTGCACGACAATGGACGTTTCATTCACGCTCGTGTCTCGGCGCGGCCGGATGATCGACGCCGAGGCGATCTTCGGGGAGTGGAAGAATCGATCGGGAGCGAAGCTGGCCTCGCATCGTCGCCGAAGATCCGGAGTGAACATTGCAACCGCGTCGGAGCGCCGGTCGTCCACGATTGCCGTCACATACGCTTGGACGACAGCCTCAGGTGTCCCCGATGCGTAGGTCGTCGGTTTCTGCCGACGATCAACGAGCACGGCGGTCAGGACAAGCGTGAGCAGAAACACTGCGACGACGAGCAGCATCCGTATGCTTGGCTCAGGATTTGGCTGCCCGATCACCGGTAGCGGCCCTCGGGGGCCGACTCATCACAGAACGGCGGCGAACAAAGCGCTGGAACGATTGCCGACACGCAACGACGGAACGCTGTTGGCTGCTTGCGGCGGTCCATCAGAGGTGCTGCGAGATTCGGTGAAGTTCTGCGAGGGCTTCTTCGCGTTGGTCCACGTCGATGATGACCACGTCACCATTCGGAAGTGCCCGCAGGACACCTGCCGCCTGCGAACCCTTTCTCGGCGGCGAGACCGTCAAGACGAGCACGCGCTCGTGGCCGGCAACCCGCAAAGCATGCACCCGTCCAACGAGCGCCCAGGCCGCCTCGACCCTGTTGATCCCGGTCGGGACCACGGTGCGGCCGCCGACAACAAGAGCGACCCACTCTCGACCGAGCGAATCGCTGAGGGTGAAGTCCACGGCCACACGCCCGACGCGTGGATCGCGCCGGAGGATCGTGAATCCTGCCTCCACGACCAACGCTTCAGCATCTGCGGCGGCAGAGGTAACCGGAACGGTCGGTACGGCAGACCCATCTGCGGCGACGCGGGTCCGAGCCAATTCCACGTACGTCGGATCGAGGTCGTACCCAACGAAACGTCGACCTGCACGCGAGGCAGCGATCATCGTTGACCCCGAGCCCATGAACGGATCGAGAACGAGGTCATTTTGATAGGTGTACAAATGAATGAGTCGTTCGGGAAGTGCGACGGGAAAGGGTGCGGGATGGTTGACCCGCTTCGCGCTTTCGGGCGGAATTTCCCAGAGATCGAGCGTGGCCACCATGAAATCGTCGGCCGTCATCGTGTTCTCCGACGGGAGTCCGCGAGCGGCACGTTCCTTGGGCTTGATCGCCCGGTCGAATCGGCCCTTACTGGCCACCACGACACGTTCCGTGACGTCGCGCAAGGCGGGGTTCGCTGCACTTCGGTAGGAGCCCCAGGCACATGACCCGGTTGCGCCCGCTGCCTTGCGCCACACGATCTCGCCGCGCAGAAGCAGACCGAGTCGCGAAAGCACTTCGACAACGTCAGAGGCAAGACTTCGGTAGGGCTTGCGACCCAGGTTTGCGACGTTGACAGCGATACGTCCGCCCGGCTCGAGAACGCGTCGACAGTCCGAGAACACGTCACCAAGAAGCTCAAGGTATTCGGCGTACGAACTCGGAATGCCCTCGCGTTCCATCTCCTGCTCGTATTGCTTGCCTGCGAAATACGGCGGTGACGTCACGACCAAAGCAACCTCGCCGTCGGCCAGCGATGACATCGAACGCGCGTCACCGCACACGAAAGGCTCAGTGATCTCGCGCGGTCGCTGCACGGTGGCGTCGTCGGAGAGCTCGGGTTTGGGGAATCGCTCGTAGAACGCCGTGGCGTCGTGACTTTCCCGACGCCCGGCACCGAAGTTCGACGTCGCCGTCGCCGCTCGTCGCCTCGTCGGGTTCGATTCGTCGGGGGACGTTGCCTCAGTGGCCATGAACTCGGGAGTCTACGGACCCGCTGGGCACCCCGAGCCCAGTGGCAGTACGGTTCCCGACCGATGAGTCCGTCCGATCCTGGTGCACTGGCGGACCTTCTGTCCTCCGGGACTCGACGTGGGAAGCGTCGTCTTGTCGCCCTCGCGGGTTCCGTTGGCGTGGGGAAGTCGACGCTCGCCGCCGACCTTCAACGGTTGCACGCCAAGGGGGGCACCACCTGCACGGTCATCGGTACCGATGCGTTTCTCCTGCCGAACTCGACGCTGCAGGTGCGCGGTCTTCTCTTGCGGAAGGGATACCCCGAGTCCTACGACGACGAGGCCATCGACCAGTTCTTCACCGACGTGCACGCCGGGGCCGACACCGTTGAGACCGCCAGATACAGCCACCGAACGTTCGATCTCGATGGGACGCAGCAGCACGAACTCGGCGACGTCGTCATTGTCGAGGGTGTCAACGCGCTCCAGCCGACGATTCGCGCCAACGTCGACATTGGCCTCTACCTCGACGCTCCGGAGCCTTTTGTACGTGCCTGGTTCGTCACTCGAATGATGGACTTCATCGATCAGGCGGAACACGATCCGTCGAGCTTCTACGCGCAATTCTTGAACTTCGACGCCGCCGGTCGGTCGGCATTCGCCACACGGGTTTGGGAGGAGATCAACCTCCCCAATCTGTTGACGCATATCGAACCGACCCGAGCGGAGGCCGACTGGGTGGTGTTGGCCGGGCAGGACCATCGAATCGTGTCAATCACCGGGCAAGTCAGGCGAGGAAGGCCGTGAATTGCCACTCCTCGTCAGCGTCGTCGGCGCGTAGTGTCGGCGCGTTGTAGCGAGCGAACAACGCGGACTCGTTGCGATTGTCCAACGGCGACCAGTCGACCGGCTCGGAGTAGTACGTGCCGAGATATGGCCGCGCCAGTTCCAACACGCGCTCGTGATCAAGCGCGTCGGGCAGGACGACGCCGCGGTCGGGGTTCTCGATCATCCACACGATGGCCGACATCACCGAAGCCGCCACCTGGACGGTGGTTGCGCTCTGCCCGGGTACGAGCGTGCGCGCCTCGTCGATCGTGAGGACCGAGCCGGTCCACCAGCTGCGGTACGCGTGCCCCATCACCAGAACACCCATCGCGTCGGCACCGCCGGGGAGGATCTCGTCGTTGAGAATGCGCTGACGCTGCGGCATGACCAGATGGTTCATACGCAGCTCATGCAGCGATGCGAGCGCAACGTCGCTCGGGCAGTACGCGTAATGCACCGTGGGGCGGTACACGGCCCGGTCGCCGTCGAGCACGGTGAGGTGCTCAGGAATCGAGAACGCCTCGCCGTGCCGGATCACCATGCCGTGGATCTCGCCCAGTGGCGTCCATGACCGAACCCAGGTGTCCATACCCATCGTGGCGAGCGCGAGCTGATGGCTCGGTCCGAACTGATGGACAAACGCGCCAGGCGGCATCCGAAGCTCATGCGTGCCCCAGCCAAGCTCGGCCGGCGCGACACCCTCCTCGTAGAGCCCTTCGACACTCCATGTATTACAGAACTCGCCGAGCTGTTTTGGCTTGTCGGTGATCTGCGTGTCGCGTTCCGCGACGTGAATCACCTTGACGCCGAGCTCGCGAGCAAGGTGGTTGTAGGCGCGTGAGGCAAGTGCGTCCTCGACGAGTTCACGCGTTTCACCGGCAAGCTTGTGCTCGGCGATTGCTCGACGCCCGATCGAGGTCAGTGCATCCTTCACGAGGTGCGACACGAGACCCGGGTTGGCACCGTGTTCCAAGATCGCCGTAGGTCCGGGACGGTCCCACGAGGCCATTCGACGCCGCAGCTCCATATGGCGCACGTACAAGCTCCGGTCGCGGGGATCCTGTCTGGCGGCGTCGGCGTAGGGTTCCCAGATCTCGACACTGGTGTTGAGGTAACGGACACCTCGGTCATGGCACCACTGGACGATCTCGCCGCAGTCGATGTTCCAGGCAAGGTCCAGGAGGATGTCCTCCTCGCCCACGTGGGGGCTGAGTGTGTGATCGAGGCTCGTCTGCGCCACGCGTCCGTGTACGAACGTGACTCCTGCGTCGAGTTCACGCTGAATGCGGGCTCGATTATCCGCGAAGTCCATGAGCGTGATCTGCGACGGTGCCGCCACATGGCGAAGCAGCAACGGCAGGGTGCACTGGGCCACCGAGCCACAGCCGAGAATGAGTATGCGGCCAGAAAATGGCACGCGCGACAACGGATCGAACTCCACCGGGGAGCCTCCTTGACGTTCGAGCAATCGGAGCGGACTCCGATTGGACCAGCGGACAGGGACGCGCATTCCGGCGAGCCGGGCAACGATCCGTCAAGGACGACGGCGACGAAGACGGTAGCAAACCCACGACCCGTTCGTTTGCAGGATGGAAGCAAAGCAGTCTTGGCGGGGCTCCGCGCATCTCTGCAGAAGTCCGCATGCGGTCACTGCTCGCGTACGATCGGCGACCTCGGAGGGCGAAACCGCGCCAAGCCCGTCACGCCCGAGAAATCATTCAGGTTCGCCGGTGGCATGCCGATGCAACTCCCGACACCGATGACGGCCCCGCCACCGCTGAACCCACGTCCCGGTCTTCTCAGTCCCGAATCCCTTCACCGCCAGGGGGAACCTTGCTCACCGACAATCTCACACAGCCGACGACGGGCGAAACGGGGGCACCGCTGCGACGCGGCGAGCGCCGCAAGCAGCACACCAAACGCCGATTGCTCGACGCCGCTGCCGACACCTACGCCGACGGGTCCGTCGAGACGGCCACGATCAGTGCGATAACCGAACGTGCCGATGTCGGACTCGGTACCTTTTACCTCCACTTCGAGGACAAGGATTCGATCGCCAGCGCCGTTTCCGTCTTTGTCATGCGACGAATCCTGAACGAAGAGGCAGCGGCGATCGAGGCAGTGCGGAGCGTCGGGGGCGATCCCGATCCGCTCGCGCTGTTCGCACGTGTTCTCTGCACCCGAGCGGCCGAGACGCCGGGCCTGATGAGCGCCCTGCTGCGCTGGGAGGGTCCCGGCCCGGCGAAGCCCAACGCCGAGGCTGAGCTCATCGGCTTCCGTGGCGCGCTCCTCCCGGAGTTGGCGAAACGATTCGAAGACGGGGCGTCTCGCAATCTCTACCGGACCGAAGACGTGAACCTCGCCGCAAGCGCACTCCTCGGCCTCTTCTCCACAACGATTCCGGGCTGGGTCGCCGCACAGCGGACCGACTGGAACACGCTGGCATCCTTCCTCGAACGCACGGTGCTGTCGGTCTTCCGACGCTGAAGTGTCGGTTCGTCCCGCGCTTGCACGCGCGGGTCGCAGAACAAGATCCCCCCAAAGAGCAACGCCCCGGACCTCGGTCCGGGGCGTTGCTCGTTGCTCTCATGAGCCGTGCGGGTGCCGTTGGTCGATCACGCTGTCTCGATTTGCTAGCACTATTTGCTAGCATCATCGGCTATGGGAACAACCCGAAGCACCTTCACGCTCGATGATGAACTCGCCGATCGCGCACGCGTGCTCGACATCAACATTTCGGCGGCCGCACGCGATGGCGTCGCCGCTGCGGTGCGCGCTGCGATGGTCAAGGCGGACCGAACTGCCTACGAACGCGCTCCTGAGCGTCCTGATCCGTTCTGGAACGCGGTCGAAGCGTGGGGCAGCGAATGACAAGAGGCGAAATATGGCTGGCAGAGGTCGGACGCAAAACGCGGCCCGTGCTCGTGTTGACTCGCCCGGAGGTGATCGATGTTCGCGAACTGGTGACCGTTGCCGAGGTCACAACGCAGGCCCGGGGACTTGCGGCGGAGGTTGATTTCGATGCGGTCGGGGCTGGGCTCGACCGAGCCTCGGTGATCAACTGCGACGGTCTCCACACCGTGGCGCAGTCCTCCTTGACTCGGCGGGTCGGTGGAGTCGGGGAAACCACGATGCGAAATGTCTGCCGGGCGATCAGTTACGCGCTCGGTTGCTGAAGACAAGTCAGTCATTCGAACCCAACCAACACCTTCAGTCGACTTCAGCTGACTCGTCATGCATACTGAACTGTATGCGTGAAACCACTTCAATTCGGGTGACACCTTCGACGCGGACCGCCCTTCGAGCGCTGGCTGACTTCGACGGTGTCACCCTCGACGAGGAGCTGACGCGACTCACCCGAGCGGAACGCCAGCGTCGATTTGGCGCGGCCCTCGCAATTTCTGAGGCCGACGACGACGAGCGGCGCTGGCTCGACATGAGCGCGGCCACCGTTTCGGATGAGGGGTCCGATCATGCAAGCGGGTGACGTCATCCAGGTCGATTTTGGGCTTCCGATCGGCAGCGAACCCGGTTTCAAGCGCCCAGCCGTCGTGGTCAGCGCGGACGTCGTTCTCACGCACCTGCCGAGGACGCTGCACGTCGTGCCGATCACGAGCAACGTTGCGCGCCGGTACCCGACCGACGTGAGGGTCGACGCAACTGGGCTCATTCGCGAAAGCGTCGCTCAGAGCCACCTCTGCACGGTCATCAGCGCATCGCGCGTCGTGGAGAGCGAGCTAGGTCACGTTGGCGCAGTCGCTCTCGCGCAGATTCGATCGGTCATCGCGGACCTGATGGACATCACCTGAGCTGACCCTCCAAGACGAACGCGCCCGGCCACTCCGGAACGGAGCGACCGGGCGGGTCGGCGCGGAGAGGGTGGGATTTGAACCCACGGTACCTTGCAGTACGACGCATTTCGAGTGCGTTCGATTCGGCCGCTCTCGCACCTCTCCAGATACAGCGGCGACAACTCTAGCGGTCGGAGCCCCGGCGCTTTGCGAAGAATTCGCTCAGGAGCGCAGCACCGGCTTCAGCTTCCAGACCTGGAACCACCTCGGTCTCGTGGTTGAGTCGGGCGTCGGCGCAGACGTTGTACAGCGAGCCGGTTGCCCCGGCCTTGGGGTCACCGGTGCCAAACACAAGCCGCCGCACTCGGGAGTTCACGATGGCACCGGCGCACATGGTGCACGGCTCAAGTGTGACCACCAGCGTCGCCTCATCGAGCCGCCAGCTGCCGACGTGTTTGGCCGCGTCTCGAAGCGCAAGGACTTCGGCGTGAGCCGTCGGATCGCCGGTGACCTCACGCTCGTTGTGGCGCTGCGCAATGACTTCACCGCGGAGCAATACGACGGCACCGACCGGCACGTCGCCGTGCACGGCAGCTGCGCGGGCTTCATCCAGAGCAACCGACATCGCGGCCCGCTCAACGTCGGTCGGGTCGGACAACACCATGGCGGAGGAGGTGGGATTCGAACCCACGGAAGGTTGCCCTTCACACGCTTTCCAAGCGTGCCGATTCGGCCGCTCTCGCACTCCTCCACGGACTCGAGACCACCGTCGAATCCGGCTCGCGCCGACTCCAAGAGCAACCCCTGAATCTCGGTCGAGGAGGTTAGCCCACCAACGAGACGCGATAACCTCGACGGCGCAGCATCGTTCGGGCACCGTTGGGCGCGTCCGGTCGGGCCCTGCGCAAAGGGAACCTTCGAACCGAGTCAGGGTCGGAAGGCAGCAGCTCTCAGTTGGCCCTCCCTTGTGCCGCAGTACGTCTGGCCGGGCGCGCCGAGCGGTGCCCCTTCTCTTTCTAGGGTCCGAGGACTCCCGACCGGGCTCCTTGCCGTCACGGCCCGCCGGTAGCATCGACCCCCGTGCACTACCAGTCCCTCTACCGCCGCTTTCGCCCGCAGCGGTTCGGTGATGTTCTGGGCCAGGAGCACGTCAGTGAAACGCTCCGCAATGCCGTAGCAACCGACAAGGTTGCGCACGCGTACCTTTTCAGCGGTCCCCGAGGCTGCGGCAAGACCACGAGCGCCCGCATCCTCGCCAAGGCGCTGAACTGCATCAACCTGATCGACGGCGAACCCTGCAACGAGTGCGACTCCTGCATTCACGTCGTGTCCGGGGCGTCGATGGACGTGATCGAACTCGATGCGGCGTCGAACAACGGCGTCGACGCGATGCGTGAGCTCGTGTCACGCGCTGCGCTCGGAACGGCCGGTCGACGCAAGGTGTACATCGTCGATGAGGTCCACATGCTCTCCACGGCAGCGTCAAACGCGCTGTTGAAGACGCTGGAGGAGCCACCGGATCACGTGGTGTTCGTGCTCGCGACCACCGATCCGCAGAAGGTGCTGCCCACGGTCCGCAGCCGTACTCAGCAGTTCGAGTTCCGGCTGTTCCCGTTCGACACGCTCCTCGCCCTCGTGCGCAGCGTCGCCGTGGAAGCGGGTATTGAACTCGACGACGCCACGCTTGAGGCGGTCGCCCGCCGTGGCAACGGGTCCGCTCGTGACGCGCTCTCCGCGCTCGATCAGGTGGCGGCAGCGGGTGGTATCGAGGACGGTTTCGACGTGTCGGAGTTGCTCCAGGCGCTGGCCGTTCGTGACAGCGCAGCAGTGCTGCTCGGCGTCGACCGGGCGGCAGAACGCGGACGCGATACCCGCCAACTCGCGCGCGATGTCATCGACGTGGTGCGTACCGTATTCCTTGCTCACATGGGCCGTCCGAGCGCAGCAGATCCGGGTCTCGTCCGGGCCCTCTCGCCCGCCTCCGCGACCCGTGCACTGGAGACGATCGGTGAGGCACTGATCGACATGCGCGACTCGCTCGATCCGCGGGTTGTGCTCGAGGTTGCGCTCATCCGGCTCTGCCGGGCCGATCTCGACGCGTCGGTTGCCGCGCTTCTCGAACGCATCGAACGGCTGGAGCGAGGCGGGTTCCCCACGGCTGCACCGGCAGGGGCCCCGGTGCCGGCGGCACCCGTTGCAGCGGCTCCGGTTCCGAGCGTTCCGGTGGCCGCCCCCCAGCCGGTTCCGCCCGTTCCGGACGAGGTTGTTCCTGCCCCGACGCCAGCGCCTCCCCAGTCAGCAACGCCTGCGACACGTCTGCCCCCTCTTCGGGCACCGGAAAGCGAAACCCCCGCACCCGGACCTCGACGCGCAGGGGCAGCCGATGCGGCCCGTGCGCAGCTTGGCGTCGGAGGTGCGAAGGCTGCCAACGCGGCAAAGCTCGGTGCAGCACCGGGCAGTCAAGCGCGAGTTCCCACACCGGTCGCCCCTCCCGTGGCGCCCCTCGAAGCTTCGGATGGCGCAGCGCCTACGTTGCACGAACAAATTCTCGAACGCGTCAGTCGCCGGGCGCGGACCTACCTCGCGGCGGGGACGTTCGCCGGTTTCGACGGTGCCGATCTGAGCTTCGTCCTACCGAACGCCATGCACCTCGACCGGGCACGCGAGTTCGCGGATGAGCTGAGCCAGGGCGCAACCGCGCAGCTCGGGCGAACAGTTCAGGTCAGCCTTTCGGCCGGGGCGGACTATTCACCCGACGACGCCGAGTCGCCGGCGCCCGCCCCATCTCTTCCGGTCGCAGCGGCTGCACAGCTCGTGGCGCAACCCGAGCCTGCGACCCGGCACCAGCCCGAGGACGAGCACGACGTCGACCTCGACACGCTCGTCGATGCGCCCGCTGACGCTGACCGCAGTGTCCTCGACCAAATCGCGTCGGCGTTTCCCGGCGCACAAATCGTCGAGTCCTAGCGGTCTCGACCAACGAAGGAGCCCTAATCCCATGAGCGATGCCCCCGACATGAACGACCTGCTGGCCCGGGCGATGCAGATGCAACAGGCGATGATGCAAGCGCAACAAGACGCCGCTGCACGCACGGTGGAAGGCGTGTCCGGTGGCGGAGTCGTGCGAGTCGAAGTATCCGGCACGATGGAGTTCTTGCACATCCACATCGATCCGCGCGTCATTGACCCGGCCGACCCGTCGATGCTCGAAGACCTCGTGCTTGCCGCCATTCACGACGCAGCGGCCAAGGTTGCGCAGGGTCAGCAAGAAGCCATGGGCTCGCTTGGCGGCGGCATGCTCGGCGGGCTGCTCGGCTGACGCCGGGCGAACGGTCAACTCGCGGCGATTCGGCATGGCAAACGTCTACAGCGGTCCCGTCCAGGAGCTCATCGACGAACTTGGACGCCTCCCCGGCATCGGTCCGAAGTCGGCGCAACGAATCGCGTTCCATCTCCTGAAACGTCCGAAGGAAGACGCGCTACGACTCGCCCGAGCTGTGGCGCAGGCCAAGGAACGCGTGGTGTTCTGCCGACGCTGTTTCAATATCGCGGAGTTGCCGGCCAACGTCGATGAACGGCTCCCTGACGCGACGGAATGCGCCATCTGCCTTGACCCGAGGCGCGACGTGCACCTGGTGTGCGTGGTCGAGGAGCCCCGCGACATCGTGTCGGTCGAGCGGACCAAGGAGTACAAAGGGCGCTATCACGTGCTTCAGGGCGCGATCAATCACCTCGAAGGAATTGGACCCGATCAGCTGCGGATCAAGGACCTTCTCGTGCGCCTCGGCCAGGAGGACATCACAGAGGTGATCCTCTGCACCAACCCGAACCTGGACGGTGAGGCGACCGCCATGTATCTCGCACGACTGCTCAAGCCCTTGGGTGTTCACGTATCACGGATCGCCTCGGGTCTTCCCGTTGGCGGCGACCTGGAGTACGCGGACGAGCTGACGCTGGGCCGCGCGCTCGAAGGCCGCAGAACGATCGAGGGCTGAGTTGCGACGTCTCCTCATGGCCGTTGCGGTCGGCTTCACGATGTTCGTGCCGGGCGCGTCTTCGGCCGACGCTGTGCGATGGCCCGTTCTTCCAAAGGGTCGTACCAGCGTCGTGGTAATCCTTGACCGCGATGTCCGTGCACGAATCACCGGTGTGTCCTGGAAGCCTGGCTGCCCCGTCGGGCTCGACGATCTGCGTCTGCTGATGGTGACGTACCGCGGCTTCGATGGGGGTGCCCGTGTTGGTCCGCTCATCGTGCACCGTGGCGTCGCCAAGGCCGTCTCTTCGGTCTTCGATGAGCTCTACCGGGCCAGGTTTCCGATCGCCAACATCGCCCTGGTCGACGACTTCGAAGCGGACGACGACCGTTCCACGTTCGCCGACAACACATCGGCGTTCAACTGCCGCCGGGTGGCGGGTGCGAAACACTGGTCCCAACACGCGTACGGCAAGGCGATCGACATCAACCCTCGCGAGAATCCGTACGTGCACGCGGATGGACACGTACTTGACCTCGCGGCGCGTCCCTTCGTCGATCGCGTCGACGCTCGCCCGGGAATGATCACGCCCGACGGTCCGGTCGTCCGCGCGTTCGCCCGTGTCGGTTGGCTCTGGGGTGGCACGTGGCGCACCACGAAGGACTACCAGCACTTCTCCAGCAACGGTCGCTGACCCTTGAGCGAGCGACGTTTGTGGCCTCAGTTCGGTCAATGCGGCCTCAATTCGGGCCGATTTGGGGCCACACCGACCGATTTGGGGCCACAACGTCAAAAGACCAAGGCGACAACATGAGCGGAATAGACTCAACTTCTCTGCGTTGGAGTGGTCAAGCAGCTTGGCAATCTCCGCCTGAGCTGCAATGCTTGACCCCGCACACCGTTCTACAAGGAGCACTTCCATGCCTAAGGCTGTCGGTATCGACCTCGGTACCACCAACTCCGTCGTCAGCGTCCTCGAGGCTGGCGAGCCGGTCGTTATTCCAAACTCCGAAGGCGCGCGCACCACGCCGTCGATCGTCGGCTTCGCCAAGAACGGTGAGGTCCTCGTCGGAGAGGTGGCCAAGCGCCAGGCGATCACCAACCCCGACCGTACGATCCGTTCCGTGAAGCGTCATATGGGTACGAATTGGAGCATCGACATCGACGGGAAGAAGTACACGGCGCAGGAGATCAGCGCCCGCACGCTCATGAAGCTCAAGCGCGACGCCGAGGCCTACCTTGGTGACACGGTTACCCAGGCGGTGATCACGGTCCCCGCCTACTTCGATGACGCCCAGCGTCAGGCCACGAAGGAGGCCGGGGCGATTGCGGGACTCGAAGTGCTCCGCATCATCAACGAGCCGACCGCCGCAGCCCTGGCTTACGGACTCGACAAAGAAGGCGACGCCGACCACACGATTCTCGTGTTCGACCTCGGCGGCGGCACGTTCGACGTGTCGGTCCTCGAGATCGGCGAAGGCGTGTTCGAAGTCAAGTCAACCCATGGCGACACGCACCTCGGCGGCGACGATTGGGATCAGGCAGTCATCGACTGGCTGATCAAGGACTTCAGGAGCGCCGAGGGCGTTGACCTTGCGAAGGACAAGATGGCCCTCCAGCGTCTGAAGGAAGCAGCGGAGAAGGCCAAGATCGAGCTGAGCCAGGTCCAGCAGACGCAGATCAACCTGCCGTTCATCACGGCCACGAGCGACGGGCCGAAGCACCTCGACGTGCAGCTCACCCGCGCAAAGTTCCAGGAGATGACGGCGGATCTTGTCGACCGCTGCAAGGTTCCCTTCGAGCAGGCCATCAAAGACGCTGGAATCTCGAAGGACGACATCGCCCACGTGGTGATGGTGGGCGGTTCGACCCGCATGCCCGCGATCCAGGACCTCGTTCATGGCCTCACGGGCAAAGAACCCCATAAGGGCGTCAACCCTGACGAGGTGGTGGCCATCGGGGCCGCCGTTCAGGCCGGCGTGCTCAAGGGCGACGTCAAGGACATCCTCCTGCTCGACGTCACACCGCTGTCGCTCGGCATCGAGACCAAGGGTGGCGTGATGACGAAGCTCATCGAGCGCAACACCACGATCCCCACCCGTCGCACCGAGGTGTTCACAACGGCAGACGACATGCAGCCGTCCGTCGAGATTCACGTTCTCCAGGGCGAGCGCGAGATGGCGAACTACAACAAGACGCTCGGCAAGTTCCAGCTCGTCGACCTGCCGCCGGCACCGCGTGGTGTCCCGCAGATCGAAGTCACGTTCGACATTGATGCGAACGGCATCGTGCAAGTCTCCGCTAAGGACCGGGCAACCGGCAAGGAGCAGTCGATGACGATCACCGGTCAGTCTTCGCTCAACAAAGACGAGATCGCGCGCATGGTGAAAGACGCCGAAGCGCACGCCGAGGAAGATAAGCAGCGTCGCGAGGAGGCGGAGGTTCACAACCAGGCCGACACACTCGTGTATCAGACCGAGAAGCTGCTCCGCGAGAACGGCGACAAGGTCGACGCCGAGGAGAAGACGCGCATCGAGACCGCGCTTGCGGACCTCAAGTCGGTCAAGGACGGCACGGACCTTGAGGCCATCAAGCGCAGCGTCGAACAGGTCAGCACGGCGAGCCAGAGCTTCGCCCAGAAGCTGTACGAGTCGGCAGCTGCGCAGGCCGCAGGCGGCGACGCGGGGGCACCTGCCGACGGCGGACGTCCGAGCGACGACGACATCATCGACGCCGAAATAGTCGACGAGAAGTAAGTCCACATACCTCTTTTTTGAAAGGTACGTGTACGTACGATGTCTAGCAACCAACACGAAGACCCAACCAGTGACGGGGGCGAGCCCGAGCCGACGGAGGCCAGCTCGATCCCTGAACCTTCCGAGGCCGATATCGCTGCTGCCGTCGCAGCGGCGGAAGCACTCAACGCTGCCGCCGCCCTCGGGCCGGAAGAGGTGCTCACGTTGCAGCGCGAACGCGACGACTATTTCGACTCGCTCCGCCGACTCCAAGCCGACTTCGACAACTACCGCAAACGGTCCCTGCGCGATCAGGAAATGGCGGCTGATCGGGCCGGGGAGAAGGTTGTGAACCGCCTGCTTCCCGTTCTCGACACGTTCGAGCTCGCGCTCACCCACGAGAGCCAACCCGACGGCGGTCCCCTGGCCAAGTTGCACGACACGTTGCTTGGCGCGCTCGAGAGCGAGGGCCTTCGGCGATTGGCCCCGGCTGGCGAGGCGTTCGATCCGGCAACTGCCGACGCCGTCATGCACGACAAGGGTGACGGCTCGACCACGGGTCCAACCGTCAGCGAGGTGCTCAGGTCCGGGTACATCTGGAAGGGTCGGGTCATTCGTCCGGCCATGGTCAAGGTCGTCGGCTAGCTCGTTTCAGCACCGCGCGAACGTTGGGAACGTCGGCCCCTCCCAGGTAGCTGATCTTCCCAACGTCGAAGACATTTAGGAAAGGGGGCGACTCGGGTGGCACAGCCGCAGCGTGAATGGTTCGAAAAGGACTACTACAAGATCCTCGGCGTCTCCGAGAAGGCGACCGAGAAGGAGGTCACCAAGGCGTACCGCAAGCTCGCCAAGGAGAACCACCCCGACTCGCATCCCGGGCGGGAGGACAAATTCAAAGAGATCGCCGGCGCATACGCGGTGCTGTCCGATGCAGAAAAGCGGAAGTCCTACGACGAAGTCCGCACGGCCGGACCCGGTTCCTATCGCGGCGGGCCATTCGGTGGCGGCGCGGGTGGTGCCGGTACGTCTGGATTCGACCAGGGCGATCTGTCCGACCTGCTCGGCGGGCTGTTCAATCGCGGCGGCGGACGCCAGCGCGGCCGCGGGGCCCCCGGACCGCGTCGAGGTGACGACCTCGAAACAAGCCTGAACCTGAGCTTCGACGACGCCGTCCACGGCGTCACCACCTCGGTGTCCATCGTTGGCGACGCGCCCTGCTCAACCTGCCACGCGACTGGTGCAGCGCCGGGCACCGCGCCGGTGATCTGCTCAGGCTGTGGTGGGCGCGGAGTAGTCGATTCAAACCAAGGCTTCTTCAGCTTCAGCCAACCCTGCGCAACGTGTCGCGGCACGGGCATGAGGATTGAGAAGGCTTGTCCCGCCTGCGGTGGGACGGGCACCGAGCACAAGTCACGGGATGTGAAGGTTCGCATTCCCGCCGGCGTCGAAGACGGACAGCGAATCCGGCTCAAGCAGCGCGGTGGACTCGGTGCCAACGGCGGACCGCCGGGCGACCTCTATGTGGTCGTGAGGGTCAGCGGTCATGCGATGTTCGGCCGTCGGGGCAAGGACCTCACGATCGTCGTTCCCGTCACCTACCCGGAAGCGGCACTCGGCGCAACGATCAGCGTCCCCACTCTCGATGGCGTTGTGGCCCTGAAGGTTCCCGCCGGAACGAAGTCGGGCCGCACCATGCGAGTGAAGGGAAAGGGCGCTGAAGCCGCCGGCGGCTCCGGTGACCTTCTGGTGACTGTTGAAGTCAACGTCCCAGTCGAACTCTCGGCCGCCGAGCGCGAAGCCATCGAGACGCTGCGAGCGGCCCAGGTCAGTGTCAACCTCCGCGCCCACCTCGGCGTATAAGCATCTGAAACGCAGGGGGTCGACATGCGCACACCAGGGTCCGACGACGTTGGGTTCTCCACGACTCGCGCGGTGTTCGTGATCTCGGTCGCCGCCGAACTCGCGGGCATGCACCCCCAGACACTTCGCATCTATGAGCGCAAGGGATTGCTGGAACCGTCGCGGACCGGTGGCGGCAGCCGCCGCTACAGCCAACGAGACATCGCCCGGCTCCACCGCATCGCGGAGCTTACGAACGCGGGGATGAACCTCGAAGGCGTGCGACGGGTGATGGACCTGGAAGACGAGGTCATCCGGCTTCGGGCCGAACTTGTCGAAGCCCGAGCACAGGTGCAGGTGGCGGTTGAGCAAACCCATCGCCAGTACCGCCGCGACCTTGTGCCGTTCTCCTCGGTCCCGGTGTCGCCGTTCCCACCGCGGCGCTGACACGATCGCCCTGACGGCGAGGGAATAGAGACGCGCAACGCAAAGTTGCTAAAAGCACTATCAACTTCTTTAAGCCTAAGGGGCCCATGTGGCGATCGATCCGAACAAGTGGACGCTGAAGACGCAGGAGGCGTTCAACACGGCCGTCGGTGCGGCGAAGCAGCGGTCGAACCCGGAGGTGACTCCCGATCACCTGCTCGCCGCATTGCTCTCGCAGAGCGACGGGCTCACGCTTCCGCTCTTGACCAAAGTGGGCATTGCCGCCGCGTCGCTCAAGAACACCGTCGACGAACGGCTCTCGAAGCTTCCACGCAGCTACGGAGGAAGCGAAAGCCAGATCGGACGCGAACTCCGCGACCTCCTGGACCGTGCTGAAACCGAGCGGATTGCACTGTCCGACGAGTACCTCTCGATCGAGCACCTCCTGCTGGCCATGACGGACCGCCTCGGCGTGAGCCGCGAAGACCTCCTTGCGGGGCTCCAGACCATCCGCGGCAGCCACCGGGTTACGAGCCGGAGTCCGGAGGACTCCTTCGCTGCATTGGAGAAGTACGGCCGCGACCTCACGGAGGCGGCGCGGAAGGGAAAGCTTGACCCGGTCATCGGACGCGACGAGGAGATCCGGCGCACCATCCAGGTCCTTGCCCGCCGCACGAAGAACAACCCTGTGCTGATCGGAGAGCCGGGCGTCGGCAAGACCGCGATCGTCGAGGGGCTCGCCCGGCGCATCGTCGACGGTGACGTCCCCGAGAGCCTGCGCAACCGACGCTTGATTTCACTTGACCTGGCGGCAATGGTCGCCGGCGCGAAATACCGCGGTGAGTTCGAGGAACGTCTGAAGGCCGTGCTGAAGGAGATCGCCGACTCGGAGGGCGACGTGATCACGTTTATCGACGAACTCCACACCGTTGTCGGTGCTGGCGCGGCGGAGGGGTCGATGGATGCGAGCAACATGCTGAAGCCATTGCTGGCACGTGGTGAGTTGCGAATGATCGGCGCGACCACGCTCGACGAATACCGCAAGCACATCGAGAAGGACCCGGCTCTGGAGCGTCGTTTCCAGCAGGTATTCGTCGGCGAACCGAGCGTGGAGGACTCGATCGCCATTTTGCGCGGCCTGAAGGAGCGCTACGAGATTCACCACGGCGTCCGCATCCAGGACGGCGCTCTGGTCGCCGCAGCGGTGCTTTCGAATCGCTACATCACCGCTCGCTTTCTGCCGGACAAGGCGATCGACCTCGTCGATGAGGCCGCATCACGCCTGCGTATCGAGATCGACTCGATGCCCACGGAGATCGACGTGGTCGAGCGTCGTATCCGTCAACTGGAAATTGAGCGGATGGCGATGGCGAAGGAGACCGACGCCGCCTCGGCGGAGCGACTTTCGACGCTTGATAAGGAGCTCGCCGACCTCCGCGAACAGTCGGATTCCATGAAGGCCCACTGGGAGCAGGAGCGAGACGGGATCGCTCAGGTCCGCGCGTTGAAGGAACGGCTCGACGTCCTTCGAGCGGAAGCGGAACAGGCCGAACGCTCAGGCAATCTGACCCGTGCGTCAGAGATTCGGTATGGCCACGTACCCGTCATCGAGCGAGAGATCCAGGCCGCGTCCGATGGGCTCGACGAGCTGCAATCGAGTCGCCGATTCCTCAAGGAGGAGGTCGACGCGGAGGACATCGCCGAGGTGGTCGGGAAGGCAACCGGCATCCCGGTGAGCCGACTGCTCGAAGGTGAAATGTCGAAGCTCATTCGCATGGAGGAAGTGCTCCACGAGCGGGTGATCGGCCAAGACGTTGCGGTCACGGCGGTCGCCAACGCGATTCGCCGAAGCCGAGCCGGCCTGTCGGATCCCAACCGTCCGATTGGGTCGTTCCTGTTCCTGGGGCCGACCGGCGTCGGCAAGACGGAGCTGGCGAGATCGCTCGCGCAGTTCCTCTTCGACGATGAGCGCGCCATGGTCCGCATCGACATGAGCGAGTACATGGAGAAGCACTCGGTGTCGCGCCTCATCGGTGCGCCTCCCGGCTACGTCGGCTACGACGAGGGCGGCCAGCTGACGGAAGCCGTTCGACGCCGGCCGTACGCCGTTGTGCTGCTCGACGAGGTGGAGAAGGCCCACCCCGACGTCTTCAATGTCCTTCTCCAGCTGCTCGACGACGGACGCCTCACCGATGGTCAGGGCCGAACCGTCGACTTCACCAACGTCGTACTGATCATGACGTCGAACATGTTGGGTGACCCGAGCGACCACTTCCGCCCGGAATTTGTGAACCGCATCGACGAGATCGTTCGGTTTCGGACGCTTGGACCGGAGGATCTCGACCGGATCGTCACGGTGCAGTTGGCGCACCTTCGCGACCGCCTTGCTGCGCGTCGCCTTGGCCTTACCGTCACCACCGCGGCCGAAAAGTGGGTGGCCGTACGTGGCTACGACCCTGCCTTTGGTGCCCGGCCGCTCAAGCGGGTGATCCAGCGAGACATCGCGGACCCACTCGCCAAGGCGCTCCTTGAGGGACGTTACGCCGAAGGATCCACGGTGACGGTCGACGCCGACAGGCCGGACGTCGAAGCTTTGACGCTGACCTGAGAAACGCCCTACTACTGCACGCGAGCGGAAGTTCCTCGAGTAGGCCACTGGCATCATTTCTGAAGTTCTCTTCAGTTTTGATTGTTATACTCACTCTAAGTGGTCATACTCGTTCTGTCTCTCACGCAGGAAGAGGTA
Organism: Acidimicrobiia bacterium; assembly: GCA_043720395.1. Taxonomy (GTDB): domain Bacteria; phylum Actinomycetota; class Acidimicrobiia; order Acidimicrobiales; family JANYDT01; genus JANOYY01. Next base: position 111,060 of record JAYSSR010000009.1, read on the forward strand.
GTGAAAGTGGTGACCATGAATCAGAAGCCAACGAATCAGATGCCAACGGGGAATCGATCTCCTAAGACGCGACGGCGCACCGTCGCCGCACTCGTGGCGGGGGTGACGCTCAGTGCATCGCTGGCAGCGGCCGGCGCACTCGGCCTCACAGGCCATGCATCGGCAGTTACCACGCTGTCCGGCACGACCTATGTCGACGAAAACCGCGACGGCTTGATCACCGTCGATACCGTCAATCCCTGGCTCAACGACAAGCGTCTGGGGGGCATCACGATCTCCGTCTTCGACGCGACGGGCACGAAGGTCGGCACCACAGCGAGTGGCACTGACGGCAACTGGCAACTCACCGTCGAGCAGACCGGACCATTTCGCGTTGAGTTCGCGTCATCGGTGCCGAACGTCTATCCCGGATTCACGACCGGCGGGGGTGACGTCCAGTTCACCAATGGCGGCGTCGTCAACTACGGCCTCTTCGGCAAGCTGAACGGGCTCGGCGAGGTCGAGGATCTGTTGGGGAAAGTGACGCAAGTTCAGATCGGCAATCGGGTGTGGCTCGATTCGAACGCGAACGGAATCCAGGATCCGGGCGAAGCCGGCATCAACGGTGTGACCGTGGAACTTGCCTTGCCGAACGGCGCTCCGGCGACCTACGAAAACGGGGCGCTGCGCGTCACCACAACGAGTGGTGACGGGAACTACGAGTTTGGGGGCCTCCCGCAGAATACGAACTACCTGGTTCTGATCAAGGACACGCCGCAAAACCAAATCATTCTTGGCAGCTACCGCCTCACGATTCAGGCTGCACGAACCGGCCTCGGATCGAACCAGAACGACAGCGACGCCGTCCTCGTCGGAATGTCGGCTCAGATCACCGCAGTCACGCCACCGTTCGGCGCAGATCTCGACTTTGATTTCGGCTACAAGCCCGCACCCGTAGTCACGACGACCACGACTCTTCCCGAAGTCACAACGACCACCGTGCCCGAGACCACGACCACCACGGTGCCCGAGACCACGACCACCACCGCCCCGGTCATCACTACCACCACCACCCCGGTCATCACGACCACCACCGTGCCTGCCACAACAACCACCACGGCTACACCTCGGACCTATTGCCTCGGCGACTTGATGTTCGACGATCTCAACGCTGACGGCATCCGTCAGACCAACGAGCCTGGTGTTGTCGGCCAGACGGTGTTCGCCTTCAATGCCGCTGGGGCCAACGTCGGACAGTCGCTTACCGACGCCAACGGTGGCTACACCATCTGCGGTCTGGCCCCGGGTGCGTACACGGTGTCGTTCACGAAGCCGGCGAACTCGTCGTTCACGAAGCAGCTGGAAGGCAACGACAGGAACAACGCCAACAGCGCTGGCATCCTCCCCGCCGTCACCATCACCAACGCCAATATCCTCACGGCCGACGCGGGCATCGTCCGCAACGTCAACGCCAGCTACTGCCTCGGCGACTTCGTCTGGATCGACCAGAACCAAAATGGCATGCAGGACTTCCTGGAGCCTGGCGTGTCCGGTGTTCCGGTGACCGTCCTCAACGCCAGCGGGGCTGTCGTCGGAACTGCCACGACGGACGCCAATGGTGCCTACAAGGTCTGCGGCTTGGCACCCGGTTCGTACACGGTGCGTTTCACCGCTCCGAGCGGCCTGCTCTTCACCAACCAATACGCCGACTCGGATCGGGCCAAAGACTCCGACGCCAATTCGGTCGGGGTCACCGGAACGATCGTGATCGTCAATGCCGACGTCCTCACGGTCGACGCTGGTCTGATCGTTCCGAACGTGGTCATCGTCGTGACAACGACGAGCACCACCAGCGTCCCGGTCACAACGACGAGCACCACCAGCGTCCCGGTCACAACGAGTGCTCCGGCCACGACCTCACCGATGACGACGCCACCCCTCCCAACTGGCTGCCTTGGCGACAAAGTGTTCGTCGATGCAAGCGGTCGTGACAACGACGGTCGGGGAATCCCCGGCGTCACGATCACCCTCGTGAAGCCCGACGGCACCACATCGACAGCCCTCACCGACGGCAACGGCAATTACACGTTCTGTTCACTCACCGGCGGTCGGTACACCGTTCGGGTGAACCCGGCGACGTTGCCGAAGGGCTCGCTGCCTTCCTACGACCTCAACGGAACGAAGAACAACGAGACCACCGTTGCGCTGCCGACCGGCCAGTCCAACCGGGACGTCGACTTCGGCTACGTATTGCCGATAGTCAACGTGAAGGACTCAGTCATCGAGCAGCCAACCGGTGACATTCCGGCCTTCACCGGCTCGAACACGACGACCCAGATCCTCTGGGGCCTGTCGTTCCTACTTATGGGCTTCGGCATCGTCGGCCTTGCCGTCGACCGCCGCCGCTACACCAACTAACCGCCCTCTCGCTTCCTCCAGCGGCACCCTCGGGCTACTTCTGGACAAAGTCGGATGGCGGAGGACCTCCTGCGAGCCAACCGCCATCTTGTGAACGTGGCCCGTCCCTTCGGGGGCGGGTCACCTTCGCGTTCGAGCGGATGTGCGCCCGAACGACCTGCGTTTGCGTGTGCCGTTGCGCTCAGAGTCGAGCGAACAGGCGCAGCGCCTGCTCTGCCGCCTTTGCACGGATCTCAGCCGCGTCCACCCGGAGCGCCACGCCATGGTCGAGGACGATCTCCCCATCAACTCGCACGGAGTTCGGGCGTACACCGGGAGAGTACGCGAGATGCCACGTTTCCATCGGGTCGTAGGTCCACGTCACTTCGTCTTTGAGCGCTTCGGGGTAGAGCTCCCAGGAGTTGGTGAGCCAACTCCAGGACGTGTCTGGACTCGCCGTCACATCGGACTCGCGGTGACGGGCGTAGGCGACGCGGAATTCGTCCAGCATGTCCGCACCGATCCCATCGGTTCCGAGCACGACGCGATTCGGTCGGTCCGCCGGTTGTGCGTAACCGACCGCGTTGTTCATGTTCGATCGCGGGTTGTGCGCAATGGTCCCCGGAAGTTCACCGTCGAGGTGGACACAATGCACGATAAGCCACTCGTCCGTTGAGTACCGTCGCCAGCGAACTCCAGCATCAGCGTCGCCTGGCCCCTCCGCGACGTGGACATGGACACCGACGCCGAGATCACGAGCGAGTCCGGCGACCGCCTCAATGGTGTCATCCGCGCACGTGAACGCGGCATGTACGCCGACGTAGCCGCGCCCACCGGCTCGAAGGAATCGCTCGTTCTCTGCCAGGCCCCGGCGAGCTGCGTCGGTCATCTTGCGCGGCCGCGCATCGGCGGATGGCTGCGGCGAGACCGGAATCTGTCCGGTGCCCGCGTGTCGATCGGTCACGCCGTAGGCACAGCTCACCCGGACGCCCACTTCCGCGCACGCCGCGGCGATTACGTCGAGGCTGCCTTCGATCGCGTTCGGCGATTCGTGGTGATCGATGATGCACGTGGTCCCGGATTCGAGTGCCTCCAATGCACCGAGCTTCGCCGACCATTCGAGCATTTCCAGATCAAGTGCGCAGTCGAGACGCCACCAGACCTGCTCGAGGATCGACGCGAACCCGGTCGGTGCCAACGGTGGCGCTGGCATGCCTCGTGCGAGCGCCGAGTACAGATGATGGTGGGCGCACACGAGCCCCGGCGTCGTATTCATAGGTGCGCGTACTAGTCCTCGTCGGAGGAGCCGGAAGTCGGTCCCGCCCTCATCGGCAGCGTGTCACGCCACCGGCCATCTACCAAGTGCAGCATCGCGGCGACCGCACCCGCAGTCGGCACGAGGCCGATCTCACCGACTCCCTTGACGCCGTATGGCGAGCGGGGCTGAGGCACCTCCACGAGCACCGTCTCGATCTCCGGCACGTCCTTCGGGCGGAGGATGCCGAGGCTCTTCAGCGTCATGTTGGTCGGCTTTCCATTGGCGTCGCACGGGAAGTCCTCGGTCAAGGCATATCCGAGCCCCATATGCACCGAACCTTCGACCTGCCCTTCGCAGAGCTGCGGGTTCACGGCCCGACCCACGTCGTGCACCGCAACGACCTTCTCGATCGCGCCCGTCTCCGGATCGCCGATCACGAGCTGTGCGGCGTAGCCGAACGCTGCGTGGATGATCGGGTTCGGTACGTCCTCATACATCGCATTGGTCCAGTCGACGCGCCACTCGCCTTCGTAGTCCACCCCGACTTCACAGCCACCAGCCAACGCTGCCTTGCATGCGTTCATGACCGAGCCGGCACCCATGAGCGTGCCGCGCGAACCGGTCGTCTGCCCCTGACCGAGCTCGCGGGTCGTGTCAACGATCACCTTGACGCGAGCGGGGTCAATGCCGAGCTCCTCCACCGCGACCTGCAACGCGACGGTATGGATGCCCTGGCCCATCTCGGTCCAGGCATGACGAACCTCCACCGTCCCGTCGGGCTGGAAGCGAATGACCGCCTTTGCAATCTCCTTGAATCCGTTGCCGAGACCCGAGTTCTTCAGCCCGAGCCCGAGCCCGACCGCCTTGCCCGCCGCGATCGCTGCATCGAGATGGGGCTTGATCGTGTCGAGGCACACGTCGGCACCACGACAGCCGTCGTCCATGATCTGCCCCGGGCCCCACACCTCGCCCGGGTGGATGACGTTGCGTTTGCGCATCTCCCACCCACTGATTCCCGCCTTCTCGGCGAGGCGATCCATCACGCCTTCCATGGCGAACTGCGCCTGGTTGGCACCGAAGCCGCGGAATGCACCGCAGACCGAATTGTTGGTCCGAACCGCGGTGGCGTGGACGTCGATCGTGGGCAGATGGTACGGCCCGCTCGCATGACCGGCCGCGCGTTCGAGCACCTTCATTCCTACGCTCGCATACGGTCCGGAGTCGCCGATCATGCGTGCCCGCAGTGCAGTGAGCTTTCCGCTGGCATCGCAACCCGCTTCGTACTCCATGCGTATCGGGTGACGCTTCGCGTGCATGAGCAACGACTGCTCACGCGTGCTCGTGACCTTCACCGGTCGGCGCAGCAGCCATGCGGCGAGTGCGGCGTGGCCCTGGTTGGCCATGTCCTCCTTGCCGCCGAACGCGCCGCCGTTGCTCACTAGCTCGACCGTGATGGCACTGTTCGGAACGGCGAGGATGGCCGCGATCGAGTCACGGTCATCCCACACTCCCTGTCCACCGGAGTAGACGTGCAGGTGAAGCTCCCCCTCAGCGTCGAGCGAAGGGACAGCGAGCGTCGATTCCGGTTCGAGGAACGCCTGCTCGATGCGCTGTGTCTGGAACAACTCCTGGACGCGGTGCGCGCTCGCTGCGAGCGCTGCGCCGACGTCGCCCCGGGTGTACTTCGACGTGGACAGGACGTTGCCCTCCAAGCCCCACACCGCGTGCTCCGAGCTTGCCAACGCGACGACTGCATCGGTCATCGGGGGGAACGGTGTGCAATTCACGACAACAAGGCCTGCGGCTCGCCGCGCGATCTCGCGATCCTCCGCGACTACGACCGCGAGCACATCACCGAGGTAGCTCGTGCGTCCACCCACAGGAATCATGAGCGGCCAGTCCTTGTGGATGATCCCCGTGCGCAAGGCCCCCGGAATGTCCGCTGCGGTGAACACCCGCACAACACCGGGAACCGCCATTGCGGCGGCGACGTCGATTCCGTGGATGTCCGCCCGCGCATGTTCGGCGAGGAGCAAAGCGCCATGCAGCATTCCGTCTGCACACATATCATCAATATACGCGCGCTTACCAACTGCGAGGTCGACGCCCTCGTACTTCACGCCCGACGAACCAATGCCGCCATTGACCGTCGGCACTCCCGTTCGCCCGGCGGCGAGCTCCTCGATCGCGTCGAGAATCTTTACGTAGCCGGTGCACCGGCACAGGTGTGCACCGAGATGGCGAGCCGCTTCCTCGCGTTGCAGGGCCGGGCCCTTCTTGTCGACCAACGCCATCGAACGCACGACGATGCCCGGCGTACAGAATCCGCACTGCAGGGCACCACACGCCGCAAACGTCTGCGCGTAACGGTCGACCTTGGCGGCGTCCATGCCCTCCAGCGTCTGGACGCTGCGCCCGGCAGCTTTCGCGAGCGACAGCGTGCACGACACCTGCGCCTTGCCGTCGATCATCACGGTGCAACAGCCGCACTGGCCCTGCGGCGAGCAGCCATCCTTCGCCGACGTGACACCGAGTTCCTCGCGAAGCGCAGCGAGCAGGTGCGGGTGGCGGGCGGACACCGAAACGGCCGTGCCGTTGACGGTCAGTTCAACTCGGTCAACGTCGACTTCGTAGCTCATGGCATGTCGTCCTTTTTCTGATGCTGCCGATACTTGGTGGGCGTGTAATCGGGTTCGGCCGGCGGGTCGATCACGCCCCTCTGAGTTGTTATGCGCGCGTAGTGTTGCGGTTCGCGGTAGCGATCCATCTGGAACAACGTGTGCTTGAACTTGAAGCACAGATCAAGATCGGCAGCGACCGTGATGACTTCGTCGCCCGTGGTCTGTGCGCGGGCCACGACCTGTCCAGACGGGGCGAAGATCGCCGACTGGGCGAGCGACTCGACCCCTTCTTCCGTTCCGCCCTTTGCGACCCCAACCACCCACGTGCCGTTCTGATACGCACCGGCACCGAGGCACAGGTCGTTGTGGAACTGCTGGAGTGCGTTCTGCCCCGGGTCGGGTGCGTAGTGCATCGGCGTGTTGTACCCGATGGAGATCAGCTCAACTCCCTGGAGGCCCATCACGCGATAGGTCTCCGGCCAACGCCGGTCGTTGCACGTCGCCATGCCCACGATGCCGCCAAACGCACGCCACACGCCGAAGCCGTCGGGACCCGACTCGAAGTAGTACCGCTCCAGATGCTGGAACGGACGCCACGGTTCGAATTCCTCGTGACCCGGAATGTGGACCTTGCGATAGCGGCCGACGATGGTCCCATCCCGCTCGACCATGACGGTCGTGTTGTAGTGATGCCCGTCGGGTGTGAGTTCCGCGTAGCCGAGGGAGAAGCCGATTTCCAGACGCTTCGCCTCGTCGAACAGCGGCTCGGTCACCGGTGAGGGCATCGCCGACTCGTACCAAGCGTCGATCTCAGCCCGATCCTCGGAGTACCAGCGAGGGAAGAAGGTGGTGAGCGCAAGTTCGGGAAACACCACGAGCTGTGCGCCCCGCCCGGCGGCCTCACGCAGCAACGCGACGAGCCGCCCGACAACATCTGCGCGCGTATGATCGCGCTGCACCGGACCCATCTGTGCCGCTGCGACGAGGAGGATACGGGTCATACGACGTCAGTCTCTGTGAGGGCGAGCAGGACCTGCAGGAGGATGTCCGCACCCATCACGAGGTCGGCGGGGTCGGTGTGCTCGGCGGGGTTATGCGAGATGCCCTTTACCGATGGCGTGAAGATCATCGCGGTCGGGCACATGCGGGCAAGCATCTGCGCATCGTGACCCGCGCCGCTCGGCATCCGCTTCACCGTGTTCCCGAGCGACACGATCGTCCGCTCGACGAGGTCAATGAGGCGCTCGTCGAACGCGACCGGCTCGAAGCGGGCCAGCGTCCGAGACGCGATCTCGACACCCTCCGCGGCCGCGACCTCGGTCAGGAACACGGCGAGTTGGCGTTCGGATTCCTGGAGAACCTGCTCGTCCGTGTTGCGCAGGTCGACGGTCATCACCGCCTGCGCGGCGACCACGTTCACCAGGTTCGGGTGCAAGGTGATCTGCCCGACCGTGCCGACCTGCGGGTGTCCAAGTTCGCTTGCAACCTCACGGACGAACGTCGCGATTCGTGCGGCGACGTAGCCCGCATCGTGGCGCAGCGTCATCGGCGTCGTTCCGGCGTGGTTGGACTGGCCGGTGATCGTGAGCTCCTGCCACGAGATGCCCTGGACACCGGTGACCGCACCGAACCGCACCCCTTCGGCTTCGAGCACCGGGCCCTGCTCGATATGCAGCTCGACGAACGCGTGCGGCGTCTCTCCCGGGCAAGGTGTTGTGCCTCGGTAACCGATGCGGTCGAGCTCGTCGCCGACCCGCGCACCGTCGATGCCAACCACGTCGTACGCCTCTTCGGCGGTTAGGCCACCGCAGTAGACAAGGCTGCCCATCATGTCGGGGTTGAAGCGGGCACCCTCCTCGTTGGTGAAGAAGCCGACGCTGATCGGACGTGTCGTGGCGATGTCGGCCTTGATGAAGGTCTCGATCACTTCCAGTCCAGCGAGGACGCCGAGATTGCCGTCGTAGAGGCCGCCGGTGCGAACGGTGTCGATGTGGCTGCCACACATGACGGCCCGCGCAGTCGGGTCGGTGCCCTCACGGGTGCCGATGACGTTGCCGATGGCATCGATGCGGACGTCGAGGCCGAGGTCACGCATCCAGGTGAGCACGAGGTCGCGACCTGCACGGTCCTCGTCGGTCAGCGCGAGTCGGGCACTTCCCGGTTCGCCGTTCGCTCCTCGGATCGGACCGATCTCGCCAAGATCACGGATTCGGCGCAGCAGCCGGTCACCGTCGATCCGCAGGTCCGCCAGTGTCGGCGACGGGGTGGGAAGGCCGGTCATAGCTTCGATGATCGGGCTCACCTTTACATTTTGTCAAGGTTCTCGCCCGCACGGTGACCAACCATGTAGCCAGCGTCGGTGAGCCAGACCCGTGCCCGACCGCGCCGACGCTCGTCGGAGAATACGAACCAACGCTGCAGTTCCTCGGGCCGCTCACCCAAGACATCCTTGAATCGCCGAAATGCACCGCGTCCCGACAGTGCCCGATCAAGACGCTCGGCCAGACGTGTGTCCTCAAGCTCGTCAACCCACGCCACCATGTCGTTGTAGCCGTCACGCGAACCCTCACACCGGACCCTCAGCCAGCGCTCGGCGTCTTCGGATTCGTTCTCGTCCTCCATGTCCGTCTCGCGTGCGTAGTCAATCGCTACCTGCGGCCACACCTCGCCGTTGTTGAGGTCGATGCGACCGCCGCCCTGCGTCGGGTCGCCCTCAAGGATGCTGGCGAGATCTTCGAGATCGATCGGCAGGGGCTTGAGCGTTGGCCCTTCCGACGTAGGCGCTGCGCTGAGCTGTTTAGCGAGTTCGTTGTCGCCATCCCATCCCCGATCTCGAAGCGCTACGACGTAGTCATTGGCAAGGCCGGGGGCACCAGCGGCACCTTGCGCGAGCGCAGTCACGATTCCGTCGCCGACGAACTGGAGGGCATCGAGTCGAACCGGTGTTCTTTGCAGCAGAGCGACGATGAGCGGACCGTCGCCGCGGTACACGGCACCACGCAGCTCCGAAGTCCACACGCTCGCATCCATCGCTCGTAGTCTGCTCCGACACAGCAACTCGGAGCCGTAGTTGATGGACAGCGAGCATGAGCAGCCCGGAGACCGTAATCGTCGTACACCCGAAGGAACGCCGATCGAAGTGCACGATTCTTCCGTTGCGCGGAACTGATGGTTTGCACTTCGCCCGATCGACCTCGGTTCGGGCTACCGGTTCGATTGATGGGTATCTCCGCTTGGACGTTGACGGACCTCCGCTCACCGCAGCGGATCGAGACCGCGGACTGATGATCCTCGACGGCACGTGGCGTTGGGTCGAAGATCTTGCGGTGCCGTTCGGTGCACTTGCCACGCGGTCTATCCGGGGCGTTCGCACCGCGTACCCGCGTGGCGCCGCGATCGGCACCCTTCCGGAGGGTGGGCTCGCAACCGTCGAGGCGCTGTACGCAGCCCATCGAATACTCGGGCGGCCGACCGATGGCCTCCTCGATCACTACTACTGGGCCACAGAGTTCCTGGCCATCAACGGTTGGTGAGTCGATTCGAGGGAGGCATAGCCGCACCAGAGCTGGCCCCGGTCGTGACCTCGAAGTGGGACAAATCGTCGCGCCTCGACGTCAGCCGATCAAAAGGACCGCTTGCCAAGGGCCTCTCGACACGACACAACGGATGACATGGCCGTCACTCACGTCGAAACGCAGCTGCGTCGACAGCTTCTCGACAAACTTGAGCGCGACAGGCAAGCGTCGTTCGACCCGACACCGATCAGCAATGACGGGCGAAAAGCATCCTCGAATGGTTCACCGACGGCTCCTTCGCCGCCGTTGTCGCCGACTTGGTAGCCGAAGACCCGTCCCTGAAAGCCTGAAGGCGGACATGCTGATCGTTAGGATCGCGATGTCCGTCCGGGCGTAGCCAGACCCGCTCTGGCGCAGGCCACGAAGACGCTCGCACGCGATCTCGCACCGCAGAACATCCGCGTCAACGCGATCTCGCCAGGCACGTTCCGAACGGACATGGTGAAGAAGGCATTCGACGACGCGACGCTGGCGCGCATTGCATCCGCGAAGCCGCTCGGTCGCGTCGCCGACCCGAACGAGATCGTCGGGCCCGCTCTGCTCCTTGCCTCTGACGCGGGCTCATTCGTCACCGGTGAGCTGTTTACAGTCGACGGAGGCACGACCTGCTAACGAGGCAGGCTGGAATCCGCGCGTTGAGATCGCAGAAACCACTCCTTTCGCGGTCGGGCGGGATGCAGCTGCGCTGATTCCAACCCATGCTCGACGAGATCATGCTCAGCTCACTTCCGAATAGATTCGGCCGATGGCCCTGCGCACCGAACGATCTACTCCAGCGATCGGTGCGGAGGTACTCGACAGACTCAGCGCCGAGGACCTCCACGATCCAGCGGTGATCGACAACGTGTACGCGACGCTGATGGAGCACCATGTGCTCTTCTTCCGGGACGCGAACTTCGGGCCGGCGGAGCTGGTCCAGCTTGGTCGTGGGCTTGGTTCTCAGCCCCGCCCGCACCACGCCTACAACACGCTCCCGGACCACCCCGACGTCGTGGTGCTGGAGTTCGGTGGCGACAAACGAACGGATTCGGCCGAGTGGCACGCCGACATGACGTACCGCGTCCAGCCGCCGTTTGCCTCGATCTTGCAGGCGGTCGTGCTGCCACCGGTCGGTGGCGACACATTGTGGGCGTCGATGTATTCGGTGCTCGACTCACTCCCCGCGGGTCTGCGATCCGAGCTGGCCGAGCTGGAGGCCGTGCACGATCTCGGCGCGTTTCGATCATCTGCGTACTTAGAATCTGGACAGGCGGGCCTTGAAGACGCCGTCGTGCGCGCCGGGATGGCCGTCCATCCCGTCGTGGCGAAGCACCCCGTCACCGGTCGCCCGTATCTCAACGTCAGCGAGGCGTTCACACGGTTCGTGATCGGCATCTCGGCACCGGAGGGAGCACGTCTGCTTACGATGCTCTTCGACGCGATCAACCGACCCGACCATCACGTTCGCCTGCGCTGGCGACCCGGAACGCTCGCGCTGTGGGACAACCGGGGAACCCAGCACTACGCGTGCGATGACTACCTGCCGAACCGCCGCGTGATGCATCGCGTTGCCGTCGCCACCGACCTGCGGACACCAGCACCGGGCTGATGCACTGTGATCTCGTTCGCCTGGCCGCGTTTGCTTGGGCTCCTTGCGCTCGTGGCAGCACTTGGCGTCGGGTACGGATTGCTCGATCGACGACGCCGCGACGAGTTGGCCGCGCTAGCCGCACAGGGGTTCGTGCCGACCGCTGCGTCGATCCGAATGTACCGAAGGCGTCACCTACCGGTCGCACTGTTCGGCGTTGCACTTACCCTGATGCTCGTGGCGGTAGGTCGGCCGCGGGTGCGCCTCACGACGTCGCAGCGAGAGGGCACGGTCGTGCTCGCGTTCGACGTTTCGAACAGCATGCGGGCAACGGACCTCCGACCGACGCGCCTCGGTGCCGCCCAACGAGCGGCGCGAGGTTTCGTCGAACGACAGCCTCGCCATTTGCGAGTCGGCGTCGTCGCGTTCAACGGCGGCGGAGTGATCATGCAGCGCCCGACGATGGAGCGATCCGACGTCCTCGCGGCGATCGATCGGCTCAAGCCGAACGGGCCGACATCGCTCGGCCAGGGCATGTTTTCGGCGCTGTCGGCGATCGCCGGAGCACCGCTCAGCATTGATCCCCTCGCACTCGGCGGCGAGCGGGCGATCGTTCCCTACCTCGGGTCGGCGGCGATCATTGTCTTCACCGACGGCGAGAACACCTCTACACCGGAGCCGATCGATGTCGCGAAGCTGGCGTCGGTGGCAGGGGTGAAGATCTACACGGTCGGTATCGGGCTCGAGGCAGCGACGGTCCTCGACATCGACGGCTTCAAGGTGGCTACGACGCTTGACGAGCCATCGTTGACCGAAATCGCAAAGGTAACGAACGGCAAGTATTTCCGGGCTGTCGACGCGGCTGATTTGGCGTCGGTCTACGGCTCGATCGAACTGCAATCGCGCTCCGAGACCAAGCCGCGAGAGATCACCTCATTCCTGACGGGGCTCAGCACGTGCTTCCTTGTCCTCGGTTCTGCGCTGGCCATGCATTGGTTCGGACGAATGCTCTGATGATGTCTGCGCTGATCACGTTCGAGTTCCCCGCCGCGTTGTTCCTGGGAGTCGTGCTGCCACTTCTGATCGGCGCGTACCGATGGCAACGCCGCCGGAAGCGGCGGACCGCCATCCGGTTTTCCAGCGTTGCGCTCGTCCGCGCGGCGCTACCCACTCGGGCGCGTTGGAGACACCTCGTACCCATGGCGCTTTTCCTCGTGGGCGCGGGCGCGCTCGTCGTCGCGACTGCCCGGCCGCAAGCGTTCGTCACCGTGCCGATCGGACGCACCACGATCATCCTCGCGTTGGACGTTTCCCGCTCAATGTGCGCAACCGACGTCGAGCCGAACCGACTCGCCGTCAGTCAAGCCGCGGCCCGCGACTTCGTGAAGCATCAACAGCGGGGCACGAGGATCGGTCTTGTCGAGTTTGCCGGCTTTGCCGAACTCGTGATGCCGCCCACGACCGACCGTGCGGCACTCGCAAGCTCCATCGACGCAATGACCACCGCCCCCGGCACCGCAATCGGCTCGGCGGTGCTGGCCTCCGTCGACGCCATCGCGAGCGTCAACGCCGAGGTGCTACAGACCACGCCGATCGATCCGAGTCGCCCGACCCCTGTGACGCCGCCCGGCCGCAGTGGCTACGTCCCCGACATCGTCGTGCTGCTGACGGATGGCGCGAACACCCAGGGAGTCCAGCCGTACCTCGCTGCTCGTCAGGCCGCGGTCCGCGGGGTGCGGGTGTACACGATCGGTTTCGGGACGACAACACCAGCAAAGATGTCGTGCTCGGCGAAGCAGCTCGGTGCCGACGCCGTCGGCAACAGCGGGTTTGTATCCACACCACCCGCTTCGGACCAGCAGTCCTTGCTTGCCGATCCCCGTCAGTACTTCGTGATCGATGAGCCAGAATTGCAATCAGTCGCCAAGGACACCGGTGGCACCTACTTCCGAGCGACAGACGCGCGGCAACTCAAGACAGTCTTCGCGAAACTCCCGAAGAAGGTCGAGCTGCAGCAACGAAGAGTCGAGATCAGTGCGGTCTTCGCGGCCATCGCTGCGTTGCTGGCGGGTGCCGCGATCGTGCTCTCGTTCCTCTGGCGTCGGTGGCCGTGAAGACAAAGTTCTCCGGCCGACACGGCACTGACGACTTGATCGCAGGAGGGCGGGTGCCGATATTGCGAGCGTGACTGACACCGCGACCGCACCCGTTGCCGCACCGACGCCCGTGTCGACAACCCGCTCGGGTTGGCCAACGATTCCCGGACGCCTGCCACTCACGGAGGACGGTGTCCAGCAGATCATCGCGATCGACGACGCTGCGGTGCGCAATCTCTGGATCACACAGTCCTACGCCGATCTCGCGCACCGCCTGCTCAACGTCCTCCAAACCGACCAGACCTGGTGCACGTTCGCGATCTGGGCGTCCAACACCGCGGGGCTCTCTATTCGCGGCGAAGAACTCCCCGGGCTCGTTGGTGAGCTGCTGCTCGGTGCCGACCCGCACGTCGACGCGATCGTGCGCGAGACCAATGCCCGCACGACGCTGCTTCGTCGATTGGGGGTGCTGGGCGAGCTGCAACGTTCGCATCTCGAACACCTGGTCGCTCAAGCGGTAGCGCAGGTGTCGGCCTTCATCGCCCACGGCAATACGCTCGTATACGGCGAGCTCGCGCCACTGTTCGTCCGCTTCGTCGAGTCGATCGATAGCGACGGAGAGCCGCCACTTGCCGAGGTGGACGCAACGCTCGACCGCCTCGCCATTCCGACAAGCGAGCAAGCGCCACATTTACGCCTCGCCTTTCAGCAGTATGCCCTCGCTGTCGGGGCGACCGATGCGGTCACCCGTGCGCAACACGTACTGAACGCCAACATCGCTGCCGTCCTGCACGAGCAGGAGCGTCTCCAGAACGACATCGAGTCCGCCTTGAACGCGGGGTTGATCGACGTGGGCGAGGACCTCTGTGGTGTCCTGCACGGTCGAGTCGCCAATGCCATGCTCCGCCCAGTGGTCGCCGAAGTGCGCACCCATATTGCGCCGCACATCGAGCTTCTCTGGCAACACGTGGCGACCCGTCTGCTGATGACGCTCTCGGTCCCTCATGAGACGCTGCACCTGGAGCGTGACGTGCCCCCTGTGCCAGGCGGCGGGCCGCTGTTCCCAACTGACCTCCAGACGCTGGACTACCAACCACTCTGCGCGCTTATGAATGAGTGGGATCGTACGGGCGGCACCGGACGGTGGTCGGGTGCGAGCGATTGGGCCGACCTGCGTCAGCCCATGGGGTACATCGTCAACCTGTTCCGCAGTCGGCAGCAGGACCTCGGCCTGACGGTCGCGCCGTTCACTGCGGATCAGCTCATGTGGATGGCCGTCGGCGACGTCGCCCCGTCGCTCTGATCCACTGGCCGCGAGCCAGCACCGAGCTATCGCCCACCCGCCAGGTAGGTCGGGATCTCGAACGCCGGACGTTCACCCTTGCGAATCTCCTTCAGTATCCCGTCCATCAAGTGCCGACCGATGAACGCGCTCACCCGGGCGTGCAACGGACGACGCTCTTCGCCTCGGGTCAGCAGACGTTCGAAGGTGCTCATTACCGTGAACAGATGACGCGTCCAATTGGCCGCGTGAACGTCGAGCATGTCACTCACCGGGTCACCCAGGAAATGCCGGAACGCCGTGGGCAGGAGCGGCCACACGAACTTCGGCATCCGATCGTGAGCCTGCGCTACGAGCGCTGCGGTCATCGCCTTGCCAGCGGCGCAGGGTGCCTGCTGGCGACCGAAGATTCGCTCCCGCAGTGCCTTCGCATCGGGCCGCGTCGTCGGCACGATCGCCGGGTCGATGCCGAGGTAATGCGCCACGAGTCGCCAAAGGTGCATATGGTCAGACACGTTCTGCTCGTTGAAGTCGACGCCACTCGCATCGAAAGCCGCATAGACGACTTCGGTGAACGTGAGCCACGTGCCGACGAGATCCTCCTGGTTGGTCGGCACTCCCCACGAGGTCGACCACACGAGTCCGTCTTCTTCGCGTTGCGGTGGCGCGAGGTCATCCACGCGAGTCACGGCGGGGTCGTGGGCGATCATCCACCGCACGGCCGCATGCATCAGGCGCACGTGTATGACGCGATCGATGCCAACGCCGCCAACGTCCATTGCCCGCGGCGCGGCAATGTCCATGAGGAATTGCCCGGTCTCGTTCAATCGCCGCGTGGTATCGGTCTGCAGCCGCCCGGTCATACGTAGGACTTGTACGCCTTTCGCAGCGGCATAACTGTTCGGAAGCGACGCAAGGTAAAGCACCGAGAAGTGATGCGCGGCGAGCCGATTGAAGAATTCCTGTCCGCGAGCGACGGCGGCTTCATCGACCCAGTCGGGTCGCTGCGCTACCTGCTCGAAAAACGCCCGGACCGCTGGCTCCTGTTCCTCAGTCGGCAATCTCAGGTGGCGAACCAGCTTCCCGAACAGCTCGCCCGGCTCATGAGTTTCAACGTCGTTGAAGTATGCGGCGACTGCCGCATCACCAAGCGGGTCACCGACCCTCCGGAGCGCGTCAAGGTCGAGCGTCGGCCACGTACAGGGACAAACGACCGCGGCCCTGGCGTTTCGCCTGATACATCGCGTGATCAGCGCGTTGGAGGAGATCGTCGACCGTGGCGCACGTGGTGTCGGTCAGAGCGACTCCCATGCTGACGCTGATATCCACGTCGACCCCGTCGAGTGTTGCGAGCCCGGCAACGCTGCCAAATACACGCTCGGCCAGCGCCATCGCGTGTTCCTCGTCGTCGACATTCGGAACGATCACGACGAACTCATCGCCCCCGAAGCGCCCGACGAAGTCGGTCGTACGCAGCGACGCACGAAGGCGCGCCGCAACCTCCGTGAGGACCAGATCACCAACATGATGACCCGACCTGTCGTTGATCGCCTTGAAATTGTCGATGTCACAGAACACGAGCGCGGTGCGATAGCCGAACAGGTCCGCCTCCTGAAGAACCAGGTCAAGACGAGCGCGCAGGGCAGCGCGATCAGGAAGCGTGGTTAAGGCATCGTGTGTTGCCTTAAAGCGAAGCTCGCGTTCGGCGAGGTGTCGCTCATGCACGTCGCGCAGCGTCAAGACGAGTCCCTGGACGTCTGGATCGTCGAGCAGGTTGGTGATCGACGATTGCAGCGGCCCCGAGATGCCGTCGGATCGACGAGCTGGTGTAGCGAGCGCGACCCTCCGCGTCAAACACGGCCACGAGCGCTTCGGAGTGCGAGTCGAGCGCTTCGAGAAGCCGATTCGACGCTCGCAACGCACGCTCGGCGGCGGCCAACTCCGTCATGTCCTCAATGGTCATCACCACGGTCGACGCTGCTGCGGGGGAGGCCGAAACCCTCAGCCAGCGTTGCGCGTCGAAGGGTGACGGGATCGTGCAGTGTCCGGATTGACCGGCCGCGGCCGCGGCAAACATGGCCTGAAAGCGGGTCGTAGGTTCGGAGTGATCCGACTCCAGCGACGTCAACATCCACGTGTCGTCGATACCAGGAATCACGGCCGGCCCGCTCGGGCACCGACCAATTCGGCGGCGACCGAGTTCCGGTGCAGCACCTTGCCTGTCATGCTCGCCACCACGACGCCGATGGTCATGTGATCAGACACCGTGATGCCGGCGTAGGGCGCGGCACCGTTTGCGAGGTCGGCCGTCGCTGAGTCTTCGAGGCGACTGCGTACGAGCACGGCTCGCAGGTCTGGATCGTGCAAGGCCGATTCGACCGTGTCGATGATGGTGTAGGTGCGATCGGCGTTCAGGCGGTGGCGGACCACCTTGCGAAGGTTCGGGTCCTTGCCGACCTTGTGGATCGCCTTGCCGAGCGTTTGCATGTCGTCGGGGTCCATGAGTTCAACCCAGTTGAGCGGATTGTCCCCCGGGAAGACGTCGGCGAGATCGTTGGACGTCATCGACCCGTGCAATTCGATCGCCGGACTGATCAGCATGTGGCCCATGCCGCTGCGGCGCAACAGTGACTCGGCGCGGAACTCGTTCGCGAGTGACCGAATTTCGATCCAGCTTCTATCGCCGTCGGAACCGAGTCGGCGCAGCCGTACGGGTCGGTCCGACAATTCAGCACCGAGCCGTACTCGCAGAGCGCTGGTGCCGTTGCGGAGATCGTCGAACGTGGCGTCATCGAGTCGGGTGCCGATTTGGTCGAGCAAGCCCAAGAGAGCATGGACGTCGCAGCCGAGTTCGCTTGCAACCTCTGGTCCGACGCTCTCGATCACGCCATCGCAGACCACGAAGTGCGGCACGGCGGCGAGAAGAGCGGCGGAGAGGGATCGGGCGAGGTTGCGTCGGTCATTGCTGAGTGATGCCTAGGAAGCGCCGCGCGTGCAGGGCGTGCACGGGCGATGGTAGCGCCCGGGGTGCTCCGGACCGGGTGTTTCGACAGCTCTGCGGCTAGCGCTAGCGACGCGGGTCGCCAGGCAGGAGTTCGTCGACAACGACAATCGTGACGCCACCGGTCTCACTCGGCGGAATCACGATCGACTGTTCGTCGCTTCTCAACACGTTGACGTCGGCTCTGCTCAGTGCTTCAAGAGCGGAGGCGAGGTCCGTTACCAGGACCCCGAGATTGTTCGTCTGTGCACGGGTGTAGGTCCAACCCCACAGCGCTTCGCTCTCCTCGGCGGACGGGATCGGGTAGAGGGCGAGCGTCATGTCGCCCATCGAAACGCCCGCGACCGGGCTGCCCGCTCGAACGTTTGCGGCCGCGAACGTAATCGGCCGGTCGAACAGCGCGGCGAGACGTCGGGCGGCATCGATTGGGTTGGCGACCACCGCCCCCGCGAACGCGATTGCCCGGACGTCGAGCACAGGACCTACCACGGGTGGCGGCATCGGCGCCCCGAACCGCGGGTCGAGCGGCTCCTCGGTGCCGAACCACTCGATCACCACGCCGGCCGTGTCGGCCGGGTTGGTGAACACGATGTGACCGTCGATCCGAGAGGCCACACGAACGTCATGTTGAGCCAGATAGTCGATCGTGGCTTCGGTGTCGGAGACTTGTACGGCGATGGAACTCATGTGAGAGCCAAACCGTTTTACGAACCGATCTACCGCGCCACCGTCGACGATCGGCTCCCCGATCTCGATGATGTTGTCGCCGACCCAGGTCATTCCGCCGCGTCGACCGATCGCCGGGTCCTCGATCCGACTGTCCTCCAGGACGCGCAGGCCAATCAGCCGTATAAGTGCATCGCGTGTGAGTTCGTAGTCGGCGACCATTGCGGTGGCGTGGAAGCACCATCGGACGTGGTGTGTCGGGTCGTTGCTCGTGTTCATCGGTTCGGCCAACCTACAACCGGCCATCAGAAGCTGCCCGGCGGCGTGGCCTCAAAGCGGTCAGCGTGGCCCCAGATCGGCCCGACTTAAGGCCACGCCGACCGATTTCAGGCCACGCCTAAAGGGGTCCCGACTATCGCACCTGTCGCGGCCGCAGTGGCGGGATTCGGTCGAACCTGCTCGACTACCGGAATGGACAGTGTGCGCAACAAGGGAGCAGTCATCACCGGTGGAGCGAGCGGCATCGGCTTTGCCACTGCCAGGAACCTCGGCACACGAGGTGCGCGAATCGTCCTCGCCGACATCGACCCGACAGCTCTCGATGCGGCATGCAACGAGTTGCGATCCACGGGGATCGAGGCGCACGGCGTGCGTTGCGACGTCAGCTCGAAGGCCGACGTCGACGCGCTCGCCGATACAGCGTTCGAACGTCTCGGTGCGGTGCACATCGTGTTCAACAACGCCGGAATTGCCGTGGGCGGCCCGATCACGGAGATGACCCACGAGGACTGGCGCTGGACCATCGACGTCGACCTGTGGGGTCCGATCCACGGCGTCGAAGCGTTCGTGCCGAGACTGGTGCAACAGGGCGAGGGCGGCCACGTTCTCTTCACCGCATCGTTCGCCGGTCTCGTGCCCAACATCGGTCTCGGCCCGTACTGCGTCGCGAAGTACGGCGTCGTGGCCCTCGCCGAGGTTCTCTCTCGCGAGATGCGACCGCACGGAATCGGTGTGTCCGTGCTGTGCCCGATGCGGGTCGGCACGAACATCGGGAGCTCCGAGCGCAATCGCCAAGGCGAGTACGGCGGACCGGAATCGGCCGCGCTCGTCGCCGAGCAGGACGAGTCGAACGACGACATGGCGGGTCGCGTGCTCGACGTCGATGACGTGGCCGCGCAGACCGTCGATGCGATCATTGCGAACCGGCTTTATGTGCTGCCGCACGAGGAGAGCCGGGCCTCGATCCGGCGTCGATTCGAGCGTATCGACCGCAGTTTCGACAGCTGAACGCGAACCTCTAGTTCCATGCCCCACCCACTCGTCGAAAAGGCAGTGGCGATGCAGCCTCTGGTTCGCGAACGCGCAGCGAGTGCCGAAGCCGGGCGTTCGGTTGACGTCGAAGTCGTACGCGCGCTTGCAAACGCGAGATTGTTCTCGATGTGTGCTCCGGCCGCATTCGGTGGATCCGAAGCCGACCCCCTGACAACCATTGAAACCATTGAAACCATTGCGCAAGCCGACGGGTCGACCGGATGGGTGCTGATGATCGGCGTTGAAACGACTGGTATCGGGGCGTCACATTTCGAGCCGAAGACAGCGGCTCGTGTCTACGCAAATCCTGCGGTGGTGATCTGTGGAGCTTTGAATCCTGTGGGCCGCGCCACGCCGACAGACGGCGGCTTTGTCGTGAGTGGACGCTGGCCGTTCGCAAGCGGTTCGCAACACGCCGATTGGTTCTGGGCCCAATGCCTCGTCGAGGGTCGACAGGGTGAGGCAATCGAAGTTCTCGTGTCACGCGACGAGTACCTCGTCGACGAGACGTGGAACAACTCGGGCCTTCGGGGAACTGGGAGCCACGACGTCGTGATCACCGACCGTTTCGTGCCGAATGATCGGATCACCCGCACTCGTGACGTCCGCCCGGTAACACCAACCTCGCTGACCCGCCTGCCGCTCACCAGTCGGCTCGCGTACAACAAGGTCGGTGTCTCGACCGGAATCGCACGTGGTGCCATCGACCACTTCGTGGAGCTTGCAAACGAGCGCAAGCCCCGACTCGCAAGGGGCGCACTCCTCCGTGATCGTCCCCGAGCACAGCTCGCCCTCGCAAATGCCGAAGCCCGGCTCCGTGGCGCTCGCGGGTTTGTTTGTGATGCCGTCGGGACCGTGTGGGACACCGTCCTGAGCGGCGATCCGGTGACCACGCGTCAGACCGCGCTGGTGCGGCTCGCATGTTCGCACGCCGCACGCGAGTGTTCCAATGCCGTCTCCGGTCTGTTCGAGGCGGCGGGCACTGCCATGAGTGACGCCGCGCATCCGCTCGCTCGCTGTTTCCGCGACGTGCACGTGGTCGGCCAACACCTCATGGTGTCGCCGCACGCGATCGACGACGCCGGCCGAGTGCTCCTCGGACTCGACCCACTCTCCGCAGCGTTCTAGCTTCCCGGCGCCGACACCCCGATCTGAGATGACACCATGACCACCGTGAGGAAGCCGGTCACGTTGACCTTCGACAACGGTCCGACACCCGGCGTCACCGAATCTGTCCTCGACGTCCTCTCGGCAAACGGCGTGAGCGCGACCTTCTTCGTGATCGGATCGAAGCTCGCAAAACCGGGCGCTCGCGCGCTTCTTGAGCGGGCCGTCAACGAGGGCCACCGGGTCGGCAATCACACGCTCACCCACACTGTTCCGCTGGGGACGTTAGAACGCGAGGGCGACCTCACGACCGCGCTTCGAGAAGTCGACGAGACACAACGGCTGCTCGGTGACCTCGCACCGGACCGCCTCTTTCGTCCCTACGGCGCGGGCGGCGTCCTTGACGATCGGCTGCTCGGTCCGCGCGGTCTTGAACATCTGCGGTCGAATAACTACCTGCCGGTGACGTGGAACAACGTCCCTCGCGACTGGGTCGACCCGGCCGGGTGGGTCGAGGTCTGCCTGCGCTCGATGGACTCTCAGAGCTGGCCTGTCGTTGTGCTGCACGACGTGGTTGGCGCTGCCCTCCCCGGTCTCGACGACTTCCTCCGCCGTGCCACAGCACTCGATGTCGAGTGGCACCAGGACTTCCCTGTCGACTGTGTGCTGTAGTGACGATTCCACCGGATCTCGCACGGGTACTCGGACCCCTCGCATTCGACCCGGAAGCGCTTCGGGAGCGCTACATCGACGAACGTGACCGGCGGGTCGGACGCGCCGAACCTACCCGCACCACAGTCACCGCCGACTTCTCTCGATACGTCGATGACCCTTACGTCGAGCCGGGCTTCAGCCGTGAATCGATCACGGATGAGGTCGACGTCGTCATCGTCGGCGCGGGATTCGGTGGGCTCCTGCTCGGAGCGCGTCTGCGTCAACTCGGCCTCCGGCGGATCCGGCTGATTGAGCAGGCCGGCGATGTCGGGGGCACGTGGTACTGGAACCGTTATCCCGGTGCCATGTGCGACGTTGAGTCCTACGTGTACTTACCACTTCTTGAGGAGCTCGGGTACATCCCGGAACATAGGTACTCGTTTGCGCCGGAGATCTTCCGGCACAGTCAGGCCATTGCGCGTCAGTTCGGCCTCTACGACCTCGCGTGCTTTCAGACCGCAGTGACCGGCATGGTTTGGGACGAGCAAACGGGCACGTGGACCGTCGTCACCGACCGCGGCGACACGATGCAATCGAGATTTGTCGCGGTTGCGAACGGGGCGCTGAGTCGACCGAAACTTCCTGCGATCGACGGAATCGATGAGTTCCGCGGCTACACGTTCCACACGAGTCGCTGGGACTACCGCTATACCGGCGGTGACGCGTCCGGGAATCTCGTCGGGCTGGCTGACAAGAACGTCGGTGTGATCGGAACCGGCGCAACCGCGCTGCAGTGCATTCCGGAGGTTGGCAAGTGGGCGAAGCAACTCTTCGTGTTTCAGCGCACACCGTCGTCGGTCGACGTCCGTGACAACCGACCGACAGATCCAGCATTCGCCGACTCCCTCGCACCCGGTTGGCAGCAGCGTCGGATGGACAACTTCAACATCCTGGTGAGCGGAGGTGATCAGGCGGAGGATCTCGTCGGTGACGGCTGGACCGACATCTACCGTCGTCTGACCGGCACCGGTGCGAAGGAACGGGCCAAGGTGCTCGGGCGTCCGCTCACCAGCGAAGAGCGGACGCTGCTCATGGAGATCATCGACATGGAGAAGATGGAGCAGATCCGAGCGCGCGTCGACGCGACGATCGCCGATCCTTCTACAGCCGAAGCGTTGAAACCGTGGTTCCGCCAGTTCTGCAAGCGTCCGGGCTTTCACGACGAGTATCTGCCGACGTTCAATCGCCCCAACGTGACGCTTGTCGACACGATCGGACTCGGACTCGACCGACTCGATCACGAGGCTGCCTACTTCCGAGGCGAGCGCTTTCCGCTCGACTGTCTGATTTTCGCAACGGGATTCGAAACCGGGACGCCCTACCTGCAGCGCGCCGGGTACGACATCATCGGCCGCGAGAGCGCGTCGCTCGTGGAAAAGTGGCAGGCCGGATTGCGCACGCTCCACGGCCTTCAGACCAATGGCTTCCCCAACTGCTTCTTCATAGGGCTCACGCAGACCGCGTTCACGGTCAACATCCCGCACACGCTCAACGAGCAGGCGAAGCACGTGGCCTACATCCTCGGTCAGGCAGAACGGCGCG
This sequence comes from Acidimicrobiia bacterium, assembly GCA_043720395.1. Classification (GTDB taxonomy): domain Bacteria; phylum Actinomycetota; class Acidimicrobiia; order Acidimicrobiales; family JANYDT01; genus JANOYY01. The sequence goes on from JAYSSR010000009.1 coordinate 134,176, forward strand.
GCGCAAAGGTCGTCGAGGCGACGGCCGAAGGAGAGCAGGCATGGGTCGACGAGATGGCGGCGAAGGCACACCTCGGTGCGAAGTTCTATGCCGATTGCACGCCCGGGTATTACAACAACGACGGTCGTGGTCCGACACCGCACGGGTACTTCGCAGCGGGCTACGGGGGTGGTCCGCTGCGCTTTTTTGAAATCATCGAAGAGTGGCGAGCCGAAGGCAGCCTCGTCGGCATGACGATGCGCTAGTGCTGACCCACTTGGGTAGCACGCGGTGGTGTTCGTGGACCACGATGGCGGCGTGAGTTCCGTTAACAACAGCGACGACGACGATGTCGTTGCTCGACTCCATGCCTTCGTCGTTGGTCGGCTTGGTCCCTCCGCACGGGTGGAGAACATCGAACGGCCGAGCACCGGTCGGTCCCGGGAGAACTGGCTCTTCGACGCGGTGTGGACCGAGAAGGGCCGTACGACTCGGGAGCGTCTGATCGCGCGTCGTGACCCGCTCGGCGGACTGATCGAGACGAGTCGGTCGACCGAGTTCGAGGTCCTGCGCGGACTTGACCGAGCGGAGGTCCCGACCCCGCGTGCTCGTTGGCTCGACACGACCGGCGACGAACTCGGACGCCCGAGTCTCGTGATGACGCGTCTCGCCGGGACATGCGACTACTTCGCACTGAACTCGGTCGCGCCGCTCGACGAACGCGTCGACCTCGCGCGTCGCTTATGCCATCTTCTTGCCGACGTGCACGCGGTTGACTGGCGCGGCATCGGACTGGGCGAGCACCTCGCCGACCCCGGTCGAGATGCCGCGAGGGAGGCGCTGCGCGAATGGTCCGGGATTCGTGAACGCGATCAACTCGAGCCGTACCCCGAACTCGTGCTCGGCGCGCAATGGCTGGGGCGTCGCGCACCTACCAACGAAACGACGGTTCTCGTGCACGCCGATTTCAAGGTGGGCAACGTTCTGCTCGACGAATCGGGCGCGATCACGGCCCTCCTCGACTGGGAACTCGCGCACCTGGGCGATCGGCACGAAGACCTCGGATGGGTCACACAGCCGTTGCGGACCAAGGAGCATCAGATCCGCGGCTCGTGGGAAGACGATGATCTTCTGCGCGCTTACGAACAGCACAGCGGGGTAACTGTCGACCAAAACGCCCTGAAGTGGTGGCAGGTGTTCTCTACGTACAAGACAGCGGTAATGCAGATCAGCGGACTGCGGGCTTTCGTCGAGAAACGCAGCGACGAGCACTACCACCCCACGGCTCGGGTCATCTCCACGCTGCTGCTCTCGACGTTCGCCGACGCCGACGAACCACTCCCCGACCACGGCGGGTCGTTCCTCGATACGGACACCCGAACGACGTACGAACTGCTCGGCGAGAAGGAACCCTCGACGCCGCCGAACGTCGATGCCAAAGCTTGCAACCTCGCCGCCCGACACCGTCTCGCAGATCACCTCAACACCCTCGGAGACGCGGCCAGCGACGACGCACAACGACGCCGGATCGCGACCTACCTCGCGAGCCGCAGCACTTGCGACCCTGCCTATGGTCGGACGCTGCCAACACGACCGTTGTCCCACGTGAACGGTCCCCGGTTCGAAGGACACGACCATGACGCAATCTGATGATCCGTTCGACCCGACACCGGCGTTGACGATCGGTGACGCGCACTTCGCGGAACAGTTCCCGTTGTCGCCACTCGACGACTACATGATCCATCAAACCCCGGATCCAATTCGGGTCATGTGGACGGGTGATCCGCGCGCATATGAACGGTATTGGATGGTTTGCAACGACCCGACAGGCACGGTCCTGGTGGCGGCAGGCGGGAGCTTCTATCCGAACCTCGACCGTGCAGAGGCATACGCGATCATCAACATCGGCGGGTTGCATACCACCGTCCGCGGGTTTCGCGCCATGGGTGCGGATCGTGCGGACCTTCGGATCGGCCCGATCGCACCACGAATCATTCGGGGCATGCGGTGGTGGCGATTCGAGCTCGAACCAAACGAATGGGGTGTCAGCTACTGCCTCGATTTCCGCGATACGACGCGCCAGACGTTTCGCGAGCCGCTTTCGAACAGCACGACGGGGTCACCGCCTGGACGCCGAGGAGACGTGACAACAGGGTTCGAATGCTTCGGTGAGGTCGAGGGCTGGGTGGAGTCTCACGGCCGTCGATACGAGATTCCCCACGGGTCGCCGGGCACGCGTGACCGCCACTGGGGGGTCGGGCGCGGGGTTGGTGGGCCGGCGATGGCATTGGATGGACGCTTGCATGTCGGCACGTCGGGCAACGCGTTCGTCGCGTTCTCGAACTGGAGCCTGTGGGGTGACAGTGTCTACTACCGCTTCGGCGACGGGCGGAGAGCCTCCGCCAAGGTCTCGAAGCCGAACCGACGCCTGCGTTTCGAACCCGACACGAAGATCTTCGTCGAGGGCTTCGTCGATTACACGCTCAGCACCGGCGAGACCAAGACGGTGCACTACGAGAGGGTCGGGCAGCAGAGCGCGTACCTCCGCTGCGGCATGTATGGGGGTACGCCTGATCGGGGAATCCACCAGGGCGCGTACGACGGACCGCCGCTCGTAGAGGGTGAAACCTATGACGTCAACGACCCCGCCGTACGAAGGTCGCTTGCAGGACTCACCGAGCATTTGTGCCGCTGCACGTGCGATGGCGAAACCGTGACCGGTATCTATCAGCCTATCGATCCGGTCGCCTACGACGCATGCGCGGCAGGCAAACCGGGGTGGTCGTTCCTCGAATGAACACTCGAATGAACCCTGATCCGTGCGGTCGACCTCCCTCCGGTGGGCTTGCCGGAATACGGGTCATCGAGGTGGCCGGAGGGGTCGCGATCGCGTGGGCCGCGAAGCAGTTCGCCGACCTCGGTGCCGACGTGATCCGAGTCGAGGGCGACCCAGCGCTCGATGTCGTTCGCAACCGCCCCTACGACGTGCACCGGTGGCTGAACACGAACAAGCGATCAATCACCGACGCGGACCTCACGTTGCTCGTGCGCGGTGCGGACCTCGTATTGCACGATCTGCGCCCGTCGATGGCAACGCGACACGGAATGACCTTTGACGAACTCCGCTCGATCAACTCGGCAATCGTCGTGTGTTCGATCACGGCCTTTGGGATGACCGGGCCGTACGCCGACTACATCGGCGAGGAACTCAATATCATCCAAGGGTCGAGCTGGGGTTTCCTATCGCCGACCGCGTCGACCAGGATCGACCTTGCGCCGATCAAGGCACCGGGACACTTCGCGTCGATTCACGCAGCGTCGATGGCAGCAGTCACAGCCCTTGCTGCTGTGGAGTCCGCTGCGGTCACCGGTCTCGGGGCGCACGTCGACTTCTCCCTGATCGCGGGTGCGGCGAAGTTGACCGAGACGGCACCGATCAGTGCGTCGTACCACGGCGTGGACGCGTCGCGGGTCGGATCGAAGATCGTGACGCCATGGAACATCTACCGCTGCATCGATGGGCTCGTGCAGTTCATCTGCCCTGAGGTCCCGCAGTGGGACGCCTTCCTCCAAATGCTCGGACGCCCCGAGTGGACAACACTTCCAGCGTTTACGACCGCTGCTGCCCGCCGCGAAAACAACGACCTCGTCGACCTCTACATCGGCGAATGGATGGCCGACAAGCGCGTCGACGAACTCTGTCGTTGGGCGCAAGCGCAGCGCGTCTGCATTTCACCGGTCAACACGATGGCCCAACTCGACGCCGACCAGTCGTTCGCAGAGCGACGCTTCTTCACGACGACGCCGGACGGGCTCCGCATGCCCGGTCCCGGCGCACGCATCACGCCCGACCACTGGGCGATTCGGACCGACGCTCCCGAGCCCGGTGAGCACAACGGTCAGTCGTGGCGGCCGCGGGTTGGTCTCGCGCCGACGACCTCGCAACGTCCGACCGAGCGCCCACTGGAGGGCATACGAGTCTGTGACTTCACCTGGATCTGGGCGGGGCCGGCGTGCACGCAACTCCTCGCCCACCTCGGCGCCGATGTGATCAAGCTCGAATCACCCGATCACGTCTGCATGTTCCGTCGCCTGAACTACCCGCCGGTCGGCATGGACCTCACCCATGACACCGGCGGTGCCTTTCATCTGTACAACACCGATAAGCGCAGCGTCGCCATCAACCTCCGAAACGCGGAGGCGCGTGAATTGGCAGAGCGGTTGATCGAGCGCAGTGACATCGTGATCGACAACTTCGCGGTGGGCACGATGGCCAGGCTCGGCTTCGGACCCGACGATGTCCGCCGGATCAATCCGACCGCGATCGTCGTTCAGCTGAGCGGTTATGGGCAGACGGGAGCTTCTGCGGGCTATATGGCCTACGGTCCGGTCGGCGGAGCGGTCGCCGGGTTGTGCGCAGCGAACGGCTACGAAGGCGGCGAAGCGACGGAGACGGGCATCGCGATCGGCGACCCTGCGACCGGCATCGCTGCTGCGTGGGCGACCATGGCTGCCCTGGCTGCGCGACGACGCCACGGGGAGGTGTCCACAATCGATGTTTCGATGGTCGAGACGATCGCGTCGACGATCGGGGAGCCTTGGATGCAGTACGTGTCGACGGGCGTCTCGCCTCTACCGGCAGGCAACAGCGATCCGCAGTGGGTACCTCACGGGTGCTTCGCGTCCGCGGGCGAGGATCGGTGGCTCACCATTGCCTGCACGTCCGAGACGATGTGGAAGGCGCTCTGCGGCATCATCGACCCGGCGCTGCTCGACGACCCGCGTTTCGCGACCGCCGCCGACCGAAAGGTTCACGAGGCGGCACTCAACGATCACATCGAGTCCTGGACGCGCACTATGGATCGGTGGGAGGCGACGCAACGGCTGCAGGCCGCAGGCGTTGCGGCGTTCCCGTCACTCTCGCCGGTCGACCTCTGGGGAGGCGATCCGCATTTCGAGGAGATCGGCATGATCGAACGCCCCGATCACCGCGTCGTGGGCAGGCGCGTACTTCCCGGAATTCCTTGGCGGATCACGCCGGGACGCAACGGAATCGAACGAGCCGCGCCGTGTCTCGGCGAGCACACGGCTGAGGTTCTCATCGATGTGCTCGGCTACTCGTCCGACGAGATCGCGCACCTGCTCGCTAAGGGTGCCGTACGCGGGATCGCGTCGCTCTAACTGAGGTCCCGACTCGGCAATGCAACGATGTTCTGAGGAACAATCCGCGAACTGGATGATAGAATTCACTTTGTGGATAGAACCGGCAGTCCGTCGCTCCTGCCGATTTTCAGATCCCAGCAACAGGCCGAGCTGCTGTCCCTTGTTCTCGGCGACCCAGCGGCCGAGTCCACCCTGTCTGAGCTCGTTGCGCGAACTGGAACTCCTTATGCGTCGGTACACCGCGAGTTGGCACGGGCTGTCGCTGCTGGCTTAGTCACGGACCGACTGGTCGGACGGACCCGACTCATTCGCGCTAACACGAATAGCCCGTATTTCGTCGGGCTGTCGGATGTCTTGACGAAGGCTTTCGGTGTCCCCTGGGTTCTTGGCCAAGCACTCGCCGGGATCGACAATATTTCCCATGCGTATATCTATGGGTCGTGGGCGGCACGGTTCTCCGGCGAAACCGGCGAGCGGCCCGTCGGGGACATCGATCTGCTCGTGCTTGGCAGCCCAGACCGGGATCAGATCTACGCCGCAGCCAGTAGCGCCGAACAAAGGCTGGCCCGACAGCTTCAAGTGACGATTCGCGCCGCCGATTGGTTCAGCGATGGCACTGGCACCTTCCACGACACTGTGATCGGCAGACCGATGGTGCCAGTTCCAATCACAGCGACGAGAACAGCTCCGGCGGATCAGTCGCGAGCACGTGCTCGACCGCTTCGACCACGGCCCGTGCAGTAGCAAGCGCCCACACGGAGTCATCAACGCTGATTTCCGCGCTCGTCGGGTCAAAATACTGAGCGGAATGACGCGTCCGACGAAGCCGCTCAAACGTCGGCTTTGCAAAGCCGGGGATCTCCGTCGAGAACTGAGCGCTGATGACATCTTCAACCGTCATGTGCGACCCATCCCCGCCGGTGGCTCGGAGTGCCTGACACATCAACAGCGCCTCAGCAGCCATCCGATACGCGTCGTACGCGGCGGCGAACGCTCCGTCAGGATCTCCAGCAGCCAAACCAGCTTCAGCCGTGAGCAAGCGCCGGGACGCGCGCCCGATGATGACCGTACCTGAGCTTCGAGCTGCCTTTCCGTCGATCGCTTCAAGGCGATTGCGTCCGAGGAGGAATTCGATGGTGCTTCGCCCCGCAGTTCGCTTCGCCATGCGCGTCACGATACCCGGATCGATGGAGTTCGCCGATCTGTGCGCCAATTCAATCCGAACCTTGTGATTGGCCTGTCGAGACGGTTCCTCGCCCTCCGGCCTTCTTAAAGTGGAGAGTTGAGGGACTGGGCAACACCCATACGTGCCGTAGGTGCCTAGTCTCGGCTAAAAGCCGCTCGACAGCGGACGCATTGTCTCACTCGACGCTCGGCGCCCCGTCGGTAAACATGGTGCGGTGTTCCGCCGAACCGCCCGTCTCGATGACCTCGCAGCCTTGTTGGACGCGAGAACTCCCGCTGAGTTCCACAAAGCACTCGTGCTTGGACCGCCCGCTGCGTACGAGCGAGAGTCGAGTTTGCCGCTGACGTACTTTCGCAAAGCGCACGAGCACGATCCCGCCCGCTCCGCGGAGACCGCCATGCTAATCGCCACCGACTCTCGATGGAGCGTCGTTGCCGGGCCGATCATCGAAGCAATCGAGTCGACCGGAATCGTGCCAGCCGAAGAATTGGACCTGCTTGCACGCGCCTTCATCAGCGCCGACACCAACGTCTACTGGAAATGCCCCGATGACTGGTTCTCCACGACGGGGTTCGTGATCTCCGAAGTCACTGGATCGCCAGACCCACACGAACTCGATCCGAAAAATTCGGACACCTCTGGACCGACGGTCGCGGCTCGCGCTATCGCTCCCTGCCTCCGACGCTGGGCAGCGGCGCGGTCCCTTCGCCTCGACCCGTCGATCTGGCACGCTGTCGTTGCCCGCGCAAGCGAGATCGGCGGATCAGGCGGTGGTGGACTGATGCGCGGGCTTCTCGACTCGATCGAATCGCTTCCCCCGGAAGGGCGTTCGCTGGTCGGTCGGATGGCTCTGAAATCCGGACGAGCCGACGTTCGCCACGAAGCACTTCGCCAGCTAGCACATACCGACTGGGCACTTGCCCGGATGCTTGGACTGCGCGATGCGAACGAACGAGTGCGACGTTGGGCGTCGGATCTCGTGGACCCCTCCACTCTGTCCGCAGCGTCCGAGAAACCGCCTGCGGGGGCTCCAGCGCGGACGAAGAACTCATCACGCGGCCAAGGATTCCTCTTCGAGTGATGTTCGAAACCTCAGCACTATCTGACTGAACTCCCGCAGCTACGAGCGGCCGCGTAGTTGGTCGATCTTGCGTCGGTCGCTTTTGGTTGGGCGACCGGTTCCGCGGTCCCGGCGGGGCACCACAATGTTCTCGACTGGCTCGATCGCTGGGCTGTGATCCTCAAAGCAGCAAACGGCGATTGGCGCACCAACACGCCTGTTGATGAGCTGCGACACGACGACGACTCGTTGGCGCTGTTCGATTCTCGTCTCGATACGGTCACCAATCTTCACCGTGCTTGCTGCTTTCGCCGTTCCAGCGTTCAGCGTCACCCGCCCGTTTCTGCAGAGTTCAGTTGCCGCAGACCTGGTCGACGTGAGGCGTACCGACCACAGCCACACGTCGATCCGAACGGAGGAAAGCCTGACGTGCTTGAGAACCGGGTCTATGTTCTCAGTCGCGTTCTCATACGTACGCTTACGTTCGTGGCAGGACGGAGCATTCGACGCCCGCTCGTGTGGCTGCGCGATCCATCAGTTGCGACCTTGTCGAAACCACGACGGGGGCTTCGAGGATCAGTGAGACGGCTATCGCTTCGGCGGTGAGGAAATTCACCGACGTCAGCGTCGCTACGGCGCTCATCGAGGGCACGAGATCGCGGGGTTGGACCATCTCGATTGTGTCGGGGAGGTCTTCGAGCAGCCCGTGCACGTATATCCGGCGGTCGTCGCTGAGCGCTGCGAACTCTCTGGTCAGCGAACCGTCGACGCGTCCGGAGGAGATCGCTCGTGAGAGTCGGTAGTACCAGGAGAACGTGGATGCGACGCCGCCGGCGGCGCGCCTTGCAAGTTCGGTGGTCTCGGTGCCGGAGATGATCTCGAACAGCAGGCGGTCGTCGACGACGATCACGAATGAAGGTCAGGATCCGATGCGGCGACTTCCGCGATCGCAGCGTCGAGCTCGCCCGATGCTAGAAGGGACTTCGCCCAGTCACCAATGAGGGGGTCGGGACCTCTCGGCACGAATGCCTTCGTCGCGACGTTTTCGCGACGGCGGCGCGCAGCACGAACCGAGCGGGCGAGTTCCGCTGGAAGGGTGTCGAGGTCGACCGTCATGGTTACAAGTTATCGCAGCGGCCCCGACCGGGATCGAGCGGGCCAGTTCCGGTGGCATCCTGGCGAGACCAACCGGTCCCGACAGGTGATTCCGACTTGTTTGGATTCGAGTCGCCGGGTTTGCCGCATTCAGGCGTCCAGATTGAGTTCCCCGAGCAATTCGTCGACTCGCCATGTCTCGTAAGTGCAAACGCTGGCGTGTTGGCGATCGACCGGCTTTGCGATGGGTCGATGGTGCACCGGTGCCATGTCTGGGGGTGCGTCGGCCGGTGACTTGCCAAGCCCGGTGCCTTGGCTCCGTTTCGGCGGCCGGGTCGCCAGGCGCCGTTCGCGGACGCTGTCGGCAGCGGTGCACTCGACGAACCGGTAGACGGCGTCCTGCTCGTCACAACGACTCGCCCTGGGTTGGTTGCGAGATCATCGTGGCATCAGTCGGGATCGCAACGGACTTGGGCATTGAACGTCAGATCGCGTTGAGTCGACCGAGAGCTGGCAGCGACCGGCAGAGCGCTTCGAGGACTTCTGTGGTCGACCGTGCTGGTCGGTTCATGCGGGCGGCCATTGCACGAACAACACCGGCGACGTCGTCTGGGCTTTCGTCGAGGAGTCGACTGACAAGCTGATCGGCGGATAGTGCGACGAGGGTTTGATCGTTCAGTGCGGCCCAGGAGGTGACTTCCCGACGGAGCCTCCGGTCGTTCGTTACAACGAAGTCGACGCTATGGAAGATCGCGGCTGCGACCACGTGCCGGTCTTTCTCGTT
>JAYSSR010000010.1:0-48821 GCA_043720395.1 Acidimicrobiia bacterium
AATCCCGCCACGACCCAACGACAACGCCACATTCCCCGCCATAATCCGGCGTTGCCGCTCATCCAAATGCGGCATCACCCCCGTGAACAGTTCTTCCAAGTCCTCATCCGACACCTGAAACATGCGCATACACCAAGCTACGCGACAAACTGGCTGTTCGCGCGACTAAACAAAATACAGGCCCGTAGCTGAATTACTCGACGTCAACCAGCCCGGTATCTCCCGGATCGAACACGCTGAGGACGTTCGCGTGTCGACGCTCCGCGACTATCTCTCCGGGCTCGGTGTTGAACTTCGTTTGGAGGCGGTCTTCGGCGATGGCACGTCGTACCCAATAGCGCTGGGTCGACAAACACCAAGTGCGACCGTCGCAGCGAACTCGCGTCGACCGGGAAGAGCCGCTTCCTGAGCCTGAGTCCAGCGATCCGAGGTGCTGGGAGAAAGGCTGACCGCTAGCGCAGCGCGGCGAGGACGCTCTCGGCGAGGTCAGCACGACAAATCAGAAGGTCTGGCAGGTACGGGTTGGGCAAGTCGTCTCCACGCTGAGAGTCGACGCCATCACGACGTGGACGAGAGGAGATCGGTGACGTCGGGATTGATCATTGACAGTCTCCTGTCGAACGTGACGAGGCGTCCATTTTTCCTTGGGCAGATTGATCGTCGTTCGCATCGCCCACACCGTATGCGTACCGCATCAAGATGCGGACACAAGCTTGACTACTATGACCAAACAGGTCATACTTTGTTCATGGCAGCCACGGTTACTGCAGCTGAAGCGAAGAGCGGCCTTTCGGAACTGTTGCGCCGCGCCGAAAGGGGCGAAGAAACCATCGTGACGCGAAACGGTGAGCCCGTCGCCAAAATAGGGCCACTCCGGAACCGAGTCGGCGGATTTCTCCGCGGTGAGATTGTTGCTCTCGATCCGGACTGGTGGCACAGCGACAACGAGTTGGCCGACGACTTCGGCAGCTGAGCCGCGTCGCTCGGTGGACATTCTTCTTGACACCCACGTCGGCGTCTGGTGGGCCGACGACCCGAGGTTGCTCGACGAAGTCGCACTCAGATCGATTGAAGATGGGGCAAACACCGTGTGGTTCTCCGCGGCATCGGCATGGGAACTCGCAATCAAAGTGCAGAAGGGCAAGCTCGCAGTTGATGTCGCTCGACTCGTCGATCAGCTCACGCGCAACGGCGTCCGTATTCTCGGAATCGGCGTTGATGACGGCATCATGGCCGGATCCCTCGAATGGGCTCATCGAGACCCATTCGACCGCATGCTGGTGGGCCAGGCGCAACGTCTTCGCTACACAATCGCCACGAGAGACCATGCGATCCTGGCGTTCGTTGGAGCCAGTGCCATCTCGTCGTAGCGATCACGCCGTCCGCTGCCGCGGTGAACGCAGCGCAGCTCGTCCGGTCACGCCAAGTTGCTTGAGCACGTCGGAGTAGGTGCTGGCGACCGCAGTACGGGTGACGCCCAGGATCGTCCTCCGCACTCCGAGGTTGACCCGCCCAACCGTGACGTCGGTGGGGCCACTGGCGATGACAAGCTCCGGTGCGATTGTTGCACCGTGACCCGCGGCAACGAGCGCGAGGAGGGTGTGGTTGTCGGCGACGTGACCGGTGATGCGGGGCGTGATCCCGGCCGCCCTCAGAACCTGGGTCGTAGCTTCTTCGCATCGAGTCCCCGCTCCGTTGACGAGCCAACCGAATTCGGCAAGCTCGCTCAGCCCTACGGATGTCGGCCACGACGGTGGTGCGATGAGACGCAGCCGGTCTGTCAATAGTGGCGTGTACGTCAACCGGTTTGAACGCATGATCGGCGCACCGTCGTACTCCTGGATGATAGCGACGTCGACGTGTCCGAGGCGGAGGTCGCGCAGCGCCACTTCGTCCTCCGACTCGCGGAGATCAAACGTCGTCCGCCGGGCAACGCGCGAGCTGAGTAGCGGGACAACTAAGGCCCGCATTGCCGACGCGAATCCGGCGATCACAACGTGCTGGTGTCCCGTGATGGACGGGCCGGGGTGTTCGGCCAGCGTCGCAAGGTCGAGGAACTGCCGCGCGACGGGGACGAGCTGGTCACCTCTTGGGCTCAGACGGAGTCTTCCCCCCACACGGTCGAACAGCCGCGCACCGAGCTGCGTCTCAAGTTTGCCGATCTGCTGTGAGATGGCTGGTGCGGTGTACCCGAGTGCGGTCGCCGCTGCTGCGACCGTCCCGCGTTCGGCAACCTGTAGAAACGCGCGCAAGCGGGCCGTGTCAAAGTCCATAACGAATCGTTACTGCTACGAGCATGAATCAGAACTGGTGGTACCGGCCGTGTTGGTTCATCGTAGGGTCATGTCTCGATCTTCTGCCCCCGACCTCCGTGGCCTGTGGGTCCCCGTAGTCACGCCCTTCGACGCCGACGACAACGTGGACGTTGTTGCGTTGCGTCGGCTGTGCGACCGCGTGCTCCGCGACGGCGCGGCCGGCATCGTCGCGCTGGGTACGACTGGCGAACCTGCCGTACTCACTGATGCCGAACAACAGCGGGTGGTCGATACCTGCGCCGATGCCTGCCAGGCCATGGACCGTGGCCTGATCGTTGGAGCGGGGACCAACAGCACACGGACCACGATCGAGGCAGTGCGCGCGCTTGATCGGGTGTCGGTGACCGCCGCACTTGTGGTTGTGCCGTATTACACGCGCCCGTCCGGTGCGGCGATCGTGGAGCACTATCGGGCCGTCGCCGCGGCGAGCCCTGTACCGGTCGTCGCCTACAACATCCCGTATCGAACCGGTCGCGGGCTCAACGCAGCGCAGATTCTGGAGATCGCAAACATTCCGAACATGATCGGCCTGAAGCAGTCGGTCGGCAGCATCGACGCTGACACGCTCGCCGTCTTGCGCAGCGCCCCGCCGCATTTCCACGTGTTCGCCGGCGACGACGCATTCATTGCCGCGACGATCCTGATGGGCGGTGCCGGTGCGATCTCAGCTGCAGCACACGTGTGCACGTCGCTGTTCGTCGAGATGGTCGACGCTGGGCAGCAAAGAGACGTCGCCCGCGCACGAACTCTTGCGGAGCGGCTCCTACCTGTCGTCGAAGCCGGATTCGCGGAACCAAGCCCCGCCGGCTGGAAGGCCGCGTTGCATCACCTCGGTGAGATCGCGTCGCCGAACCTACGTGCACCTATGACGAGTGCGAGCGACGTTGCAACCGCTCGTTTGATTGACGCGATCGACGTGTTGCTGAGCGTCTGCGTCACCGCATGAGCGAGTCCGTAGGGAACGGATCGTTGATTTGTGGACCCGACGCCACGAGCCCGAAGTCGCAAACGCTGAGGCGCGACGAACAGTGGTACAGGTAATCTCGACTCTCGACAACGGGTTGGCGAGAGTTGCCGAGATCATCGACGGCGAGGTTGTCGTGCGTGAGTGGCTCCGACAGGCGATCCTTCTTTTCCTCGCGTGGACGCCGACCACGACGAGCGAGCACGGCCCGTACGAGATCGTCGACAAGGTTCCGTTGAGGCGACGCTCAACGACATGCTCCGCGAACACGGTGCCTCGGCGTGACGCTTGATTTCGCAAGACAGACTGTCGCGGTGAAGCAGGTTCGTGACCGGTCGGCTCAGGCCAGGAGATCGGCGACGTCGGCATGGATGACCGCTAGTCCTCGATCGAAGGTAACGAGTCGCCCTTTTCGCTGCCGCGCCTGCTCCGCAAGGTACGAATCGGTGACTTTTCGGTGCCCCGTGACACTTCGAAGGTGTCGTTCGGAATACTGCAGATCATCGGGCCAGAACTCGTGGGACGCAAGCGTCGTCAATGACCTCAGAACGGAAAGAGCGGCGGTGGCAGACGCTCCCGATCGGAGGATCAGCCGAAGGAACGTCCCTTGGGTGGTTGGTGTGGTGACGATCACTCCTTTGAACTCCCCAAACCAACGCTGCGCTGCCGCATGGTGAACGTGATCGCGTACCAGCAGCGCGACAACGACGTTGCCGTCGAGCAACGCTCTCGTCATCTTCCTTGTCATTCGTCGTCCGCTGCCTTCACGTCTTCCGAAGTGATCGGCCGACCCAACGAGATGACCCGAAGTCCTGATGGCGCATCGCTGATTGGAAAATTCGAAGGATCACCCATGCCGCGCCGAACTAGCTCAGTGACTGCCTGACTCAGGGTTTGGCGACGGTCGTGTGCCATGGCGAGAGCAAGCTGATGAATATCTTCGGGCAGATCGATCGTTGTTCGCATCGACTACATCGTAGTGTGACCTGCATCATGATGCGCGATGCGTGGCGTCTTCCTTCTTGCTGGGGCTAAATGACCCTCGATGTTTCAGTGCCCCTGCGCGTAGCTCGTCTTTCACAACCTTCCCAGCGGCGTTGATCGGCAGGGACGCTACGGCCACCACGTGTCGCGGGACCTTGTAGTTCGCGAGACGCTCGCGCAGCCACGCGATGACCCCTTCACTGTCGATGACCGCGCCCGGTGCCGCGACGACGAAGGCCATGCCGACCTCGCCCATGCGATCGTCAGGGATGCCGATCACGGCGGCCTGCCCGACGGCCGAGTGACCGAGCAACACGTTCTCGATCTCGGCCGGATACACGTTGAACCCGCCGACAATGAACATGTCCTTCAAACGTCCGACGATGCGGACGTACCCTCGGTCGTCCATCGTCGCCAGGTCGCCGGTGTGAAGAAAACCGTTGCCGTCAATAGCTGCAGCAGTGGTGACTGGATCGTCGAGGTAGCCCTGCATCACGCTGTACCCGCGCACGAGCAGCTCGCCGGTCGCGCCTCGCGCTAGCTCTGTGCCGGACGCGTCAGCCACGATGATGTCGAGGCCCGGCATCGCTCGGCCGGCGGTGGTGGCGATCGTTTCCGCGTCGTCGTCGGGACGCGACCCGGTTGCCGTGCCCGCCTCGGTAAGGCCATACCCGGTGAGGATCGTCGAGAAGGGGAGGTTTGCTCGCATCTCGTTGATCAATGCGACGGGTATATCGGCGGCACCCGTGACTGCGACGCGCAACGAGGACAGGTCGTAGGACTTGCGGTCGAGATGGTCGAGGATCGACCGGTAGATCGTCGGGGCTCCCGGCAGCACGCTGATGCGTTCTTTGCCTACAAGCGACAACACCGCAGGTACATCAAAGACCGGCACCGGGAAGATCGCTGCCCCTTGCAGAAGACTGGCAAGCCACCCCGCCTTGTAGCCGAACATGTGGAAGAACGGATTCACGATCAGATATCGGTCACCGGCCAGGAGACCGGCGAACTCGCACCATTCGCGGAACTGGCGCACCGTCTGTCCGTGTGTCATCACGACGCCCTTCGGACGCCCCGTGGTGCCGGAGGTGAACAGGATGTCGCTCGTGTCAGCCGGGGTCACGGCGTCTCGACGTGCCTTCGCGGCGTCGTGGCTGATGGCTGCACCGCTGGCGAGGAACGACTCCCAGCTCTGCACCGCAGGCGTCGGTGCTGACCGGTCACAGACCGGCTCCGACCCATCGAGGAGCACGATGCGCTCCAGGTCGGGGAGCGGGGTGGCATCGGCGTCGAGCATGGCGACCGTGTCGGTGCCGAGGAAGCCGATCGACGTGCAAAGAACCTTGGCGCGCGATGCGGCCAGGAGGTACGCGGCCTCGGAACCCTTCCAGCGAGTGTTGATCGGCACCAATGCTGCGCCGGCACACTGGGCACCGAGCGCAGCAACGATCCACCCGAGCCCGTTCGCCGCCCACACCGCGACCCGGTCGCCAGGTCCGACGCCAGCGGCAATCATCGCCCTGGTCGAGCTGCCGACCAGCTCGCCGAGTTGCCGATAGGTGACCCGACGTTCGCCTTCCACGACGGCCTCGCAGTCCGCAAAGGCGGCGACGCTCGCCAGTACTGCCGACGGGATGGTCTCGGCGCCGCGTGCTTCACGATCCATGGTTTCCTCCAAAGCTCTAAACATCGAACAGGGATATTTGGTGGAAGCGCTGAATGTCAGGGCGCGTCAGCGCACAGGGCGGAACATGTTGCACGTCAGAACGACTCGTACTCGATGGTGACGTTTGCTCCTACGGGCAGCGCCTGGCACGTGAGCACCCAGCCCTCGTCGACCTCGGCGGCGCTAAGGGCGTTGTTCGCCCGCATCGTTGCCGCACCCGCCTTGACAAGGCCCATGCATGCGGCGCAATTTCCCGCCACGCAAGAGAACGGTGGTGCCAGCCCACCCCGGCGACCGGTCTCCAGAACGGTGTCCCCGCGCTGGTACGGAACAACTGTCTTGCGACCCTTGAGGATGATCGTGACCGTCTCGGTGACGTCGTCGGCCGCGTTGGGCAGAGCTTCGTCCACAACGGGGCTCGCGGCCGCGCCGAACCGCTCGATCGCGATCTGTGACGCATCGACTCCGAGGACGTGCAGCGTCGATTCGACCAGATCCATGAACGGTGTCGGCCCGCAGATGAAGAACTCGGCACCGAGATCTGCGCCGACAAAATCGGCGACGTCAGCGGCGAGAAGGAAGCCCGCGTCGCTGTCGAAGTGGTGGCGCACGTCGAGCCGCCCGCCCGATGAGGCAGCGAGCGCTCCGAACGCCCCTTCGAAGATGATCGAGTCACGGTCGCGATTCGCATACAGGACCCGCACCGGTCGCGCCGTCGTCGCGAGGACGCTCTTCGCGATCGAGAACACAGGAGTCACGCCGCTTCCGCCGCAGAACGCAACAACTGGTCGGTCGTGCTCCGACTGGGACGTGCAAAACGTGCCGCTCGGCTTGGCGACCTCGATCGCGTCGCCCTCGTGCAGCGCGTCGTTGAACCAGTTCGATACGACGCCGCCCGGAACCCGTTTGACCGTGACCGTCAGCTCCGCGTCGGTCGCCGGCGCACTGGACATCGAATAGCAGCGCAGGAAGTCACGAGGTAGATGCTCGGTGAACGCCTCGTCGCCGAGCCGCACTCGGAACGTGCAGAACTGACCGGCCCGATACGCGAACGTCGACGCCAGAGAAGCGGGAACGTCGAGGACGTAGGAACGCGTGTCGGCGGTCTCCTGGGTCACCCGTGCGACGCGAAGGACGTGGTAGCCGTGCTCCCTTCGGACGTCCTCGTGATTCCCTTCAGCTGACACGCTGTTTTACCTTTCGCAGATGGAGAACGATAATCTCCTCCAGCGAGAACGAGCGAAACGGGAGAGGTCGCATGAGGGAAGACATGGTGCTGTACGAGGTGATCGACCGGGTCGGCGTCATCACGCTCAACCGCGCCGACAAGGCCAACGCGCAAACGCCCGAGATGCTCTCGCTGCTCGACGATTGCTGGACGCGCGCCGCACAGGACCGCAACGTCAAGGTCATTGTGCTGCAGGCGAACGGCAAACATTTCTCGGCCGGTCACGACATCTCGGCGTCCAACGACGCACGGGACGCGAAGCCCGATGCGGAAGCCGATGTCAATTGGTCCCACCTGAACTCGATCTACGAGTACGAGACGGTGAAGTTCCTCGGCTACTCGCGGAAGTGGCGCGACGTCCGCAAGCCCTCAATTGCCGCAGTACAGGGCCAGTGCATTGCGGGCGGTCTCTTGCTCTGCTGGCCGTGCGATCTGATCGTTGCCGCGGACAACGCGAAGTTCTCCGATCCGGTCGTGCGGATGGGGATCGGCGGGGTCGAATACCACGCGCATACGTGGGAGGTCGGACCACGCAAAGCGAAGGAATGGCTGTTCACGGCGTCGACATTTACTGCGGCAGAAGCCGAGCGACTGGGTATGGTCAACCGGGTGGTGCCGCTCGACGAGCTGCGAGCGTCCACGATGACGCTGGCGAATCAGATCGCTCAGATGGACGCGTTTGCGTTGGCCCAGGCCAAGCGCGTGGTGAATCAGACGATGGACGTCCAGGGCTTCTACGCCGCGCTCCAGGCCTCGTTCGACATCCATTCAACTGGGCACGGCAATGCGTTGTCGGTAAATGGGTACCCGATCCTTGTTGATCTCGACCAGATGAAGGCGTCGCTCCAGAAGTGAACATCGGCTTGATGGTCGGCCCCGAGCGGGGCCGTTATGCCACAAAGGTCCAGCGCATGCTCGACGACGCGCAATGGGCGGAGTCGAACGGACTCGCCTCGGTGTGGATCCCGCAGGTGCCCGACGAGTTCGACGCCCTGACTGCGGCCGCGCTCGTGGCACACACCACCAGCCGCATCGAGATCGGAACCGCCGTGGTCGCGCTGCAGTCACGGCACCCGGTCGCATTGCTCCAGCAGGCGTTATCGACAGCGCTGGTCGCGAAGGGACGCTTCACGCTCGGCATCGGACCGTCGCACCACTGGATCGTCGAGGAGATGATGGGCCTCCCCTACGGGCGGCCCGCGGGGATCACGGCCGACTATCTCGACGCACTGGATGCGGCAGCCGTGGGGCCTGGCCCGGTCGTAGTCAAGAACGCGTCGTTCACTATCAACAACCCGATGTTCGTCACCGACGAGCCAGCCGTGCCCGTGATGCTCGCTGCGCTCGGTCCGGTGATGCTGAAGCTGGCGGGTTCCCGCACCGACGGCACCATCTTGTGGCTCGCGGATGAGAAGTCGATCGAGGGTCACATCGCACCCACCATTCATGCCGCGGCCGCCGAGGCCGGTAGGAAAGCACCGCGCATCGTTGCCGGTGTGCCGGTCTGCCTTTGCTTGCCGAGCGAGGTCGACGCCGCAAAGGCACGTGCCAACCGGGTGCTCGCCGAGTCGACGATTTCGCCCAACTACCAGCGTCTCCTCGACCACGGCAACGCCCGCAACGTCGGCGACATCCTCGCAGCGGGGGATGAGGAGATGATCCGTTCGCGCCTTCGTGCGTTTGCGAATGCAGGGGTGACCGACGTATCGATCCGAGTCCTGCCGATCGGTGACGGACGCGAGGAGCTTCTCGTGTCGAGTCGACGGACGCGGGAGTTGGTTGCGTCACTCGCCAGTGCATTCTGAGCTGAACAGGGCTGGAATCCGCGCGGGCCGGGCCGAAACAGGTCGAAATTCGGCGGGTTTCGGCCCGTTCAGGCGGGTCACCGCGCGAATTCCGGCCCCGTTCGCTTCCCATCATCTGCGACCTGCCGAGCTTGCGTTTTCCTCCGGGTTCAGCCCTGTTGAGCCAGTGACCGTGGGCACCCCACTGGGCTTGCGCTTCGAGCCGAGTTCAGAGGAGAATTGGATTCTCCGCATTCGAGGGCAACCCTCTACCAACCTGGAGTTACAAGCTATGACTGCCGCCTCGGGAATGCCCATCTTCGACGCCGACAACCACCTCTACGAAACGGAGGAGGCCTTCACGAAGTTCCTACCCGAGCGCTACCGCGATGCGGTGCAGTACGTCGAGGTTCGCGGCCGGAAGAAGATCGCAGTGAACTCGAAGATCAGCGAGTACATCCCGAATCCCACGTTCGAGGTCGTGGCCCGGCCCGGTGCCATGGAGGACTACTACCGGATCGGCAATCCTGAAGGGAAGAGCCGCCGTGAGCTGTTCGGCGATCCGATCAAGTCGCCTCCGTCATTTCGCGAACCGGTCTCGCGCCTGGCGTTGATGAACGAGCAAGGCCTCGATCGCACGCTCATGTTCCCCACGCTGGCCAGCGTGTTGGAAGAGCGAATGAAGGACGATCCGAACGCCGCGCACGCCATCATCCACGCGTTCAACCAGTGGCTCCATGAAACGTGGACGTTCAACTACGAGAACCGCATCTTCTCAACGCCGGTGATCACGCTTCCGATCGTCGAGAAGGCCATCGAGGAGCTCGAATGGGTGTTGGAGCGCGGCGCGAAAGTGATCCTCGTTCGACCCGCGCCGCCGACGGGATTTCGTGGGCCGAGGTCATTCGCGAACCCGGAGTTCGATCCGTTCTGGGCTCGCGTCCAGGAGGCCGACATCCTCGTTGCGTTGCACTCTTCCGACAGCGGCTACGAGCGCTTCGCGAACGAGTGGATCGGAAGCGACGAGGAGTTCCTCCCGTTCAAGCCAAACGCGTTCCGCATGCTCGGCTCGTGGCGTCCGATCGAAGACGCGGTTGCGTCGCTGGTCTGCCACGGTGCCTTGACCCGCTTTCCGAAGCTCAAGATCGCGGTCATCGAAAACGGCGCGAGCTGGGTGGCTCCGCTCATGAAGAGCTTTGCCGATCTTTGGAAGAAGATGCCGCAGGACTTCCCGGAGAACCCGATCGAGGCGATGAAGCGCTGCGTGCACATCAGTCCGTTCTGGGAGGAGGACATGGGCGCGCTCGCCGAGCTGCTCGGTCCCGACCGTGTCCTGTTCGGCTCCGACTTTCCGCACCCCGAAGGGCTCGGCAACCCAGTCAGCTATATGGACGTGCTGACGGGCCTCCCTCACGAGCTTGTCGCCAAGATCATGGGCGGCAACCTCGCCAGGCTCATGAACATGGACAACACGGCGGCTTCGGTTTCCGCGTGAGCGATGCTCTCGACGCCGCCTACGCGGTTCGGCGTGCCGTGCTTGGCGACGCGTACGTCGATCGCGCGACGGCTGATCCCGACCCGGTCGCGACGGAGTTTCAGGACTACGTCACGTCGACCGCTTGGGGGGTGTGGGCACGAGGTGGTGCCCTCAGCAACCGCGACCGCAGCCTGCTCGTGCTCGCGATCACTGGCGCACTTGGCCGCATGGAGGAGTTTCGTCTGCACGCGTCGAGCGCTCATCGAGCAGGTGTCACGGATGCGGAGATCGACGAGCTGCTGTTCCAGCTCGCCGCGTACAGCGGAGTACCGGCGGGTGTGTCGGCGCGGCGCGTCGTGAAGGCGATCCGTGAGGAGCGGAGCGAATGATGACGGTCGGCTTTGTCGGACTGGGCAACATGGGAACGCCGCTCGCGTCGAACCTTGTTGCGGCTGGGTTCGACGTCGTGTGCTTCGACGCTGCTGGCCCGACTCGTGCCGTCGAAGGTTCGACGTTCGTTGACAGCGTTGCGGAGGTTGCGCGCCGGGTGGCCGTGGTCGTCCTCAGCCTGCCCGACGGACGCGTGTCCGAGTTGGTATGCACACAGATCATCGAGACGCCCGACCGGGTCACGACGCATGTGGTGGACACGTCCACCATTGGCGTTGCGGCGGCACGCGCGAACGATGCGCTCCTCCGAGACGGTGGTGTTTCGTATGTCGACGCGCCGGTATCCGGTGGCGCAGCCGGGGCGCGGGCTCGGACGCTGGCGGTAATGCTTGCGGGCACCGACGACGTGTGTTCCGTGGTCGACTCGGTAGTTGCCGGACTCAGCGACAAGCGGTTTCGAGTCGGTGACACACCCGGCATGGCACAGGCGGTGAAGCTCGCCAACAACTTCCTGTCCGCAACGTCGCTCGCAGCAACCAGCGAGGCGGTCTCATTCGGGATGTCGGTGGGGCTCGACATGGCCACGATGCTGACGGTACTCAACGCCTCCAGTGGACAGAACTCGGCCACGAGCGACAAGTTCCCGAACCAGGTCGTGACCGGACGGTTTGCCTCGGGTTTCACGAGCTCGCTCATGGCGAAAGATGTCCGCCTCTTTCTCGACACGGTACGAGCGGGCGAGGGTGCGTCGTCAGTCGCCGCTGCAACGGTCGACGTGTGGGAGCGGTTCGCCGCAGCAGAACCCGGCGTCGACTTCACTCGCATTTATCCCTTCGTCGACGGCGTGAGGCCGTGAAAACCGCCCAATCGGACCACCCGATAGTCGAATCGACCGATTGGGTGGTTCGATCGGGTGGTTTGCCGCTGACCGGGCACAGTCCAACCGACCGACCCATGAAAGGAACTCGAACATGAGCGACTTAGTACAGGATGTCAACTTCTTCCGGGCCGACGAGGCGACCCTCGCAGACCCCTATCCGTACTACGAGGCCCTGCGCGCAAAGTGTCCTGTGCAGCGCGAGCCACATCACGACGTGGTGATGATCACGGGCTACGAGGAGGCCGTTGCGATCTACAACGACACGGAGCGATGGTCGTCGTGTACGGCTGTCACGGGACCCTTCCCCGGCTTCCCGGTGCCGCTCACCGACTATGCCGACGCAGACATAAGCGCGCTTATTGCGGAGCACCGCGACTCGCTGCCGATGAGCGATCAGCTGCCCACGATGGACCCACCCGTGCACGCAGATCACCGTGCCCTGCTCATGCGGATGCTCACGCCGAAACGTCTGAAGGAGAACGAAGACCAGATGCTCGGCTGGGCCGAGCACCAGATCGGCACGTTCATCCAGGACGGTCATTGCGAGTTCATCAGCCAATTCGCCGGACCATTCACGATGCTGATCATCTCCGACCTGCTCGGTGTGCCCATCAAGGACCTGCAGGACTTTTCCGACGCACTGCGCGCGAGTCATGCCGAGGAGTCATCGATCGGCAGCACCGAGGAAGGCAAGGGCCTCGCTCACTCGCCGCTCGAACACCTCTATCAGCGCTTCGCGGGGTACATCTCGGAGCGCCGTGAGAACCCATTGCCGGACGTGCTCACCGGCATGGCGCAGGCGTCCTTTCCTGACGGTTCGACGCCCGACGTGCTCGATGTCGTGCGGGTCGCGTCAAATCTGTTCGCGGCGGGTCAGGAGACGACGGTGCGCCTTCTCAGCGCGTCGCTGATGATTCTCGGTGAGGATCAGGATTTGCAGGATCGGTTGCGCCGCGAACCGTCGCTCGTTGCGAACTTCATCGAGGAGATGCTGCGATTCGAGAGTCCGATCAAGGGCGACTTCCGCTTGTCGCGGGTGCCCGTGAACGTCGGCGGTGTCGAACTTCCCGCGGGTACGACCGTCATGCTGATGAACGCTGCGGCGAATCGCGATCCGCGTCATTTCGACAACCCGGGCGAATTGCAGATCGATCGCGCAAATGCGCGGACGCACATCTCCTTCGGACGCGGCGTGCACACCTGCCCCGGGTCGCCGTTGGCGCGGGCCGAGGCAAGGGTTGCGTTGGAGCGCATCCTCGCCCGGACCACCAGCATCCGCATCTCCGACGCCCACCACGGACCTGCCGGTGCGCGCAACTACTACTGGCTGCCCACGTTCATCCTTCGCGGCGTCGCCATGCTGCACCTCGACTTCGAACCCGCAACGTCGTGAAGGTCACCGTCGACCTCGACATGTGCCGCGGCCACGGCGTGTGCTGGAGCGTCTGCCCCGAGGTGTTCTCGTTGACGGATGACGGTTACGCGGTCGTCAACGAGGACAACGTCACGGATGAGTTCGCGGACGCCATCCGCAACGCCGCGTCGCAGTGCCCGGAGCGCGCCATCACGGTCGCGTGATCGCCGAGCACGGCCAGAATGTCGTCGGGTTCGAGGTCGGCATAGTCGGCGAGGATCTCATCGCTTGTCATGCCGGCGGCGAGGAGGTCGAGGAGCACTTCAACGGGATAGCGGAGGCCTCGGACGCACGGCTTGCCATGACAAATAGCGTGATCGATGGTGATCCTGTCCAAGCGACTCATGGTTCGAAGGCTGCCCGCCTAGCGCAGCGTGACCCCCTGCTGGCGTAGAGTCCGACGCCAGGTGTGGACCTTGATCGACGAAGCGTCGGCGGCTCCGACTTGGAGAAGGAGGGCAATGAGTTCCTTGGCGACGGGAGGCGGAAGTAGCGCGGCCGCGGCATCGGCGCACGCTGGCTGTGAGCGGTACCTGCGTACGGACCCGTTGGTCATCGGTATGAGCCGTCGCGCGTTGGCGGACAAGCTCGGTCACGCGGACACAACGGCTGGCATTCCCGAGGCGCGATGGATGCGTGCGATGACATTCGAGCGGCTTGTTCACAACCAGAAGTTCGTGTCGAAGCTGCTCACGACGGCGGTCGGTGCGCTCGGCCTTCGACGGCCGATTGCGGTACGGAGAGCGGATGGTCACGTCACCGTGGACCGCACTGCTCGGGCGTTGGAACAGGCGCATCTCAAGGTGCAACACGAGCAGGTTGCGACGATGATCACCGGCCTCGCCGTGCCGTTCGTCGGAATGGAACATCACGCCGGAGCGACGCCGGTGAAACCGGACTTCGCGATCGTCGCGCCGCGGTTTGAAGCGCGAACGAAGTCACCCGTGGGTTCGTGGTTGATCATGGGCGACGCCAAGGACTACGAGCGCATCAGGTCTCGTATCGATGACCAACGGATGCTCAAGGGTTTCCTGCAGGTCGCGCTCGGCGCGGAGTCGGTCGAGGCATGGTCAAAGATTCCGACAGGTATGGCGGTTCATCGGTCGGGCGCGCTTGCCGTACCGCAGAACTCGTTCCTGCAACCGGAGGCGATCGTCGAGCAGCTCGACGATCACCGTCGCGAAGTGCGCGCACGAGTCGACGAACGTACGGCGCTTCTCGCCGAACACGGCAACGCAGCGTTGCTCGACGACGCACTCGCACCGTTCGTCGAACACCTCACCAAGACGTTCGACCCAACGTCGTGTGCCGCGTGTTCACTGTTCAATTTCTGTCGAAGCGAACTCCGCAAATCAAGCGATCCCGAAGCGCTTCTCGTCGAGATCGGCATTGCCCGGGAACACCGTGCGGGTCTCGCTCCGATTGTCACCGGTATTGGCGCGGTTGGCCGCGTTCCAGATTCGCTAGCCGCTGCGGTTCGCGCATCGGTGAGCGGCCGGGCAGAAGTCACCGGACAGAAACGAATCGACCCGGTCGGTCTCCTCGGCACGATCGATGTTGTGCTCGCAAAGTCCGACGCCGCGGCGCTCGGCGTGCACGGTCTTGCTGTGCGGCGTCATCAAAGTGAGGGCACAAGCACGCCGTGGACGTACCGAGTGTTCGCCAACCCGCAGGCACCGGAGACGCGAGCAGAAGTCATGACAGCGGTCGGCGAAATGATCGACGCTGCCATGGCGGATGTCGATGCCGCGATCGTTGCGAACCCGACCAGCATCCACGCGATCCATTTGGTGATGCCCGACTCCACGACCGGCGACGTGTTGGCTTCGATCGCCGATTCGTTGGCGGGCGTCGAAATCAGCCGACTGCGATGGGCGAGAGACGCTGAGGTCGGACGTCCGGCTCTCACCTTCGACGGCGAGCCCGCAAGCGTGCCGCCACCGCTTTCCGCGCACGCGCGACTAGCTGTCAGCTTTTTGCTTGAGGACGACAGAGCCCGTGCCCTTCGCTTGCGTTCGCCGCTCGTGGACCTTCGCACCGTCATTGCTCGCCACCTTGTGACCGGTGGTCCGCTGCCCGACGCGGGCCGTCTCGACTACTTGGTTCGGTGGGCTGCTGCGTCGTCGCCGATCGAATTTCGCGATTTGTCCGACGAGATCAGCGACGCGATCTCCACACCGGGTGCCCGCGTGTCCAACGCCCGGTCCGACGAGATTCATCGAGTGGGCAAAGTTGGTCGGCGAGCCGGTAACCCCGAACGTTACGAGCAACTCGTGACTGAAGAGCTCCGTTACAAGACGGAAATCGTGGAGCGAGCGGTTGCCGTTCTTGCCGCATTCACCGCGTCGACGTT
This sequence comes from Acidimicrobiia bacterium, assembly GCA_043720395.1. Taxonomy (GTDB): domain Bacteria; phylum Actinomycetota; class Acidimicrobiia; order Acidimicrobiales; family JANYDT01; genus JANOYY01. Next base: position 15,456 of record JAYSSR010000010.1, read on the forward strand.
GCGCGACTCGTACCGGAGCCTGGAATCGGCCGCGCAAGACGTATGGCGCGGTCGACTTCACCTGCATGCGAACGATCTTGTCCGGTTCAGCCGAACGTCGTGGTTCTGGCGAAACAACCAAGTCGACCTATTGGACGCCGACAAGAAATGCAGCGACCACCTTGCGGCGGTCGGCAATCCCCAAGCCGCGTTGGAGATGGCGATGAACGCCGGGAACCGCGCGCTCGCGACAGCGGTGGTCCTGTCGACGAACCCGCTTCGCATCAAGATCGCCTCGCGCCAACTCGTTGACGGCTCGACCGTTGTCGCTCTCATGACGAGTGGTCAGCCGTGCGTGGAACATCCGAGCGTCGGCGTGAAGATCCAGAAGGGAAGCATCAAGTTCAGCAACCTGAACGTCGGGGCGCTCGTGGCGGATGCAGACACCGGTGCCGACGGTGCCTTCGGCTGGAACCCAAAGATCGCACCGACGCTCGCCGTCGGGGAACATCTTGTCGTCGCAGATGCGCTGTGGTTCGGCAAACTCCTGACATCCGGTCACGAGATCAAGATCGACAGGCCAACCCTCGACACCACAAGCTCACCCGGCCCTAACTGTTACGACGGTGCCTACCTGTCGAGTCCCACGGAACATCAGTGGTGCTGTCGACCGCATGAGGCCGCTGAGGCTGAGTGGTCCGACGAACTTGCCCGAAGGCGCGAACGCGGAGAACTCAACCCCCAGGTGTGGCCGCCGGTCGTTGACGACGACAAGTTCGATGTTCCTGCCGATGGTTCGCCGACGCTGCTCGACGCAACCGACGCCGACGCCGATGGCGCATCGAGCTCACCCCCGGTCGATCTGACGATTGATGACCTCGACTGACATGGCCCTTGACTGACATGACAATCGACTGACATGGAACTCGTCTTTCAGCAACCACTCGCCGAACAGCACGAGTCGCCGCACCATGCTTCCGCCGCCGCCGGAAACACCGAAGCAGCCGACGCAGCCATCGCCGCGCTCAGGTCAGCGCTCACCGGGTCTCCGATCGAGCGAGTGCTCTTGAAGGCAGCAGCCGGTGCAGGCAAGTCGTTCGCACTGGCCCGAATGGTCGGCGATGCTCTCGAACAATCCACGTGCAGTCGCGTTGGCATAACGGCGTTTGCGAACAAACAACTGTTCCCGCTCGCTGAGGCGATCGGCAACCAACTCGGTCGCGACGCGGTGTGCCTGTACGTGTCGAAGGATCGCATTGGCGATGTGAACAACGCAACGCAAGCCGCGGCCACCGTCGTGAGCGAGCTGTCCAACGTTCCGCCCACGGCGAAGGCCATCCTCTGCACCTCGCACATGTTCGGCAACGTCGGCTATCGCCTACGGAGCAATCTTGGGCCTGCTGCGAATGGCGATCGCCTTTTCGACGTTTTGTTCATCGACGAGGCCTGGCAGTTGCCGTTGCATCGGTACAAAGCCGTGGAATCGCTCGCACCGATTTCGGTTGGTGTGGGCGACGTTGGCCAGCTGCCACCGCTCGATCCCGGCGAGAATCCGTGGCGTGGCGACCGCGGATACAACCCCTATCGAGCATGGCCGACCGCGTTTGCCGACGACCCGAACACGTGGACGCGCGAGTTGCCGGCCGTATGGCGTCCGACGTACGCGCAGCTTCCGTTGTGGCGCGGGTTCTACGGAGAATGGGCTTCGTTGAATTGCGTCGCCGGGCCGGGAGACCGCAGCATTGCGTTCGGCCCCCTCGCTGCATCGGCCGTGGTGTGGAACCAAGTCGCGACCGGCATACCCACCCTGGTTGAGGTCGGAGGTCTCGACGCCCCCGACGCGGCCGACATCGACCCGCCACTTCTTGGCGTCGTCGAGGGCTGGCTCGACGATCTGCTCACCGCTGGTTTCAGCGTCAGGCAGAAGCGCTACGACGAACGAGGTAACCCTGATGGTGACCAGTCCGCGACCGTTGCATCACCCGATGCCGGAACCTTGATCGCCGTTCTCGCAACACGAAACCAAGCCGTCGACGACGCACAGGCAATGGTCGACCGTCTGAGTGAGAAGCACCACCTTGGGGACGGCGTTCTCATCGCCTCGACGGTTGACTCCTGGCAGGGCCAAACGAACGCGATCACCATCGCCATTCATCCGCTGTCAGGAGCATCGGCCCTCGACGAGTTCAACTCCGCGTTCGGACGCCTCGCGGTGACCTGCACGCGAGCCACACACGGCCTGCTCCTTGTCAGTCGACACGGTCTCGACGATCTGCTCGACAACGCCCCGGCCCGTCCGGGAACACCATTCGGTGAGCCAGGTCTCCGCCAGTTGCCACGCCAGACGCACCGACGAATTCTCGACACGTTCGCCCGCGGCGTCGCGACCTTCGACGCAGACTGAAGCGCCACATTCGGGGGGCCGTCCCGAAGAAATGAGTTAGGAGGCGAGGAAGGCTTGGAGGACCTCGCGAGCCAGACTCGACGGCGTGGTGTGTTCTCGTTTCGCGCGTTCGACCAGCTGCCGACGCATCGTTTCATCAATACGGATATGCAACGTGGGCGACACGCCTTCGCCCAAAGAGGGACGCCCAACTCCCCGGCGTTGCCGGTCAAGCAACCGATCCACACCAATCTCGGCGGTCTCGACTTCGAGTGCCATGCGCTCAAAATCCGCTTCGGTCAAAACCTCGCCGGACTTCATCAGCACGGGACCAGTCGAAATGTTCGTCTTATTCATCTGTTCACCTTTCATTTGTCCAGAGGCCCAATCAGTCTGAGTATCGACGGTCGTATCGTCATCGCATGAAACACCAACAAGGCGTCGTCTGCTGCGAACTGGCCGACGATTTCGAGGAGGTTCCCCGCGTGGTCAGGTCCGACAATCAACACCTTCGATGGTTCCGTTTGTCTGGAAGTCTTCGTCGACGAACAACGCGTGAGCGACGGCGTGCGTGATCGATTCCTCCGTGACACCGTGTTTGAATGCTGATAGTCGGTACTTCAACTCCACACGTCATAATGTGACACATTATCAGCGACATCGTCGCACTTTGTCACCGCGACCCCCAAGCGACGGCCGATCCACCGTCCGCAAGGCTGGGCGTAAAAGCGAAACGCCCGCACGAGGCGGGCGTCTGCACCGTACAGCCGAAGCCATACGGAGGGTTGCGTGAAATATACACCGGATTGGCGCGACCTGGCAACAATCGCTACTTCGGGTTCTGGTCCTTGCGGATCGCGAGGGGTGGCAGGGCGTCGACGACCTTCATCGTTTCGAGGCTGACCGTCACGATCCTGGCAAGGAGGTCGACGATGTAGCGGGGATCGCCAACCTCGCGGCTCCAATCGTTGGGATCGTTGACGATGCCCGAGTCCTTGTCGGTCTTCACCTGATAGCGGTCGATGATCCACTCGATGGCCGAACGCGACCCGAGCATGTAGCGGTAGGCGGACTCAGGAATGCCGCTCAGCGTGATCCGTTCGTTGTAGACGATCGCGCTTCGGTCCTTCTTGTCACCCGCTGCCTTCTGTGTCGCGTTGGGCCTGGCGAACGTCATCTTCTGGACGCGGAAGAAGTCGTAGTCCGCGTCGCCGCCCGGCCCATCCACGTCCAACCCGTCGAGCGGGTAGGGCGTGATCGACTCGTAGCCGAGATGCAGTTCCGAGAGCTCGCGCCCGGCGTCGATGAACGGCTGAGCGTCTTCGACGAGCGGAATGCGAGGCAGCATTTTCTTCAAATCGGCCGCATACGTCTCGCGGTAATCTGGCGAATGCAGAAGGCCGTACACGTAGAAGAAGATGTCGTCCTTCGTGATGCCCGAGCCGTAGACGGCGTGGAATCGGCGCAGCGCCTCGTCGGTGATGTTGTCGATGCGGCGGTACCCGTCCGCGGTTTCCGTATCTGAATCGAGCGAAAACGTGCCTTCCTGAATGGTGGCTTCATACCTCCACCTCGCTGCACAGTGGATCGTGTAGGTAAAGAGAGCGACATCCGGGACAACATTTGTCATGAGGACCGCAGGGGACGCCTCAACGCGAGGGCCCATGATTGCCATAACGAGGTTCTCTACTCCCGCATCGGCACCGAATCGAACCGATACGCCAGGTCTTTCTATCCAGGACGCGTCGAAGTACAGGAGGGACTTACAAAAAGGTCTGTACGTCGTCGTCTGAACGTAGTCAGGTGAGAAGGAAAGTCGTTGGTCGCCCTCTACCCGCGAAACCAGCGAACCTGACCATTTAATCTGACTTGCGTCGGTGGTCTCTGGTCGTCGGAATTTGGTGCGGTTTCCTTCGTAAGTCGATACCGCAGTCCGCATGTTTCGATCGAGAGTTACCCGACCGGAATTGTAAACCCACGCATCGCGGTTGCTCTTTAAGCCAGGCCCGCTGACAGCGAATATGCCTGGCTGATCGCTATCACAAGTCAGCGCGACATAGGTTTCATAGCCCTCGTCTCGAAGGTTGACCCAGTCGCCATGTTCATTCGGAAGCAGGAGGAACGTCGGTTCAAGACCCTCTATTCCGCGAAAACCGTCGAGTCGTTGGAGCTTCTCGTCGCGAGTCAAATACTCGCCAACATCACAATACCGAATAGTCCGATCTCCGGCACGGCTTGGATTCTTCACGAGAACGGTGATCGCGACGGTTGCTCTCGACCCAGCGTCGAAAACTTTGCCACCCTCCTTTCGCGACTGTTCACCGGCCGTTCGCTGGTTTCCGCGGAGGTTGAAAATGTGAATACTGCTGAATTCTTCAGCGAGCGTCTTGCGCATGCCGTCGGCCGTGTTCGAGTCGATGAACCCGCCGTTCGTCACGAAGGCGATGACCCCGCGGTCGCGAATCCGAAGAGTCGCCCAACGAATCGCACGGATGTAGGAGTCGTACAGACTGTTCTTGTTCGTCGCCGTCGACCGCGCCGCGTACGTGTCGCGGATGGAGGCGTCGAGGTCGGGGTATTTCTCGTTGGCGTTGTTGTCGTTGGCGCTGTCTTGGCCCGCCGAATAGGGCGGGTTACCGACGATCACGGTGATCGGCAATTGCTTCAACTTTTCGAGGCGTTCGTTGTTCTCGGGGAACACGTCGAGGTCGAGCTTGTCGTCGGCTTCCCAGCTCTGGAACGTGTCTGTGAGGATCAGACCGGGGAATGGCTCGTACGGGGTCTCCACACCGAGGTGCTCGCGCTTCAGGTCCTGGTACGTCGTCTCGATGTTGACCGTCGCGATGTAATACGCGAGCAGCAGAATCTCGTTGGCGTGCAATTCGTTCGCGTACTTACGAGCGAGGTCTTCGGGCTTGATCAGGCCGCTCTGCAAGAGGCGCACCATGAACGTGCCGGTGCCGGTGAAGCCGTCGAGGATGTGCACGCCCTCGTCGGTAAGTCCCTGGCCGAACTCGGATCGCAACACCTGGTCTGCGGAGTTGAGAATGAAGTCGACGATCTCGACGGGGGTGTACACGATGCCGAGCTTGTCGGCCGTGCGCTTGAATGCCTTGGAGAAGAAGTTGTCGTAGAGCTCAACGATGATCCGCTGGCGTCCCTCGGAGTTGTCGACCCCTTCGATCCGCTTGCGAACCGACTCGTAGAACTTCTCGAGTGACGCGTTCTCGGTATCGAGCGCATGCTCATCGAGCACGGCGAGCATCTTCTCCATCGACCTCGCTACCGGGTTCGTCGCCGCGAAGTCGTAGCCACCGAAAAGAGCCTGGAACACGGGACGCGTGATGAGGTGCTGGGCGAGCATCTCGATGGCGTCGTCGTTCGAGATGCCGTCGTTGAGGTTGCCGCGAAGGCCCTCAAGGAACGTCCTGAACTCCAACGCTGCTGGCGATCCAGCGTCGACCAACAGGCCCTTGATCCGAACGATGTGCTGTTGTGCGATCTCCGCGACGTCGGCTGCCCATGTTTCCCAGGCGCGTCGGTCCCCGACCTTCTTTACTATGCGCGCATAGATTGCATCGCGCCAACCATCGAGATCGAAGTGGAGCTGCAAGGCCTTGGCGTCGGTCGTCGCATCATTGTTGGAACTACCAGGGACACCGAAAATCTGAACATCGGGGGAACGGCCCTTATTCAGGTCGATCTTGTTGACCATCGCACTGAAACGGTCGTCGTGAGAGCGCAAGGCCTGGAGGACCTGCCACACAACTTTGAAGCGTTCGTTGTCTTGCAGGGCCATCTCCGCACTCACTCCGGACGGGATCACGACCGGCAGAATGATGTACCCGGTCTTCTTGCCGGGTGACTTGCGCATCACTCGACCGACCGACTGGACCACGTCGACCTGTGACCCGCGCGGGGTGAGGAACAGCACTGCGTCGAGTGCTGGTACGTCGACACCTTCCGACAGACACCGAGCGTTGGTAAGCACGCGACACAAGTTGTCATCGACGTCCGCACCGTCTTTGAGCCACTGCAGCATCCGGTTGCGTTCGAGCGCATTCATGGTGCCGTCGACGTGCTGCACCTCCACGCGCAGGTACCCGTCGGTCGAGCGAAGTTCCTCGTCGGTCTCGCCACTTGCAATCGCCGCGATGTGGCGTTCCACGATCGTGGGGAACGCCTGCGCCGTCGCCTTCGACGACTTGATGTCCTTCGCAAACGCAACGGCCCGACGCATCGGTGTGATGTCGAGCCCGGCAACCTCTCCCTCCGACAGTCCGCCGAACTTCTTGGCGAGCGCGTTCCAGCAGCCGACGATTTTTGCTGCGTCACCCAACTGGATTTCGCCAGCGATCGCCACTGCCTGCTGGAAGTTCTCGGCCACGTACGCCTCGTCGACCGTGAGCACGAGGACCTTGTAGTCCGTGAGGAGATCCTTCTCGACGGCCTCCCCGAATCCGAGTCGATGAAACACCGGACCGAACGTCGCTTCGTCGTCCATCGACGCCAGAATCGCGTTCGCGTCCTTCGCCTTTTCTTTGGTGTTCGGGTCGAAGAGCCGCGGTGTGGCCGTCATGTACAGGCGCTTCGACGCCGCCAAGAACGTGTTGTCATGGACCTTCACGAAGTGCGACTCGTCGGTGCCACTCAGCGTCACACCCGTTGTGCGGTGCGCTTCATCGCAAATGATCAGGTCGAACGTGGGCATACCTTCGCCTTGGGCCTTTGCGACGACATCGATCGATTGATACGTGCTGAACACCACGGTGAATTGGTCGTGCTCACTGCGCTTCTTGATCTCGTTTGCGAGCACCGCTGTATCGGTCGTCGCCGGATAGATGAGGTCGCGAGTGGAGAGGTCCTCCATCGCGGACCGCTTGCCGACCTTTTCGTCGGAGCACACCGCGAACGCGCGGAACGGGACCTTCTGCTCCTGTTTCCATTCGCGGAGCGACTGGTTGAGCAGCTGAATCGACGGGACCAGGAACAACACTGTGGTCGCCTCGCCCGTTCGTGACTCCGCGAGTTGTTGTGCGATTTGAAGCGCCGTAAACGTCTTGCCGGTGCCGCACGCCATGATCAGCTGGCCCCGGTCGTGGGCTTCGAACCCGGTGCGGACAGCCGCAATCGCTTCAAGCTGATGCGGCCGTGGTTCGTTGCGCTTCGACGTTGGCAGCCTGAGTGGAATCGAACCGCTCAGGTCCAGCGTCGACCAATCAACCTTCGACGCCTTCAGGTCTTCGAAACCGATGCGCACCACGGGTATGTGCAAGTTGTCGAGTTGCTTCTCGACCGTTGGGCCCCAGTCCTTCGCCGTCGAGAAAATGAGGCGACTCGTGTACCCCTTCTTGCCGGACGCGGCGAGGAATGAGTCGATGTCACCCTTGGCGACATGGTGCTCGGGGTCATAGAACTTGCACTGGATTGCACACCAACCGCCCGTGTGCGTGTCCTTCGCAACAATGTCGATGCCGTGATCGTGCTGGTTCCCTCGCTCCGGCCAGTCCTGCCAGAGGTCAACCGATTCGAACCGGTCAGCAAATTCGGGAGCGGTGCGCAAGAAGCTCGCCACCAGCTGTTCGAACCTCGACCCCTTCTCCGTCGTTGAACTCGACGTTGAGGCCAGCCGCGCCAAGAGGTCTTCGATCGTGGTTTTCATTCGGGTCTCCGCGCTGTCGAACTGGTGGTCGACAGTACCCGGCCCAAGCCGTCGATTGCGGTCGACCGATTCTGAACGTTCCTCCTGACGCCAGATATCGTTTTGTGGTGGCCAAGACTTCCGTGGAGATCGACCGACTTATCGTCGCTGAAGCGGCGGCGATCCTCGGCACGCGCACTCTTCGCGACACCGTTCATGCGTCATTGCTTGAGGTGGTGAACACTCGACGTCGGCTGGAACTCCTGTCGTTGTTTGGCGAACCCGGACGGTTTGACTTCGACGCTGCCACCACTGCCTGGGGTGGGTAGCCGCGGCTTGTGCGCCGCAGAACGTCTTCATCCGACGGGTTGCTTGCAAGGCTAACAGCTGGTACGATGTATGGTATGTCGCAGAAGACGACCGTGTATCTGCCGGACGAAATGAAGCTCGCGCTGGAACGCGAAGCTGCTCGACGAGGCTGCTCCGAGGCGCAGGTAATCCGCGACGCGGTTGCGAAGGCGGTAAGTCGCCCTCGGCCGAATGCCGGCCTATTCGAAGGTGAGTCCCTGTCGGATCGAGTCGACGAACTTCTTGTCGGCTTCGGCGAGCGATGATCAAACGGTGATCATTGCGGACACGAGCGCTCTGCTGGCGTTGTTCAACCGCCTTGACCGGGCACATGAAGCCGTCGCCGCCTTCGTCGCAACGACCAACGAGTCGTTGGCGGTGTCTCCGTTCGTTGTCGCCGAACTTGACTACCTTGTGGCGACACGGCTCGGTGTGGCGGCGGAACTGGCAACGCTTCGTGAGCTTGCTGGCGGTGCCTATGACCTACCAGCCATAACGACCGACGAGCTTCGCGACTGTGCGGGCGTCGTCGAGCGCTTCCACGATCAAGCGATCGGCGTGACGGATGCTTCGCTCGTTGTCCTCGCGAAGCGGTACAAGACAAAGTCAATACTCACACTCGACCATCGGCATTTCAACGTATTGCGCCCGCTCGACGGCGGTCGATTCACGTTGCTGCCGTGATCATTCGAGCGCGTTGGAAGCTATGAAGTTGGCAGGCCGAGCACGCGGGTGGCCACGATGTTCTTCTGGATCTGCGACGTGCCGCCCATGACGCTCTGCGAACGGCTGTACAGGTAGGTGTTCAGCAGAGCGTCGTCACCCCCGCTGAGCGCCTCGGCGATGCCGAAGCCCAACGCTGCATGGCCGACGCTCTGCTCCACCCACGTCATCAGAAGCTTGTCGATCGAACCGCGCGGGCCGAGCTCGATGCCGTCCATCCGGTCGGACAACCTGCGGCATACGTGCAGACGCAACATCTCCGCCTGCACGAACGCCCACGCGAGAGCCTCGCCCAGCGCTGATGACACGATTGATGGTTCGCGCCGAGCAATCTCCTCTAGCGACCGCACCGTCTTCGCGTACCGAGCCGCGAAGCCGAGCACGGCGGGCTCGCGCTCGTGGCTGACCGTCGTCATCGCGAGCGCCCAACCTTGCCCGGGCTCGCCGACCATGTTCGCGGCAGACACTCGGGCGTTGTCGAAGATCACCTGACCGAACTCGGTGCTGATCCCGTTGATCATCTGTAGTGGACGCTGCTCGATACCGGGCTGGTCCATCGGCACGATGAATGCGGAGATGCCCTTGTGTTTCGGAACGTCGGGATCGGTGCGAGCGAGGAGCAGGCACCACTCGGCCACGTCGGAATAGCTCGTCCAGATCTTGTGTCCGTTGATCACGTACTCGTCGCCATCGCGCACGGAAGTTGTGCGCAGCGCTGCGAGGTCCGAACCCGCGTCGGGCTCGCTGAAGCCTTGGCACCAACGGCTACGACCGCTGATCAGATCGGGTAGGAAGCGGTCCTTGATCTCGTCGCTCCCGTGGTGGCTGATGGCCTCGATGAGGTAGCCGAGACTGGGTTTCGCAGCGGCACCGGCGAGCGCGAGTTCGTCGTCGACGATGACCTCGTAGACCGGCGGGAGGCCGCGGCCGCCGTACTTTTCTGGCCAGGTGAGTGCGAAGAACCCCGCGTCGTAAAGTCGGCGATGCCAGTCGCCGAGCATCGTCCAGTAGCCGTCGTCGTTGGCCGATCGGTGCGCAACGTCGCCCTCACTCACAAGCCAGTCGCGGATGCGGACGCGAAACGCGGCCTCATCGGGTGAGTCGTCGAAGTTCATGGTGTGGCCCCAATTCCCGCGGCGTGTTTCGTGTGCCCGGCGTTAGCCATGGACCGCTCCCCATCTGTGCGATGCGAGCAGGGAGAGTTGTACGTGGTCGTCGCCGAAGAGCTGCGTGGACAGGAGGCAGCGGCGCAGGTACACGTGCGCCATGCATTCCCACGTGTTGCCGATCCCGCCGTGCACCTGGATCGACGTTTCGCACACGGTCCTTGCCGCTCGTGCTGCGAATGCCTTTGCGACCGCGGCGGCAGCGAGCGCTTCGGAGGGTGGGAGCGCGTCGACGGCCCACGCTGCGTGCAACAGCGCGCTGATCGCTCCTTCGATCAGTGCAGCGGCCTCGGCGAGGAGGTGCTGCACCGCTTGGTAAGAACCAATCGCGGCGTTGTACTGGCGGCGGTTCTTCGCGTACTCCGTCGTAAGCGCAACGGCACCCTCCATCGCACCGACGAGGTCCGCAGCGGTGAGTGTGACCGCGAGCGCGGTCCAGGCGGTGACGTCGTCGGCGGAGAGCGTGGAACTGCCGTCGAGCAGCGTCGACCGAGCGCCTTTGTCAACGAGCGAAGCGATCGGTCGCGTCAAGTCCACTCCAGTTGCCTGCGCGCCGAGATCCAAAGTAACAACGTTGAACCCGCCGGGCGCGGCCGACAACGCCAATGCGTGGACGCTGCCCGCAAGTCAATCGCCAGCAATGATTCGCCCGCGTTGACGTCGCCCACGTGGGCGAGCCTGGAACCAACCGCAATCGTCATTGGTGCGGGACCGTCCTCGACGCTGGCACGTCGAGCCAGATCCGCCGCAAGCACCGGCCCGATGAAGGCGGAATCGCAGACCCGTTGTGCCAGGCACCGAGCCACGATCGCGGCCTCGACTCCGGAAGCGAGCGGTGTATCGCGCGTGCCTGCGCGCAACTCGCGCCACCCTGCCTGTCCCATGGCCGCGTCGAGTCGAGCGCGCCGGGCGGCGTCGTCGAGGTCGCCGGCTGTCGACGGTCCGAGTCGGTCGGCAAGTCGTGTGGCAGCAAGCTCCAGCTCGCGCTGTTCGGGAGTGGGTCGGACGTCCACGATCAGGCCGGCACCGCAGCGTCAACAGTGTTGAGGTACGACGCCTTCAGCTCGCGGCGCAGTACCTTGCCCGACGGCAGCCGGGGCACCGCGTCGACGAAGACAACCTCGCGAACCCGTTTGTAGGACGCCAGCGACGACGCCACAAGATCCCGCAGTTCGTCCTCCGAAACGGAAGCCACAGAAGACCGCACGACCGCCGCGACGATGCCCTCACCCGTGCGCTCGTCGGGAACGCCGAACACCGCGCAATCCTTCACCCGAGCGTCACCGAGAAGCGCCGCCTCGATCTCGGCCGGCGCGACCTGGAAGCCGTTGACCTTGATCATTTCCTTCAACCGATCGGTAATGTGGACCCAGCCCTCGGCGTTCAGCCAGCCGACGTCGCCGGTGCGGTACCAGCCGTCGATGAACGCGTCGTCGTTCGCCGATTCAGGCAGGTAGCCGATCATCTGTGAAGGACTGCGCGCCTGCAGTTCGCCGGTGTCCCCGGGCGCGAGTTCTGCGCCGGTCGCCAGGTCGACCACGCGGAACTCAACGCCCGAAGGAGGAAGGCCCACGGAATCGAGCCGCCAGCGGCTGGGCTCGTGGACGGGATTGACGGACAGCACCGGAAGCTCGCTCGCCCCGTACGCAGGCAGGAAGCGAACACCGGAGCGTGCCGTGACGGTCTCGGCAATCGACGCGGTCACGGGCGTCGCACCCCACATGATGTAGCGCAACGACGACAGGTCGAAGCGTTCGAGGTCGGGATGCGAAGCCATGGCGATGGCAATCGGCGCGACGGCCATTTCGATGGTGATGCGGTCGTGCTCAACAGCGTTGAGCACGGCGTCCAGTTCGAAGCGGCGATGGAGCCGAACGCTCGCGCCGGCAGCAACGACCGCGAGCAGGTTGAGCAGACCGAGGATGTGGAAAGGGGGTGTGGCGATCTGCAGGCGATCGTCGGAGGTGAGGCCGAGTGTGTCGATCCAGTGCTGCGTACCCGCCAGCATTGTTCGGTGCGAGTGTCGAACCGCCTTGGCTAGGCCGGTCGTACCCGAGCTGAACACCATTACGGCGAGATCGTCGAGGCTCGGACGCTCGCTCGGAATCGGCCCGATCGGAGCGTCGTCAGGAGGGGAGTTGGTCCGAAGAATCACGCGCCCATCAGCGATTGCGGCGAGATCGGTCGCGCCCGAGCCGTCGTGGAGGATGTGGGTCGGCTCGGTCAGCGCGAGCGCGTGCTCGACCTCTGTTTGACGCCATGCGGTGCTGACCATCACCACAACGGCACCGAGCCGCAGCGTCGCAAAAACGGCGGCCGCGAACGTCGGTCCGTTGCTAGCGCTCAGCGCAACGCGTGACCCGTGTTCCACGCCATGCGAACTCAGGTGAACGGCCCACCGGTCGACCTCACGGGCGAACTCCCTGTAGGTCCAGGTCCTGTCGTCCACGCGCAGCGCCACGCTGTCCGGATGCGCTGTCGCGGCAACGTTGAGGAGATCGGCAAGTGAGCTGTAACCCGGCATCGTGACGCTCCTCCCCAGCGGGCACGATAGCGCGCTGCGTCGAGGTCGCGGAAACTTACTTCACGAATTCGGAGAATCAAGTTCTCCGATTCAGTGAGGCGGGGCCCCTTCGAGGGCGAGCCGATAGGCGAGCCCTCAATCAGACACAGCAGAATAAGTCGAGCGGCGAAGCCGGTCGCCGGTCATCGCCGCGCCGCAGTCGTGCCCTATCCGCTCGGCCTCTTACAGGAAGATGTCGGCGACCTGAAGCATCATGTCGGGGCACGGCAACTTCAGCCAGTCTCCAACGCCGCAGGTAGTGGTTGACCAGGCACCGCGGTTGTCACGCATATGTGCGTAGATCATGCTGTTCACGGGATCGACGATCAGATACGCCTTCAGGCTCGGGAGCCTCCGATAGGCGCTCAGCTTCGTGACCTTGTCACGCTCATGAGACGAAGGAGAGAGAACTTCAACAAGCAGACACGGTTGCGTGACGTAGAAGTCGTCCGACTCTTTTTCGCAGTACACACCAAAGTCAGGGTATTTGCCGTTGATGTCGTCGACCTTGACCAGCTGATCTGCTGCGTAGGCCTTGCATCCCGTCGCCCGAGCCGCCGGAGCGATCGCGAGGCTCAGGTTCATCACGACCTCGTTGTGACGCCGACTCGCTCCCGCCATCGCGTAGACCAACCCACCGATGAGTTCGTGCTTCATCTCAGATTCATGCTCAAGCGCGAGGAACTCATCAAAGGTCAGATGTGGCTGCACCGACATCATGCTCATGTTCGTGCTCCTTGCGACGACCACCACTGTACCGAGCCGATGTCAGTTACGACGCGCCGCCAGGGTTTCGTCGGAGACAATGGCATGCAGGCAGAAGTCCCACACCTCTTCGGCGGTGAGTGCATGGCCTCCACCGCTGCGCGGCCCGGTGACGCGTGTGGCCGTCGTGGTCGCTGCTTCCATTACCAGCGTCGCAATCCGACGCGGTTTGCCGGGGCGCAGGAGGCCGGCATCTGCGCATGCCTGAACGCGCTCAATGAAGTATAGGTGCAGCGGGGCGTAGGCGGCAGCTACCTCCTCGGGGTGATCGAGAAGCAGTCGCGATGCGAAGTCCCAGAACAACGGCTGGACGGGATTTTTGCGATTTGGCGAGGAGGCCTCGAACAACTTGACGACGGTTGCATGGAGGCGGTCGAGCGGGTCGCCCTTTGCAGAGCCGTTCCGAATCTCTTCGACGGACCGGAGCATCTCCTCTTCGAACAAGCCGAGAAGCAGCTCATGTTTCCCGTCGAAGTAGAGATAGAAGCTGCGAAGCGACTGCTTGGACCGGTCGACGATCTCCTGAACGGTGAACTCGATCGAGTTCTTCTCCGCGATCACCTCGCGCGCTGCCACCAGGAAACGCTGGACGCGCTTGGCGCTGCGCTGACGGGCGGCCCGGGTGGATCGTTCAATCGCACGCTGACGCCACAGTGGCTCGGCAGCCTCGCCCGCCTCCATCGTTACCTCATCCGGGGATACGTTCACTGAATCATGGTAGGCGACCAACTCGAACGGACTTGTTTCCTTCTCCGGCGGGCACTCGGGTAGAGCCGAACTTGCGACACGCGATAACGTCATTTCCGTTTCACTGGCTAACGATGGAACAAGATCAAGGTCCAGCGAGAGAGGGCACATGGATTTCGAGTTCGACGCCGATCAGCGCAGCTTGCAGGAAGCGGCACGGGCCGTGATCGACAAGGAGTGCCCACTTTCGTTCGTGCGTTCCGTCGTCGATGGCGCAGCCGACCCGACACTGTGGTGGAAGACGATGGTCGGGTTGGACTGGCCGGCGATGGCGATTCCTGAGGACCTGGGCGGTTTAGGCCTTGGTTGGGTTGAACTCGCGATTCTTCTGGAGGAGCTCGGCCGGGCGATCGACCCCTCGCCCATGCTCGCGACCACGTCGCAGTTCGCCCCGGCGATCCGCAACTGTGGCACAGCCGAGCAGGCTCAACGTTGGCTGCCTCTCGTCGCTGCCGGTACCCTCACGGGCACGCTCGCGGTGGGAGGGCTTCACGATCCGCTCGCAGACCCTCGCCACCTCGACGGTCCCTCTGCTGTTAATGCGGCCAGGGAAGAGGGAGGGTGGAACCTGTGTGGGAGCGTCCGTGCGGTGGTCGATGCCGATCGAGCCGACGAGATTGCGGTTGTCGCGAACACACCCGACGGCGTCGGCGTCTTCGTGGTGCCGTCGCCGTCCGAAGCCTTGGGGATCACGCGCACTGCCGCGTTCGATCGAACTGCGCACCTAACGGATCTCGTGCTCGACGGCGCGAGGGTGTCTGACGATCGCCGACTCGCCGGGGTGAACGTTGTTGAAGGCGCTCGCCGAGCCATCGAGGAGGCGACTCTCGGATGGGCGCTTGCGACCGTTGGTGCCTGCCAGCGAATCCTTGAGCTGACGGTGGACTACGTGAAGCAGCGTCATCAGTTCGGCCAACCGATCGGGGCCTTTCAGGCGGTCAAACACAAGGCCGTCGACATGTTCGTGTCGTTCGAGCGCGCCCGTGCGCTGGTCTACTACGCGGCGCTTACGATCGCCGAAGACGATTCCCGTCGGACGCACGCTGTGTGGATGGCGAAGGCAGCAGCGGGTGACTGCCAGCGAGTGGTGGTTCCGAACGGTATCCAGCTCTTTGGTGGCATGGGCTTCACGTGGGAGAACGATCTCCACTTCGCCCTCAATCGGGCCAAGCTCGGTGGGGTGCTCTTCGGTCGAGCGACAGAGCATCGGCAACGGTTGGCAGCCGACGCGCTCTTCGGTTCCAAGACGTTGGGAAGATCACCGACCTCCGGGGTAGCGGATGTTCCCAACGTCGAAGGGGTGGTCGCATGAAGCTGCACTTCCCTCCGGAACTTGAGGCGCTGCGCTCGGAGTTTGCTGCGTGGCTCGACGTCCACACCCCGACGTCTGAAGAGTGCGTCGTGCGCCACCGCTCGTCGTGCGATTCGCCGCCGTGGGCACGGGCGTTCCAGCTCAAGATGTTTGACGCTGGCTGGCTGCTTCCTGGGCAGCCGCCGGAGTTCGGTGGTCGCAATGCGACGCTGCTCGAGCAGTTCGTCATCTCCGAGGAATTGACCCGCCGACGCTTTTATTCGAGTTTCAACCCGCAAGGTCTCGGCATCATCGCTCCATCGATCCTGATGTTCGGCACCGTGGAGCAGAAACTTCAATGGGCCGCGCCGGTGTTGCAGGGCGAGATGACGGCTGCGCTTGGTATGAGCGAGCCGGGTGCGGGAAGCGATCTCGCAGGGCTCCGAACGCGTGCCACGGTGCAGGGCGATGATGGCTTCATCGTCAACGGCCAGAAGGTGTGGACGTCGGGTGCGCACCACGCCGATTTCATTCTCACCTTCGTCCGCACGGACCCGGACGCAGCGAAGCACAAAGGGATAAGCGCGCTTATCATTCCGACCGACACGCCAGGCGTGACGTGTCGGCCATTCGGATCGATTTGCGGTCCCGAAGACCAAGATTTCAACGAAGTGTTCTTCGATGAAGCGTTCGTTCCGGCGGACAACCTGATCGGCGGGCTTCATCAAGGTTGGCGGGTTGCGACTGGCGCGCTTGGCGAAGAGCGTGCGCTGTTGTGGCTGTCGCAATCCGAGCACCTCGACGACCTCGTCGATCACTTCGCCGACAACGTACGGTCAACGCCCCTTGCCGATGATCCGGTCACGCTCGACTGGTACGGACAACTCCTGACCGACGCTACGGCACTGCGTCTGCTGGGCTATCGGACGCTCGCGAAGATGAGCCGGGGCGTCGATCCGGCGGAGCAGTCGATGCTGAAGCTGTTCGGTTCCGAGTCGTCGCAGCGTTTCGCGAACGAGGCGCTCGAGGCGTTCGGTGCAGATTCACTTGACATCACGAAACGAACATCGCCGTTCAATCACATGAACAACGAGCACTTCACGGCGAGCTGGTGGGAGCGCTACTTCCGGTCGTTCGCGGGCACGATCGCCGGGGGGACGTCGGAGATCCAGCGCAACATCATCGCCGAGCGGGTTCTCGGACTGCCGCGCTGATTTGCTGCGACGCAGGTCGCCTTGGCGTTTGCTGGTGGAAATGCTACTTTCTCCATTGGAGAGTCTCGTTCTCATCAGGAAGGTCGCCGATGCCCAAGTTTGAGAAGCCGGACGAAGGAAGCTGGACCGAGCACTACCCGGGCCTCGGCACTGCGCCTGTGTCCTACGAGGACTCGATCTCGCCAGAGTTCTTCGATCTGGAGCGAGAGGCGATCTTTCGAAAGACGTGGCTCAACATCGGTCGGGTGGAGCAGATCCCTCGGACGGGGAACTACTTCACGCGCGAGATCGAAACGCTGAAGCAGTCGATCATCGTGTCGCGCGATGGCGAGGGCAAAGTCAACGCGTTCTACAACGTGTGCCGTCACCGCGGAAACAAGCTGGTATGGGACGACTATCCGAAGGAGGAGACGTCGGGGACCTGTCGGCAGTTCACCTGCAAGTACCACGCTTGGCGCTTTAACCTAGACGGGTCGCTCGCCTTCGTGCAGCAGGAGCAGGAGTTCTTCGATCTCGACAAGGACAGCCTCGGGCTCGTGCGGGTGATTTGTGAGGTGTGGGAAGGCTTCATCTTCGTGAACTTCGCGAAAGAACCGGAGCAGAGCCTGATCGAGTTCCTCGGTGAAATGGGTACGGCACTTGGCGGCTACCCGTTCGGTGAAATGACGGAGCGGTACTCGTTCAAGTCCGAGATCGGCGCGAATTGGAAACTCTTCATTGACGCCTTTGTCGAATTTTATCACGCCCCCGTATTGCACCAGAAGCAGTCGACGGCCGAAGAGGCAGCGAAGCTCATCAAGGTCGGCTTCGAGGGGCTTTTCTACAAGCTGATGAGTCCGCATTCGATGGTGTCGTCGTGGGGCGGGATGGCACCGCCGAAGGACGAAATGATGGTGAAGCCGATGGAGCGGGCACTGCGTAGCGGTCTCTTCGGCCCATGGGATGCCCCCAACGTTGTGGCGGAGTTGCCGCAGGGCGTCAACCCCTCCGGGCACAAGGCGTGGGGTATCGACTCGTTCATCGTGTTCCCGAACTTCATGGTGCTGATCTGGGAACGCCAGTGGTACATGACGTATCACTACTGGCCGCTCGCTGCGAACAAGCATCTCTTCGAGGTTTCGCTCCACTTCGTACCGCCGAAAACGCCACTCGACCGCATTCGTCAGGAGCTGACCGTTGCCACCACCAAGGAGTTCGCATTGCAGGACGCGAACACTCTTGAGGCCACGCAGACAATGCTGGAAACCCGAGTAGTCGACACCTTCGTGCTCAACGATCAGGAGATCCTCTGTCGCCACCACCATGCAGCGGTACGCGAGTTCGTGCGCGCTCATCAGGATGGAACTCCCGTCAACTTCCCATGGGCGAACGTGCCCGCGAGCGTCTGAGAGAATCGAAAATGAGTACCGTTGTGTCCAACGTTCTTCCGGTCGAGTTCGCCGATCTAGAGCAATTTTCGGCTTGGGTCCTCGAGGCGCAATCGGAACGATATGCGAAACGTCTCGCCAGCACAATGGCTGAAATGCAGACGTTCTACGACCACGCTTTCCCGCGCATCCAAGACCTGATTGCGTATTGTCAGCGGTACCCGCTCGATGACATGCCCGACGAGGCGCGTCACGTGATGAGGCTCGTTTTCTCGCTCATCGAGGTGAGCTTTCCGGTCGAGTGCTGGCGTCAGCCGCGAGTACCCGACAGCGGAGCGGCCGGAATGATCTGTACTCGCGAAACGATCGTCTGAGTAACGTCGCCCTCATGCCTGTTGCGACCGTTGACGTCATCGTTCTGAAGGCGAAGGCGGCGATCGATGTTGTCACCGGCCGTACCCTGTCGCCCGCGTTCATCACGGTTGAAGGTGAGCGCATCACCGACGTGTCTTCGTCGTTACCAGACTTGGCGGCCGACCCCGCGACCAACGTCATCGACCTCGGTGAGCTCACGCTCCTACCCGGCCTCATGGACATGGAGGTCAACCTTGTCCTCGGAGGCCCAGGCGCCCACACGTTCGATTCGGTGCAAGATGACCCGGCCGAGCGCCTGCTACGCGGTGTCGCGAATGCCAAACGGACCCTGCGAGCCGGGTTCACGACGGTCCGTAACCTCGGTCTGTTCGTGCCGACCCGTGGCCTCTTGCTCGATGCCGCGTTGGGTCGCGCTATCGACGCTGGCTGGATCGACGGACCGCGCATTGTCCCGGCAGGCCACGCGATCACACCGACCGGCGGCCATCTCGATCCGACCATGTTCCAGGCACTGGCGTCGGGCATCATGCCGATCTCCGTGGAGGAGGGTGTGGCGGATGGCGTCGATGAGATTCGGCGCGCGGTTCGCTACCAGATCAAGCACGGAGCGAAGGTCATCAAGTGCTGCGCGTCCGGGGGCGTGATGTCGCACACCGGGCCTGCGGGGGCTCAGCAGTACAGTCTCGAAGAACTGCGCACGGTCGCCGAAGAGGCGCACCGCGCGGGTCTGAAGGCTGCCGCACACGCCCACGGAGAGGCTGGCATCCGGGCGGCGATCGAGGCAGGCATCGACTGCATCGAGCACGGCTCGCTGATGTCCGACGACACGATCGCTCTGATGGTCGAGCGGGGCACGTTTCTCGTCGCCACCACGTACCTCACCGAAGGCATGGACGTTTCGCGCGCCGCACCGGCGTTGCAGGCCAAGGCGGCGGAGGTATTTCCCCGTGCACGCGAGACGATCTCTCGCGCCATCAAGGCGGGCGTCAAGATCGCGTGCGGGACCGACGCTCCGGCGATCCCGCACGGTCACAATGCGAAGGAACTCAAGGCGCTCGTCGATCGCGGCATGACGCCGCTTCAGGCGCTTCAGGCGGCGACGCTGGTGAGCTGCGAACTCATCGATGTCGACGACCGCGGACGCCTCGAACCTGGCTTGTTCGCAGACATCGTCGGCGTCCTCGGAGACCCGCTCACCGACATCACGGTCACGCAGCGAATGGCGTTCGTGATGAAGGGCGGCAAGGTCTACCGGCCTTGACCGAGGTGGACACCGCAACGTTCCGGCGCGACTTGGTCGCCTGGCTGGATGGTTCCGCCGATCTCGCAGCACCATTCGAAGGTGCGGGCACGCTCGACCTCCAATTTGAGCAGTTCGTCCGGGTCAAGCGGGCCTTGTTCGACGCTGACTTCGGCCGCTACGGCTGGCCGGAGACGGTTGGAGGGCTCGGCGGTTCAACGCTGTTGCGCGCCGTGGTGGGCGAAGAGGTCGCAGCCCGCGACCTGGCCGACGCCGGACTCTGGTCGATGATCGAAGTGCTCGCGCCGACGGTGATCAAGTACGCGTCCGAGTCGCTAAGCGCGCAGATGGTTCCGCCATTGCTGCGCGGCGACGAGACGTGGTGTCAGGGCTTCTCGGAGCCCGGAGCGGGAAGCGATCTCGCATCGCTCACCTGTCGCGCCGAGGCGGTCGATGGTGGCTTCCGGGTCAACGGCCAGAAGGTGTGGACGAGCTACGTTCAGTACGCGCAGCGCTGCGTCCTGCTGGTGCGCACCGGCGGTCCCGACAGCGGGCATCGTGGGATCACGGCACTCTTTGTGGACGTCGATTCGCCCGGCATCACGTCGCGTCCGATGCAGATCCAGAACGGGCGTCACGAGTTCGCCGAGGTGTTCTTCGACGACGTGTTCGTGCCAGCGGATCGTGTGCTCGGGGGCGTCGGCGATGGTTGGAAGATCGCCGCTGACATCCTTCCGTACGAGCGGTCAACGACGTTTTGGCACCGAGGTGCGTTCCTCCACAAGCGGGTCGGGGATCTGGTTGCGCACGTGGTGTCGTTGGGCGACGCCTCCGCTGAGTCGGCTCGTGCCCTCGGCGAGGCGTTCCAGAGCGTGTTCGCATTTCGCTGCCGATCGCTCGCGACGCAGCACCGGTTGGCAAGTGCGGGGACCCTGGGTGCGGAGACGTCGATCGACAAGATCCTGATTGCCTCGGCCGAACAAACGGTGTTCGACACCGCACGCGGTCTCCTCGGCGGCGTCATCGAGTTCGACGACTCAGCCGATGCGGAGCAGTGGCGTTCGGAGTTCCTCTACTCGCGTGCGGCAACGATCTACGGTGGCACGGCGGAGATCCAGCGCAGCATCGTGGCCCGTCGCCTTCTGGACCTCGGGGCCGAGTCGTGAGTTCGGAGCTGCTTGACGCTGAGGATCTCGCGCTCCTACGGCGAAGTTTCGAGGCGGCGATGGAGGGGGAGTCCGGCGCGGCACTCGACGCGGCCTTGCGCGAAGTCGGCTGGATCGACGTCCTCGACTCATATCCACGTCAAGCGTCGGCCATGGCGTTCGAGTTGCTTGGCTCGACCGTGTCCGTGGCGTCGTTGCTCGACGACGTTCTGCTCAATGCAATGGGCCTGGACGCGTCATCGGACACCTGCGTGGTGCTGCCCGAACCGCACGGTGCCGAGGTACCCGGTTCCGTCGAAGGCGGTGTGCTGATGGTGAGAGGACTGGCTTCTTCACGTATCGATGGAGCGACGCGGGCGGTTGTCGCGTTCGCCCGTTCGGACTCGGGCCAAGGGCCGGTGGGAGTTGCCGTCGTTGAGGCAGAGGTACTACGTGCGCGTATCGGTCTTGGGATCGACCCGGGGGCTGCCTATCGCCGCGTCGAACGAGTTTCGCTGCCGCTCGGCGAAGTGTTGGACATTAGGTCCGAGGGGTGGTTGCGCACGGTGTGTCTCGCACGCGGCGCGCTCGCGCACGAGCTCATCGGTGTGTCACGTCGGATGCTCGAACTCGCACGCCTGCACGCGATTGACCGCGTCCAGTTCGGCAAACCGATCGCTTCGTTCCAACTTGTCCGAGCGCGGTTGGCTGAATCACTCGTCGCGATCGAAGGTGCCGCAGCCGTGGCGGCGGTGCTCGGCGAGTCCAACGACCCGCTCGTCGCCGCGACAGCAAAGTCGCTTGCGGGAAATGCAGCACGGACCACGGCGGCAAACGCCCAACAGATACTCGCGGGCATCGGATTCACGACCGACCACCCGTTCCATCTCGCCATGAAACGTGCCCTCGTCCTCGACACACTCTTCGGATCGGCCAAGACACTGCCGACGGAGATCGGCCGAGAACTCCTCGCGCGCGGCCACGCCCCCCGCCTCGTGGAGCTCTGACTTTTCGGACCTTCGCGGTACGTTCAGTCGTTCGCGGTACGTTCCACGTACGTCGAACATACCGCGAGCCACCGAACGTACCGCGAAGCCATGCGGTTTGTGCGGGTGTGGGCACTATGCAGCCACGACGGTGTGCACTCGACGTGATCGCAGCCGTCGTCGGCGTGTTCTTCGGTAGAGTTGTCCAGCGCAAACGAGGGAGGAGCGAACATGAGCATGACGTCGGCGCACCCCCACCTGAACTTTGATGAGTTTCTTGCGGTCGAGCGTGAATCCGAAATGAAGCATGAGCTCATCGGCGGGGTGGCCTACGCCATGGCAGGAGCGAGCAAGCGCCACAACGATGTTGTAATGAACCTGAGCGTGTTGATCGCGCCGGCTGCTCGATTGGCAGGCTGCCGAGCACGGGCCGCCGACCAACTGGTCAAGGTCGACGATCTCAACGGCAAATACCCCGACGTCGGGGTGTATTGCGAGGATGAGGCCGACGACTTCTTCGTGACGAAGCCGTGCCTTCTCGTCGAAGTTCTTTCACCGTCGTCGCATGAGCGCGACAAGGTCACGAAGCTCACGGTTTACCGGCGGCTATCGAGCCTGAAGGCGTATTTGATCGTCGACCCGGTCACCAGCACGATCCTCGCCCACGTGCGCGATCGTCGCGGTGCCTGGTCGAGCACGACCTACGCCGTCGGCGACTGGCTGACGCTGCCCTGCCCAGACATGATGCTGCAGGTCTCGGACGTGTTCCTGTAACGCAATTGATCAACCCGAGCTGACGGCGACCACCTGAGCTGGTCGCCGCATTTTACGTTCACCGGACGCTGTCGGTTGTTCCGACCATAAAAGTCCGTTCGGCACCTCGAAAAGGTGACGCCCATTGATCGAAAAATGACCTGCGACCAAGCACCATACCGAAGCTTTGGGCTGGCCAGTCCCACACAAACCCAACGTCCCCGTACCACGATCGGACATCGTTCTTGTCGTGCAATCCGGGCGATACATCGTCATTTCGACCTGACAAAGGTGTACGTCGACAGAGTTTCCACAGATACGCAACCGAACGACTTCCTCCGAAGGGTTCGTGGGGTCGACCCCGATCTCTTCCGCGAGTCGCCAATCCGCGAGTGAATACTCGGCTCCGGAATCAGCAAGACCAAACACCAACGGCCCGGATTCACCTCTCAACGGGAAGCCAAGCGACATTGGAATAAGCGGCCGTGGAGTGACCAGCCCCGTGACCTCGGCGACGTCAACGTAGTCGTACTCCCAAGCCTGAAAATCAGCCAAGGCCGACCAGCAACGGTTCGTCGATCTCGGGTACACGCATCACGATTCCGCCCACGAAACCCAGACGCTTCAGCTCAGCGACGAGGGCCGGGCGTGTCTTCGCTGAAAGCACGACTCGGCGGTTCGCGTAGTCGACCACAACCCATTCGCCCCGGTGGACGTCGAGGCCCTCGATCACGGTTGCGCGCATAGGCTCAGATTATCGCTTCGTGTACTCCGAGTAGATCTCCATGATCCGCATCTCCGGGATCGGTCCGAGGCTGAGCACGTCGGACATGGTGAGCTTGCCCGCGGCGGCAGCTGCCCGGATGTTGGCGACCGCCTCATGCGGGTCGCCCTGAAGGTCGTATTCAACGATGTGGGCACCACCGTCAGGGTCGGCCGGTGCCAGGCGACGCGCGCCGACAATGCCGTCGAGCGCAACGACCTCGGGGATGTGAAACTCCTCGTACCAGCGATTGAATTCGTCGGTGCGGGTTGGGTGCGACGGATACGACGAGACGTGCAGGATGTATTTCGACACTTGGTGACCTTTCATGAAACGCGAATGTCGCCCACTACGGCCATTTCGATGTCGGACCGGACCGGTTTCAGTCGATAGTGGGCGACATTGATTTACGAAACAGCGCCGGACTCTTTCAGCTCCGCGATTCGGTCCCAGTCGACGCCCATCTCCATGAGCACCAACTCGGTATGTTCCGCGAATTCGGGTGCCCGACGCAGTACGGCTGGCATCTCGTTGAACTGTGCGGGGCTCGACACCAACTCGTACCCGGCCGACTCGCCGGAGTCGTCCACAACGCCGACAACCATGCTGTTGGCTCTGACCTGATGGTCCCTCCCGACCTGCACGGAATCCTGCACCGGTGCCCACGGACCGTCGAGGGTTCGTAAGCGCGCTGACCATTCCTCCAGCGTGCGAGACGCAAAGCATGCGCGCAGGATCGCGGTCGCCTCAGCAGCATGCACCGCCAGAGCGGCACTGTCGGAGAAGCGAGGATCGTCGGCCAGCTCGGGGCGATCGATGTGACGGCACACGTCGGCCCAGTAGCGGTCGGGCTGCAGCATGACGAGTGACATGAAGCGATCGTCCGACGTGCGATAGATGCCCGAAAGCGGGTTGGTCGGCGCAACGTTGTAGCCAGTCTTCGCCGCAATCCATGCCTTGTCCTGCTGCAGCGAGCAGGCAATACCCATGCCGAGCGCCCACACGCCGCTACTCAACAGCGACACATCCACGACCGACGCCTCGCCCGTGCGCTCTCGCTTGAACAACGCCGCGGCGATTGCGCCCGCAAGGTTCGTGCCGGAGATCGTGTCGCCGTAGGCAGGTGACGGAGGCATGATCAGGCCTTCCAGATCGACCGGGGTGATGCTCATCGCCGTGGAGGCGCGGGCCCAGAATGCGGTCATGTCGTAGCCGCCGTATTCGCTCTCCTCGCCCTTCGTTCCGAGCGCGCTCCCGCGGGCGTAGATGGCCTTCGGGTTGACGGCGGCAATGTCTTCAGGCTCGATGCCGAGCTTGCGACGCGCCGCGGGAAGGAACGACGTGAGGAACACGTCGGCCTCTCGAACGAGGTCCATAAGCACGGCGAGACCCTCGGGCTGCGCCAGGTCGACACCGATGCTGCGCTTGCCGCGGTTGGGGTGCTCGAACGCCGGGTTCGGTGTGCCCATCACGAACGTGCCCATCTGCTTGAGTCCGCGCTGAGGGTCACCGTTGCGGGCATGCTCGACCTTGATGACGTCGGCACCCCAGTCGGCGAGCACGCCACCGCACGACGGTACGAAGCCCCACAGGGCCACTTCCACAACCTTGACGCCAGCGAGCGGCCCAGTCGACATGATCAGGGTTCCGTCGAAGGGCCAGGGGCGAGGGCCGGTTCAGCGAACGACTTCATTTCCAGGAACTCCTCCAGGCCGGCCACGCCCATCTCGCGTCCAATGCCCGACTGCTTGTAGCCACCAAATGGCGTGTCCGGCGTATTGAAGTTCCCACCATTGATGCTCAGCGTGCCGGTGCGAATTCGGCGGCCCACAGCGACGGCGCGCTCACGGTCGGAGCAGTGCACCGCGCCCGACAGACCGAAGATCGAATTGTTCGCGATGCGAACGGCATCGTCGTCGCCGTCGTGGGGAATGATCGTGAGGACAGGTCCGAAGACCTCCTCTTGAGCGACGTGGCTGTTCTCGTCGGCATCGACGATCAGCGTCGGACTGAAGAAGAACCCGCGTTCCAGCTCGGCGGGAGGCCCTCCGCCAACCACGACGCGAGCGCCGTCCGCAACCGCACGATCAACGTGGGCCTGCACTCGCTCACGTTGACGGGCACTGATCAGCGGTCCGAGGTACGTCGACGGATCGGAAGGGTCACCGACCTTCATGCCCTGGAACGTCTTCGACACGATCCCGATTGCGTCGTCAAGTCGGGCGCGCGGGACCACGAGCCGCGAAGTGATCGCGCAACCCTGACCGGCGTGCGACGCTGCGGCATACGAGCAGAACATCGCGCCGTGCGCCACGACGGCGTCGTCCAGCACAAGGTACGCAGACTTCCCTCCGAGTTCGAGGAAGCACTTCTTGAGCGTCGGCGCGGCGGCCGCCATGATCGAACGACCGACCGCCGTGGAGCCGGTGAACGACACCATGTCCAACAGTGGGTCGGTCGTGAGCACGGCACCGACCGACGCCTCACTCGACGCGAGAACGTTGATGACGCCAGCCGGAATGTCGGTGTATTCGGCAATCAGCTGCCCAAGGGCGAGCGTTACCAACGGGGTGTCGGGCGCACCCTTCAGCACGACCGTGCAACCGGCTGCGAGAGCGGGACCGATCTTCGCAAGGTTCAACTGGTTCGGATAGTTGTACGCAGAGATCGCTGCGACAACACCGTACGCCTCCTTCTCGACCCACCGGTGGTGGAACCCGCCGCGAGCAGCAGCAACGCCGAGGTCTTGCGTCAACGAGTAGTTCGCGGCCAATTCCGCGTAGTACTCCAAGACGCCGATCGCGCCCTCCAATGCCGGTCCGGTCGTGAGCGAAATCGGGACGCCGACCTCCGCGATCGTGAGCGCGCGCATCGGCTCGACGTGATCACGCAATGCCTTCGCCAACTGGCGAAGACAGTGCGAACGAAAGACCACATCGGTCGACCACGTCGTGGTGTCGAACGCACGGCGGGCGGCGCGAACTGCGCGCTCCGCATCGGCGACGGTCGCATCCGCCGATGTGCCGATGACTTCTTCGGTCGCAGGGTTGATCGACTCGAAGCGTCGTCCGCAGGTGGCAGGAACAAGCTCCCCGTCGATCAGTAGGTTCGGTTCTTGCCCAACAAGCGTCAAAGTCGTCATCAGTAGTCCTAGTTCGCGAGGGGTGGCGGAAGTGGCTCGGTGTCGGATTCGGGTTCAAGACCGAAGCTCTCGAACGCCATGCCGAGCGTCATGTAGCCACCAACGCAGAACACCAATTCCATGAGTTGTTTCGTGCTCAGATCGGCGGCCAACCGGTCCCACGTTGTGGGCTCTATGCGGCCACCAACGAGTAGCTCATCGGTGGCCTGAAGCATCAGCAGGTCAACACCGTTGAAGGCCGAATTCCCCGTCGCGACTGCCTGTATCTCTGAGCGTGTCACACCAGCGTCGAGCGCCAACTTCACGTGTTGACCCCACTCGTATTCGGATCGCTGCCGATGGGCAACGCGGAGGATCACGAGTTCACGTTGGCGCTCGTTGAGCTTGCCTCCGAAGAGAATCGTGCGGTTGTACTGGAAGAATCCGCGAGCCAGGCGAGGGTGGTGCACCATCGTGGCCAGAACCTTGAACTTCGTGGGGTCGGCGGGTCCGCCGCTGCCGGCTCGGTCGAGTTGGTCGCCGGGTATGCCCCACAGCGCTGCAACTGCTGCGTGCTCCGCATCTCCCCATTCGGCGGCGGGAAGCGGTGGGACCCGTGGACCAGCCGCGCTCACGTGTTGCGGCCGCCGTTAACGCCGATAACCTGACCGGTGATGTACGACGATTCGTCCATACACAAGAACACGCACGCGTTGGCTATGTCAGCGGGTTCGCCCCCTCGTCGCACGGGCGTGATCGACGCGTAGTGCTCGATCGGCATCGGGAAGCGTCCCTCCGCGACGGCGCGATCGGTCATCGGTGTGATGATCATGCCCGGCGGGATGGTGTTCACGGTGATGCCGCGCGGACCGAGTTCCAACGCGAGTGCCTTCGTCAGCCCGATCAGCCCGGCCTTCGACGCGACATAGGCGGACATCAGCGGTTGGCCCGATTGCGCGCTCGACGACGAGATGTTCACGATCCGCCCCCAATTCGCCGCTTGCATGTCGTTGAGTGCGGCCTGCGTGCAGTTGAAGGGGCCACGGAGGTTGACGGCCATGACGCGCTCCCACTCGTCGGGAGACATCTTCGAGAACTTGCCGAACTGTTCAATGCCCGCGTTGTTCACGAGGATGAGGATCGGTCCGAACTCTTCGCGGATCGCTGCGTACGCGGCATCGACCTCATCACGCTCGGCGACGTTGACGCGGTAGCCCGACACGGTGCGACCCTCGCTGCGCAACCGAGCGACCTCGGTGTCGAGCGCGTCTTGGTTCAGGTCAAGGATCGCGACCTTGCAACCCTTGGCCGCCAGCGCCTCGGTGATCCCGAGGCCGATGCCCGACGCGCCGCCGGTGACAACGGCAGTAGTTCCTTCAAACGGCATGGGTGCTCCTAGAGAAAGGCTTCGTCGCCGAGGATCGTTGTCCGGTGCATGAGCCGAGGCGACGTGGGTGCGTAGGGGACTGCGCGGTGCATCGTGCCTCGGTTGTCCCACACCACGAGGTCACCGACGGTCCACGCGTGGCGGTAGACGTTGGCCGCACGCGTGGTCCACTCCTCCAGCTCAGCGAGGAGCGCGTCGCCCTCGGCACGGTCCATGTCCACGATGTACTCGGCTGTTGCGCCGAGCACGAGGGACTTCCGGCCATCGGTGCGTTTCCACACGAGCGGCTGCACTCGAGACGGCGCTTTTCGCCACATCGCCAGTGTCTCCGGGCCAGGGTTGGCATCGACGACGAGCTGTCCGGCCGCAAAACTGTGCATCACACGAAGTCCGTCGATGCGGGTCTTCACGTCACCGGGAAGGGAGTCGTAGGCGCTGTACGTCCCGCAGAATTCCGTGTCGCCACCTTCGCTTGCGACGGCCTTCGCGCTGAGCATCGTGCATTTGTTCGGCATGGGGTCCGTCGATCCGTCGATGTGCCAGAACACGGTCCCCCTCAAGTACTCGGCCATTCGCGTTTTCGCCGGGTCGAGCGACACGACGAAAATCTCCGGTGTTTCGCGCAAGCCCCCGTGAACGGTCTGCACCTCGCCGAAGTGGCGGCTGAACATGACCTGGGTCGCGTCGTCAACGTTAATTTCGCGGAACACCAGTACGCCGTGGACGCCTAGCAATGCGTCGAGTTCCGCCCCGATTTCCGGGTCCACGAGCTGTTCAACGCTGAGGTCGGTGACCTCCACGCCGACCTGGTCGCTCAGCCTTTTGGTGGTGACGGCCACGGTTTCCCCCGAAACTGGAAATTGCATTCTCGCAGAACGAGAGAGACGCTTTCACAGCACCTTTGGAATGTCAAGATGGAGCGCCTGAAGTCGGTTGCGGCGTGCCGAGTCGGTCGTCTCGTTGCCTTGCCGCGCTTTCCGCCGCATGGCCGGAGCACGAGCTCCTCAGCGGGGGCCGAGGGATCCGGCCACCAGCCTTTCGCTTTCCGCCCAGAGTCGGGTGCAAGCTTCGTCGTCGAGCGCTGCGGCGGCAGGGGTCTCGGGTGTGCGGCAGTTCCAGTACAGCCCGCTGGACTCCCCCGCCTCTGGTGACGTTGCCAGCCAAACCAACGGCTCGGCGGCGGTAGCTGGCGAGTCCATTTCTTGGGACAGCATGTACTCCCGGGTCGCAGCCACTGCGTGGTTCAAGAAGTTGCTCGCCACCCTGCCCGGATGGAATGCATGCGCAACGAGTCTGTCGTCCGTTCCGCGCCGTGCCAGCTCACGAGTGAAGAGCACGTTGTAGAGCTTGACAAGGCAGTACGACGCGCCCGAGTCCCAGCTGCGTGTCGCCTGGAGATCGTCCCAGTCGATTCCTCGGGAATGTCGGTGTCCTTCGGAAGACGTGTTGATAACGCGAGATGCCCCCGCGGCGGTGAGCTGGGGCATGAGTCGTTGTGTCAGGAGAAAATGTCCAAGGTGATTACCAGCGAAAGTCGTCTCGTTCCCTTCGTCAGTAACAACGAATTCACTCCGCATCCCCCCTGCATTGTTGAGCAACACGTGGACTGCGTCCGTGCGCGCCGCGATCTCTTCGGCCATCTGCGCCGTCTCCGACATCAGGCAAAGATCGCCCTGGATCATCTCGACGCGACCAGTGGCAACGCTTCGAATCTCGGCTTCAGCCGCAGCTGATCTTTTGGCGTCGCGGCCGTGGGCGATGACCGTCCAACCCTGCGCGGCAAGTACCTTTGCTGCCTCTTTGCCTATTCCGGAACTGGCTCCGGTGACGACGACGGTTTTGGTTTCGTTCATTTGCGTTTCCGATCTCTGGGTCGCTTCTCTTTTCCGACTCCGTTCAAAAACAGCTGCACGCCGTAGTTGATTCGGTCGTCGATTTCTGACTGTGTGAGCACATTGCCCGAGACAATGATTCGGACCGGACCACTGACAACCATGCTCATGAACACAATTGCAGCCATGGTGGGGCATTCTATGTCTGGTATGTGTCGTTGCAAAAGTTCAGATAGGTAGTTGATCACCGGCTTGGTGCCCTGATCATAGGAAGCGGTGAATATCTCGGGAAACCGGTATGACTCTGTTGCGATGATCCGCTGCAGTTTGAGGCCCTCGGGCGTCGTTATTCTTGCAACGCGCGTGCGGGCAACGGCGGTGAGGGTTGTGGCGAGGTCGTCTGTTTCGAGTTCATGCATCGCCGATTCGGGAACGATCAGGCGCTCGATGGCATGCTGAACCGCGGCGAGGAAGAGTGCGGCCTTGTCGGGGTGGCGGGTATAGATCGTCCGTTTCGTCATGCCGGCGGCTGCTGCGACGCCTTCTATCGTCGTTTGCGCAAACCCGCGTTCGAGAAACATGTCGAGCGCGCAATCGAGAAGTTCGACCTGTCGCGCCTCAGCCTGGTCGCGCGTTGGGCGTCCGGCGCGACTCGACGTGCTGATCGGTGGAGCGTTGATGGGTTTCCTTGCGTCGTGTGATGAGTGACATAATGAAACGTAGCAGGTGCCATTCGAGCTGGAGACAACAAAATGCAGAACGCAACGGAAACGCTGATGGGCCACCAGGGATCGAGCGCTCGCTTCGACATCTCGTGGGAAGAACTCCAGGGCCCGCAAGTCGCCGCCCTCAACGAACGGTTCCAAGATCGCAAGGATCTGATCAAACTCCTCGGTCACCGGGCCAGTGAGGCGGGAATCTCGGAGATCCGAAGCCTGGACGACATGGTTCCGTTGCTCTTCCCGCACACTGCGTACAAGAGCTACCCGGAAAGCTTCCTTGTCGAGGAGAAGTGGGACCGGCTGAGCAAATGGCTGCGCACGATTTTCGCCGTACCCGATCGCGCCCCTCGATGTTGGTTCGATCCGTGACATCGACGACTGGATCGAGCAGTTGCAGGCCGAGCGCAACTACATCTCCTGCTCCAGCGGCACCACGGGCAAATCGGCGATGCTGATCGCATCCGAGAAGGACATGGACTGGTCGCGCCTCGATACCGTCGGTGTGTTCTCCTGGGGCTCCGGGGTCGAACCGAAGCAGGACCGCATGATGATCGGATGTGCGCCGGTCGCAACCGTGCCGAAGAACGTCATCATCGGCCAAGCACAAGCGGCCGCTTTCGCAAATCCTGAATGGCCACGCTGGACCTATCCGGTGCCTCCGATCACCGTCGGCACGCTCACCAAGATGGTGGTGATGCGCAAGCGGATCTCCGACGGCACTGCACGGCCCGAAGAGATTGCGGC
Source organism: Acidimicrobiia bacterium (assembly GCA_043720395.1). Taxonomy (GTDB): domain Bacteria; phylum Actinomycetota; class Acidimicrobiia; order Acidimicrobiales; family JANYDT01; genus JANOYY01. The sequence goes on from JAYSSR010000010.1 coordinate 46,711, forward strand.
TTTCGAGAGCACGTCGGCCGTACGGCAAGCGGTGATGGACCGGGCGATCGAGCAGACGGCGGACGAAATCATCGCGAACCGTGCCAGGAAGCTGATGGTCTCCGGCTTGTGGAGTGGTCTGTATGCCGTCGCCAAAATAGTACGAGAGAAAGGGTTTAGTGCAAAGGACTTCGACCCGGACAATTGCATCTATGTCGGTGGAGGACTGAAACGCGCGCTCCTTCCGGACGACTATCAGGAGTTCGTGCACGACACGTTCAATATCCCCCCGAGCCGGACGTTTCAGAACTATTCGATGCAGGAATTGAATTCGGGTATGCCGAAATGTCGGGAAGGCGGCCGCTATCACCTACCACCATGGATCGTTCCGTTTCTGCTCAACGCGAACGGTGATGAGTTGCTTCCGATGGGTAGTGGCGAGGTTGAGGGCCGGGCCGCCTTCTTCGACCTGTCGCTCGACGGACGCTGGGGTGGCGTGATCACCGGCGACAAGATCTCGATCGAGTTCGGCCCCTGCGGTTGCGGCAACAAAGGTCCGTCGATCCGAGACAACATCGTCCGTTATGCCGACCTGCAAGGCGACGACAAGATCGGTTGCGCAGGCACGGTCGATGCCTACGTCCGAGGAGAGTCATGACGACGGCCGAGCACGTCATCTCCGCCCCGTTCTTCGTTCGTGGCGAGCTGATCGAGGGACTCGATGTAACACATCGTTCCCGTGACCTTGGCGTGAGTTTCACCACGCCGCACGTGCCCTTTGACCGCGTCGTTCCGCCCCGCACCGAGACTCCACCGCTGCTGAACGTTCCCTTGACCGAGATCATCGACTTCCTCGTCGAAACGGGGGAACGTATCCGCGACCCGCGCAACGTCTTCATGCAGGAATGCGTCGAACGGATCTGTTCCACGCACATCCTTCCGCGCGAGGTGGTCGCGAATCAGGCGCTGTATGCAGCCAGCTATCTCGACCGGCGCAAGCTGATGGCCGAGGTCGAGCAGAATTTCCCTGATCCGAAAGCACTCGATGAATGGGTACCAAAGCAGGACTTCACCGGCCGAAGAAGTTTTGTCCGAGCTTTTGCTCCGCGGCTGATTCACGTGTTGCCGGGCAATTCACCAGGCGTGGCCGTGAAGTCTGTCGCGCAGGGTGCGATGGTCAAGGCAGTCAATTTGTTCAAAATGTCCTCATCCGACCCCTTTACAATGGTCGCAATCCTGCGAATCATGGCCGAGATCGACCCCGGCCATCCGATCGTGCAATCGATGTCCGCGGTGTACTGGCGCGGTGGCGACGACACGGTTGAACGGGTGCTGTACCGGCCGCACTACTTCGACAAGATCGTGGCATGGGGTGGCGGCGACGCCATCAATAACGTCGTCAAATATCTCGGCCCGGGCTTCCAGCTGGTCTCGTTCGATCCGAAAACCTCAATCTCGATGGTAGGCAGAGAAGCCTTCGCATCAAACGAAACTCTCGCTCAGGTCGCGGACCTCGCATCCACCGACGTCATGACGCTCAACCAAGAGGCGTGCGTCGCCAGCCGATTCCTGTTCGTCGAAGGTGACCAGACCCAGGCCGATCGATTCAGTCAGAAGCTGCACGAGTGCATCGCCGCTCGGGCTGCAGCATCCGGTGACAGCCGTCCACTGTCCATTGATCTGCGCGAACAGGTCGAATCACTGATGATGCTCGACGACGACTACGGAGTCTGGGGCAAGGCGGACGGAAAGGGTCTCGTGATTCGCTCCGACGAGCCCGTGGACTTTCACCCAATCAACAAGACCGCGAATGTCGTCCGAGTGGACAAACTCGACGACGCAGTCAAATGGGTCAACGTCGCCACGCAGACCGTCGGCTTCTTCCCGTTCGAACGAGCAGCCGACTATCGCGACCGCCTCGCCAGCAGCGGAGCGCAACGGGTCGTGCATCTCGGCGAGGCCGGACCGAGCACGATCGGCAACCCGCACGACGCGATGTACCCACTCCACCGTTTCGTCCACTGGATGGTGCACGAGGACGGCGTCGCCCGTTCCTACCCAGTGAGCGTGGCCTGAAATCGGTCGATGTGGCCTCAAATCGGGCCGATCTGAGGCCACACCGACCGATTTGG
>JAYSSR010000011.1:0-47692 GCA_043720395.1 Acidimicrobiia bacterium
GAGCTACCGCAACACTCGCCACTCTCCGCGCATAAAGGGTGGGTGTATTGACAGAATCCGGGGAAACACGCACTCTAAGTAGTTACGCGACGCTCCTAATTATTGCGACCAGCCCGGGATTAATGGGAACCGGCTCTTGCACAAACCAGCCGCCGGTGGTTTCGACCTGCAAGGCGACTATTCGACTCGAAAAGGCTGTTCGTGATGGGGCCTCCGGACCGATCGCCGATCGTGCGATCGGTTCGATACACGTTTGCCGGAGCGTTTCGAAAGTGGCGTCGCCTTTCAGCCACATCCGCCGGTCGTCGACGGGAACTCCGAGGCGTTCGATGGTGTGAGCATCGCTGCCGTGGAGGCAAAGTTTGGGGCCGCCGTATTTCCGTGCCAGTTCATCCAAGGAGTCCGCGCCAACTCCTGACCAATACGTGTGTTGACTGGGCGTAGCGGTCAGGATGATCGGGCAAAGTCGATCGAGTTCTTGTCTTTGGGCGGCAAAGGACGTGTCTTTCGCCAGACCTGATGTGCCATCGCCGGTGCCACCCGACACGGCGAGTAACAGTCGATCCCGCGCCCATTGATCAGACCGAAATCTCGACCGCAAGTTATCCAACGAAACCTTGAACTGATTTGCGCCGGAGGTTAGAGCAGCCTCTTCTTCGAGAGTCGAATTATTCTCAAAGGCGCGTCCCAGCTCCATCAAGCTGGTCGGTGACGCGTTATATGTCCGTTCGTGCCATGTGAACTCGAGTAGCCGGAGAAAGCGATCTAGTTCGTCGACGTCCTCAGGTGCGCAAAGGAGATGGATGTTGATCCCGGGTCCTCGCGACGTTGGAATCGTAAATCGCAGCTCGACGTTGGGGAAAAGTAGTTTGATGCTCGTCCCATGTCCTGCGGCGTGCGCCGCTTGAGCCTGTCGAAAGCTCCGAGTCGTCGCATAATCTGTAACACCGACTACCTCGATCCCAGGTGCGCAGTTGGCCAGAATGTCCAAGGCCTCACCGACGGTTGTCGATCCGTAGTGATCGCTCAAGAGTGTGCCCGGAAGGTGTACGTGCGGGTCCCATCGCCTCCAAACGGAACCTTGAGGATTTGCTCCGCCTGTCATGCTTGAAGGTTATTCGCTCGCGGTTTGAATTGTGTGCAAGAAAAGCAGAGATTCGAGTGGAACACCTCCTTGGCTCGAAGTCGGTCGATGTGGGCAGAACTCCCGGAGTCGCGTCCGCATGACCGTTGGAGACCGTGGCGAGCCCCGCTCCGCTGCCCACGACTTTTCCACTGGGGCGCAACTGGGGCGCGAAACCCGGAAATCGGCTCCCGTGAGAGCAGGTCGAGGCATCGCTTAAGCCTGTGACCAGGCAAAATGTGTGGAGCGGGTGACCGGGATCGAACCGGCATGGCCTGCTTGGAAGGCAGGAACTCTAACCATTGAGCTACACCCGCGAAGGTCCGTCCACTCTAGATCGTGCAAAAGCGTCGCAGGTGTCACCTTTCCACGTGCCAAGCTGGGGGAGTACGGGACGTAGCGCAGCCTGGTAGCGCACCTGCTTTGGGAGCAGGGGGTCGCCGGTTCGAATCCGGCCGTCCCGACCATATGACCGCACCAGCACCAGACCCGGCGAACCCCACGGAAACGCCAACGATCGAAACGCAGCGTCTGGTGCTGCGGCCGTTCGCAGAACGAGACCGAGCGGCCTACTTCGCCATCCTCGACACCCCCGTGGTCCGTGCAAGTCTGCTCCTCCCCGACACCTTCAACGAGTTCAGCGCCTGGGACCAGATGGCGGCGTTCGTCGGACAGTGGGCGCTACGCGGCACCGGCCAATGGGCGGTCGTGCTCAAAACCACGAACGAACTCATCGGACGCTGCGGCACCCATTCTCCGCACCGCCCCGACTGGCCCGGCGTCGAGGTCGGCTGGACCTTCCATCCCCGCCACTGGGGCAGCGGGTACGCCACCGAGGCCGGGCGTGCCAGCGTCGACTGGGCGTTCGAGAACCGCCCAAACGAGATGACCTTGCACTCGATGATCCGTCCGAGCAACGTCGCATCGGCCGCAGTCGCGCGCAGACTTGGCTTCGCGCCGCAGGAAACCCGCCGCTGGGAATGGTTCCCGTCCGAGGATCACACCCGCTGGGAGCTGACCCGCGAAGCCTGGGCGATGCACTATCCACAGCGGTAACCACGCGAATCCGGCGACGCAGCCGGGCCAGTACCATTTCCCCTTCGTATGAAGACCGTGGTCGAGCCCCAAGAGGGCCAGAGCAACATCGTCAAGCTGATCGTGGAGGTCGGTGAGGACGATTTTGAGCCCGCGATGGCCGCGGCCTTCCGCAAGATTGGCCGGGAGGTGCGCGTGCCCGGGTTCCGTCCCGGCAAGGTGCCGCGTCGCATCCTCGAACAGCGCGTCGGCAAGGGGTACGCCCGCGCACAGGCGCTCGAGGACAGCCTCCCCGAGTTCTACGTGCGGGCAATCGTCGAGAACAACGTCGACGTGATCTCATCGCCCCAGCTCGACCTCAAAGACGGCATGGAGTCGGGTCCGATCACCTTCGAGGCGATCGTCGAGACGCGTCCGAAGGTCCGTGTGCCCGGCTACGACGGCCTGCAGGTCACGATCCCGTCACCGGCCATGACCGACACCGAGATCGACGCGCAGGTCGACCGTCTCCGCACCCGCTTCAAGTCGATGAACATCGTTGACCGCCAGGTGTACGACGGCGACGCGGTGAGCATCGACGTTGCCGGTACGGTCAACGGTGAGGCGGTCCCGGGCCTCACGGCCGAGGATTACCTCTACGAGGTCGGTAGCAAGTCGGTCGTGCCGGAGCTCGACGCGAACCTCATCGGAGCCTCCGCAGGTCAGACGCTGACCTTCGACGCTGCGGTACCCGGCGACGATGACAGCGAACGGATCGACTTCGTCGTGACCGTGAAGAACGTGCAGGAGCAGGTCCTCCCCGAGGCGAACGACGAGTGGGCGTCCACCACGAGCGAGTTCACCACGATCGCCGAGCTGCGTGGCGACATTGCCAAGCGGATGGGCACGATCAAGCGGATGCAGGCCAGCATGGCGATGCGGGAGGAGACCGTGAAGGCCCTCGTCGATCTCATCGACGCGGAAACGCCGGAGACGCTGATCGACTCTGAAGTTGAGCGTCGCATCCAGGACCTCGCACAGCGTCTGAGCCAGCAGGGCGCGACGATCAGCCAGTACCTCGAAGCGACCGGGCAATCGCAGCAGCAGCTCATGGACGAGGCCCGCGGGTCAGCGATCGAAGCTGTGCGTGCCGACCTTGCGCTGCGGGCCGTGATCGAGGCGGAGGCGATCGAGGCGAGCGACGAAGACGTCGACACCGAGATCACCCGTCTTGCCGTGCGGTTCAAGATGAAGCCCAAGAAGGTTCGCTCGAATCTGGAGAAGAGCTACCAGCTCGGCATCCTCAAGACCGATATCTGCAAGGCCAAGGCCGTCACGTGGCTCGCCGAGCATGCGACCGCGGTCGACGAGGACGGCAAGGCGATCGATCCGGCCCTGCTGATCTTCGCGCCGAGCGATCTCGACGAGGACAGCTTCGGCACCGGCTCGACCGTCGAGTTCGACGACCACGAGGGCCACGACCACGACCACGATCACCATGACCACGAGGGTCACGATCACCATGACCACGAGGGTCACGATCACGAATAGTTGTGTGGCGCGTGATGGGTCGTCCGGCCCATGCCGCGTCCGCACATCGGTGCCGATGGTTCCGAACATCGCACGCGTACCCGTTCTCCCCGTGGCAAGCTCGATGCCGTGACTTCCCAGCCGATCTTCAACTACCTCGTGCCGACCGTCGTCGAGCAGACGAACCGCGGCGAGCGGGCTTACGACCTGTACAGCCGCCTGCTTCGTGAGCACATCGTGTTCATCGGCACGCCGATCGACGACACCATCGCCAACCTCATCTGTGCGCAGCTGCTGTTCCTTGAGTCGGAAAACCCCGACAAGGACATCAACATCTACATCAACTCACCCGGTGGAGAAATCACTGGGTTGATGGCGATCTACGACACGTGTCAGTTCATCCGCAACGACATCACCACGTTCTGCTACGGCCAGGCCGCAAGCGCAGCCGCCGTGCTGCTCGCGGCAGGCACGAAGGGCAAGCGCTTTGCCCTGCCGCACAGCCGCATCCTGATTCACCAGCCCTACAGCGGAGCGGGCGGTCAGGCGTCGGACATCGAGATCCAGGCCCGCGAAATCATGCGGATGCGAACGATGCTCGACGAGATCCTCGCCCGCCATACGGGGCAAGACGTTGAGAAGATCTCAAAGGATACGGAACGTGACTTCATTATGAGCGCCGACGAGGCTGTGACCTATGGGATAATCGATGAGGTCATCTCGTCTCGTGCTCTGACCGACCCGGCCGCCATCGCCCGCTGATCGCCGCCCCCGCATCCCTCACAACCGCACCCTCACAACGGAGAGAATAAGGCGACATGGCGAAGTTTGGTGATGGAGGCGACCTCCTCAAGTGCTCGTTCTGCGGAAAATCGCAGAAGCAGGTCAAAAAGCTGATCGCCGGACCCGGCGTGTACATCTGCGACGAGTGCATTGACCTCTGCAACGAGATCATCGAGGAAGAACTCGCTGGCGACACCGAGGTCCAGTTCGATGAACTGCCACGACCCCGCCAGATCCACTCGTTCCTCGACGACTACGTCATTGGCCAGGACACCGCCAAGAAGCAGCTCGCCGTGGCCGTCTACAACCACTACAAGCGCGTCCAGACCGGGACGACACCGGTCGACCGTGGTGCCGAGGTGGAGCTAGCGAAGAGCAACATCATGCTGCTCGGGCCGACCGGCTGCGGGAAAACGCACCTCGCGCAGACGCTGGCCCGAATGCTGAACGTCCCCTTTGCCGTTGCCGACGCGACCGCTCTCACGGAGGCTGGCTACGTCGGGGAGGACGTCGAGAACATCCTCCTGAAGCTGATCCAGGCCGCCGACTACGACGTGAAGAAGGCCGAAACCGGGATCATCTACATCGACGAGATCGACAAGATCGCCCGCAAGAGCGAGAACCCGTCGATCACGCGGGATGTGTCCGGCGAAGGCGTGCAGCAGGCGCTGCTGAAGATCCTCGAAGGCACGGTCGCGAGCGTGCCGCCCCAAGGTGGACGCAAACATCCGCACCAGGAATTCATCCAGATCGATACCACGAACATCTTGTTCATCTGCGGCGGCGCGTTCGCCGGCCTTGAGAAGATCATCGAGAGCCGTATCGGGCAGAAGGGCGTCGGCTTCACAGCACTCGTCCGCTCCAAGCACGATCGTGATCCCGGCGAGATGTTCATGCACGTCCTGCCCGAGGATCTGCACAAGTTCGGTCTGATCCCGGAGTTCATCGGCCGCCTCCCGGTCGTCGCCGCGGTCACAAGCCTCGACGTCGAAGCGCTCACCCGCATCCTCGTGGAGCCGAAGAACGCACTGCTCAAGCAGTACAAGAAGTTCTTCGAATACGACGGCGTCGACCTGCAGTTCACCGATGATGCGGTGGGCGCGATCGCCGAGCAGGCACTCAAGCGCGGCACCGGTGCACGTGGTCTGCGAGCCATCCTCGAAGAAGTACTCCTCGACGTGATGTACGACCTGCCGAGCCGCAGCGACATCGGACGCTGCGTCATCGACCGCAGCGTCGTGCTCGAAAAGGTCAACCCCACGTTGGTTCCGCGGGCCGAGATGCCGATCGAAAAGGTCGAGCGCACGCGGCGCGCCGCAAGCTGAGAATCTTGTACGCGCGCAGAACGTCTGCGCGCTGACTGTCTGCGCACTTACTACCTCGCCATGAACTACGCCGAAGCGATCGCATTCCTCGACGGGCACATCAACCTCGAAACGGGCATGGTCAACGACGTCGCCGGAGTAGTTGGTGCTCCGGCGCAATGGCCGCCGTCGCCCGCCCGCGCTGCCAGCCAGAACATCCAGGCCGGACGCCGCCTCGACCCGCCGTCGCTCGACCGTATGCGTCGACTTGCGGCCTTCCTCGGCGACCCGCAGGAAGACCTCTCGCTCATTCACGTGACCGGCACGAACGGCAAGGGTTCGACCGTCCGTATGGCCACGTCGCTGTTGCATGCGCTCGGCCGCTCCGTCGGCACCTACACGAGCCCGCACCTTGCTCGGCCGAACGAACGAATTGCGTTCGGTGCCCAGCCAATCGCCGACGACGACTTCGCCGAGATGGTCCGCGTGCTTCGCACAGCCGAGGATGCCGCCGGACAGCGCAACTCTTGGTTCGAGCTCATGACCGCCGGCGCGTTCCGCTGGTTCAGCGATCTCGCGGTCGAATCTGCGGTGATCGAGGTCGGTGCGGGCGGCCGTTGGGACGCCAGCAACATCGCAAACGGCGCGGTCGCCGTGATCACGAACATCGACCTTGATCATCAGCAGTGGTTCGGTGACACCAAGCTCGATATCGCGCGCGAGAAGGTCGGGATCGTGAAACCGGGTGCAACGGTGGTGATCGGCGAGACCGACCCCGACATTGTCGCCTACCTGGAACGTCAGGCCGCAGACCTTGGTGCGGAACGGATCTGGCTGAAGGGCGTCGACTATGCCTGCGACTCCAACCGCGTCGCGCTCGGCGGTCGACTGTGCACTCTGCGAACACCAACGGCGAGCTACCGCGACATCTTTGTACCGTGCCACGGTGCGCATCAGGGCGAGAACGCGGCCACGGCGCTCGCTGCAGTCGAAGCGTTCGTGGAGGACACCCTCCCCGAAGACATCGTGCTCGCAGGCTTCGCAGCGGTGGACAACCCCGGCCGAATGGAGATCGTGGCCCGCGACCCGCTCACCCTCCTCGACGGTGCCCACAATCCGGCCGGTGCACGGGCTGCCGCTGCCACGTTGGCCGAGGAGTTTTCGGCGACACCCGGGCGGATTTTCGTCGTCGGCTTTCTCCAGCCCCGCGATCCCGGCGAAATGCTCGATGCCCTCGGTGCCGACTCGAATTGCATGGTCATCGCTGTCGCCCCGCCCTCACCGCGGGCGCTCGACCCGGAGCTGATCGTCCAGGCGGCGGCACAACGAGGCATCCCCGCCGTTGCGGTCGGGAACGTCACCGTGGCACTCGCCCGAGCCGTCGCTGAAGCCCCCGACGACGCTCTAGTACTGGTCTGTGGGTCGCTCTACCTCGTCGCGGCTGCACGGGCCATCCAGGGCCGATGAAGGTCAAGCGTCGAAAGCTGCTCGGAGCGCTCATTCCCGCAGCGGCCCTCCTAGCGACCCTGACCCACCCCGTTCCAGTTGCGGCGAAGGCCCGACCTACGACGGTGAAAGCGTCGTTGAAGCGTTCGCCGGTCACTCTTTTGGGTTCGACCAACGACGCGCTCATCAAGGCCGTGGTCCGGGACCTCGACACGTACTGGCGAACGGTGCTGCCCCAGGCTTTCGGGGTCGCCTACAAGCCGCTCGCTGGCTATTTCGCGGCCGATGAGCAACACCTGCCTCCGAACTGTGGCCGCTCCGCAATCACCTACGACGAAATTTTGGACAACGCTTTCTATTGCAGAACCGGCGACTACATCGCCTGGGACGACCGTGGTCTCTTCGCCGAGCTGGAGTCCGTCTATGGCGAGGCTGCCCTAGCCATGGTGTTGGCACACGAAAGCGGTCACGCCGTCCAGGCCCGCGCGAACGTCAGGCTTCCGGATGTCTACGTCGAGCTCCAGGCCGACTGTCTGGCCGGCGGCTGGTTCCGGCACGTAGCGAACGACGCGTCGACAACGTTGAAGTTCGATGCGGATGCCCTCGACGACGCAATCGGCGCGATCCTCGCCTTTCGCGACGACCCGGGCACGTCGGCTACCTCAGCAAACGCCCACGGAAGCGGGTTCGATCGTATTACCTCGTTCCAGCTCGGTTACGAGCTGGGCCCCAAACGTTGCGCTCGCTACCGGATCGACCGGCCCCCTATCACGGCAACGACATTTCGTGCCGACGAAGCGGCAAATGGTGGGGACGTGCCGCTGGAAGAGGCCATTGATGTTGCCGTCGCGACGGCCAATGAACACTTCAAAGCAAAAGCTGGAATTCCGGAGGCGACGGTTGAAATGGTCGATTCCACCGAACAATTTCGAGCAGCGCTCGTGCGATGTGGCGATGGCGTGCAAGTTGCCCGGCCAATCGTCGCGGCCTGCCCGTCAAACAATTCGATCATCGTCGACCGGACCCGTCTCGGACAGATCTACGGGTCAGTTCGCGACGCCGGAATCGGCTATGTGCTCGCGCTTGGTTGGGCCGGGCTGACCGAACGATTGATCCATCCGGAGGTCACCGGGAGTCGGCCCTTCACCCTTGCTATTAGCTGTCTTGCGGGGTCGTGGCTCGAGTCGGTCTCTCGGGGCACCAACGCGAGCCTTTCCCCTGGCGATTTGGACGAAGCCGTTGCAGCGGTGATTGGACTTCCTCCGACGTCCGTCAGCGGCCCCGTTGCCGAGGTGTCGGCATTTGACCGTGTCATCGCCGTTCGGCTCGGATTTTCGGGGGGCGTCGCGGCCTGCGCGTAGCACCGGCGAGCGACCACTTCTTCGTCCACTATTCTTTTCGGTCCCATGGATCGTACCTTCATCATTTGTAAGCCCGATGCCGTCGAACGAGGACTCGTCGGAGAGATCCTCGCCCGCTTCGAACGCCGTAACTTGCGCCTTGTCGCGTTGGAGCATCGTCTGATCGACGAGTCCACCGCGAAGACTCACTACGCCGAACATGACGGCAAGCCGTTCTTCAACGACCTCGTCGCATTCATCACTCGGAGCGCCGCCGTGCTTGCCGTGATTGAGGGACCGGTCGACACGTGGCAGGTCGTCCGCACGATGATGGGTGCCACAAACCCGCGCCAGGCGGCGCCTGGCACAATCCGGGGAGACCTCGGAATCGAGTTCACCGAAAATCTCATCCACGGATCGGATTCCGCCGAATCAGCGGCTCGTGAAACTGGCCTGTTCTTTCCCGGTCTGCCGTGACGTCTGAGCGGACTTCCGCTGACCTGGTCCGACGAGTAGAGGAATGGTGGCACCTTTCAGTCCCGGTTGAGCAATGCCGAGAAGACATCTACCCTGGGTAGCCGGAATGTTCTCCGACCTCTCAGGTCGCCGAGGCAGCCCGACCGACGACCTCTGTTCCGGTCGCCGCCCGCATCCGTCACCAACGTTTTTCCAAGGACCGCATCGTGAGTTCTTTCATCGGTCGTGACCTCGCCGTCGACCTCGGCACTGCCAACACCTTGGTGTACGAGCGCGGCCGCGGCATCGTGCTCAACGAGCCTTCCGTCGTTGCCGTCGACATGCGCCTGGGCGTCCCCGTGGCGGTCGGCATCGAGGCGAAACGCATGCTGGGCCGCACACCGGCCCACATCCAGGCGATTCGACCGCTCAAAGATGGCGTTATTGCCAACTTCGACATTTGCGAAAAGATGCTTCGCTATTTCATCCACCGGGTTCATCAACGTCGATTCGCGAAGCCCCGCATGGTTATCTGTATCCCGTCGGGAGTCACCGGTGTCGAGCGCCGAGCCGTCGAAGACGCTGCGCTGTATGCGGGCGCAGGCAAGGTCCACGTCATCGAAGAACCGATGGCGGCTGCGATCGGTGCCGGTCTGCCCGTGCATGACCCGACGGGCAATATGGTGGTCGATATCGGCGGAGGCACCACCGAGGTCGCCGTGATCTCGCTTGGCGGGATCGTCACGAGTCAGTCCGTCCGAATCGGTGGCGACGAACTCGACGAGTCGATCATCAATTACTGCCGCAAGGAACATGACCTCGCTCTGGGCGAACGCACGGCCGAAGAAGTGAAAATTGCGCTCGGTTCGGCGTGCGCTCTCGACGAAGAACTGATGGCCGAAATTCGTGGCCGCGATCTCCGCACCGGCCTACCGAAAACGGTCGTCACGACCACCCAGGACATCCGTAACGCGATTGAGGAGCAGGTCGCAACGATCTGCGACGCCGTAAAAGTGACGCTCGACAAGACGCCGCCCGAGCTTGCCGCAGACATCATGGAAAAGGGTATCTACCTCACGGGGGGTGGAGCGCTGCTTCGAGGGCTCGATATTCGACTCGGCATGGAGACCGGCATGCCCGTCTACATCGCCAACAATCCGCTCTTTTCCGTCGCCATTGGTTCGGGCCAGTGCCTGGAGCACTTCGACCTCCTCAAAGGCGTCCTCCAGACGGATCTTCGCTCCTAACGAGTGCGCTCGTAGCACACCTTCGCCGAGACTGGTTCTTGGACGCCGCCCGCGGTCGAGGATCGACCTTCTAGGCTTTCAGACATGCCAGCACGCGCCTCCCGGTCGCGATCCGTGCTCTACGTGATCGTGCTGACTTCCGTCACGCTGCTCGCGTTCGGTCGCGTCGTCGCGCCGGTCCGTGGACGCGTCCAGGATCGCCTTGCATCACTCGACGCTGCGGGTGGCCGAGCGGCTGGACCCGTCAACCGAGTGGCCGGGAAGGTTCTGTCGTACGACGCCTTAAAGAAAGAGAACGCCCGGCTCGTGGCAGAACTGGACAAGGCCCGAGCGTCGAGCCTGCGCTATGACGACGCGGTCCGCGAACGGAAGGAGCTTCTGGCTCTCGTTGGCTTCGTCGACCCAGATGGCTACAAATCAGTAAGCGCTCGAATAATCGGCTCGCCGCTGAACAATTTCGACGAAACCATTCGGATCGACCGAGGCAGCAATCACGGCCTCGCCGTCAACATGCCGGTCACGTCCGCAGCCGGACTGGTCGGTCGAGTGTCGGCGGTGTCACCAAAGAACGCCACGATCGAACTGATCACCAACCCGAAGTTGAGCGTCGGTGTGCGATTTTCGCGTTCTGGCGAGGTGGCGGTAGCGAACGGCCAACACGTGGGGAAGCCGCTCCGTCTCGATCTCGTCGCGTTAACCGCGAAGGTTGCCAAAGGTGATGTTGTCGTGACCAGCGGCCTGCAGAACAGCGTCTTTCCGGCCGGAATACCTGTCGGCCGGGTCCGGTCGGTGCGGGCTGGTTCGATCCTCCAAGACGTCACGATCGTTCCGGTGGTTGACCTGGAACGAATTGGTTTCGTGAAGGTGCTTGCGACGAAGGCGACTCCGTGAGCTTGGCCTTTGACCGTCGATCCGACCGGGGCGCGCCCGCCGATCCGCCCGTCCCACTCCTTCGGCTGGTCCTGGTCACCGGGGTTGTACTCGTCGCTCACGGCCTTCTTTTTCGTCGGCTGCGGATCGCCGGGGTCGGGCCGGAATCCTTCACTGCCCTAGCCGTCATTGGTGGGCTGGAGCTCGGGGTGGCCGGCGGGGCGGCGCTGGGCGTTTTGGCGGGACTCGCCGCCGACATGTGCACCACCACCCCTGTGGGGATCTGGGCCCTCGTTGGAGGCTTGATTGGACTCACCATGGGACTCATCCACGAGCGTGCATTCACTGGCTCGCTGCAACGTCCGCCCGTTTTCATTGTCGCAATGTCGACGGCAGTTGCCGTGGTCCTCCAACGGGCCGTTGCGTTCGTCGTCGACGACGCGCCGTTTCCGGCCGTGCTTCGCCTGGCGTGGATTCTGCTGATAGCTCCCCTGTGGGGAATCGCCATCACGCTGCCGATACGGACGGTCCTTCGCACGATTATGGGGAGGCGTCCATGAACAACAGCGGCCGTCGTCTTGCGTCTCTTGGCGTTGCAATTCTCGTTCTGTTCACGACCTTGCTAGTCCGGGCATCGTTGCTTGGCACGGTTCAATCGAAGAGCTTGACGAACCAAGGGGAACGGACGCTGTACAAGGTAAAGCCGGTCCCGGCGACGCGTGGCCGAATCTTGGCCCGCGATGGCAGAGTTCTCGTGGACAACCTCGCTGTCAGCACCGTTCAATTGGATATCCGAAAGGTTCGAACGACCGAACGGACGGCCGTACTCACGCGACTTGCTGCGGCACTCAACGTTCCTTTTTCGACGATCGAGAGTCGCCTGGTCGACCCTCGAAACCCGCGATATGAGCCCGCTCAGATTGCGACGAACGTCAAAGAGTCGACGATCATCTATATGGCAGAGCATCCCGAACTGTTTCCTTTCGCGGCGGTCACGACCGACACGACCTGGCAGCGCGTGTACCCCTTCGGCAAGCTCGCGGCGCACACGCTCGGCTACCTCGGGCGGGTCAACTCCGATGACATCAAGCGCCAGCCCTCCGACCTTCACTATCAGCCGTCGGACCTCATTGGTCGCGCCGGAATTGAGAAGTCGTTCGAGCGAGACTTGCGGGGTGTCCCCGGGGAGGAAGTGGTAACTCTGGACCCGCAAGGCGGAGTTATCGAGGTCGAATCGAAACGGGTTCGAGAACCGATCCCCGGCAAAGACGTTCGCCTTGCCATCGATATCGACGTCCAGCGTCTCGGGGAGGAAACGCTTGTGCAAGGACTACGAGCGGCCCGTCAGAACGTAGAGGCGGACCACCCGGACCGGTACCTGAAGGCCGACGCCGGTGCCCTCGTGGTCCTCGACGTTGCAAACGGTGAGGTCGTGGCATCCGCGAGCTACCCGACGTATGACCCGAGTGAGTTTGTCCAGGGCCTGTCGCTCAAACGCGATGCGGAGTTGCGTTCGCCCGACGAAAATGCGCCGCTCATCAACCGCGTGATCGAGGGGAAGTATCCGCCCGGTTCGACGTTCAAGCTTTTCACGGCCGTTGCCGCACTGCAGAGCAAGCTGATCACGCCACGTTCGACCTACGAGGACACCGGCGCCTTCGAAGTGGAGGAGTACAAGAGACAGAACATCAAGTGGAGTTGGAAGAACGCCGGCCACCCGCCAACTTCTTTCGGGCCCATCAATCTTCGGGACGCGATTCGAGTTTCCAGCGACGCGTTCTTCTACCGAATCGGCTTTCTGTTCCACGGCCTCGGACGCGCACAGGAGGCTGGTATTCAAGACGTCGCCCGCAAGATGGGCCTGGGGAAGTACACGAACATCCGCCTCCCGCAGGAGTCGCGTGGGGTGATCCCTGACCGTGCCCGCCAGCAGCGGCTGCACAAGCTTTTCCCGAAGAAATTCGCGCCGGACTGGCCGACCGGTGCCACGATCAACGTGGCAATTGGACAGGGCGACGTCCTCGTCACGCCCCTCCAGCTGGCACGCGCGTACGCCGCGCTGGCCAACGGGGGCACCGTCCTGGACGCTCGAATCGAGCTGCAAGTCATCGACCGCGCCGTCGCCGACCAGAACGCTCAGGGACGCGTCATATCGGCCACGACGACCGCCCCCACGACAACGACGCCCGCGTCCACGACCTCGACGGTCGTTTCGTCGGCCGCTCCGACGATCGCCGGAGCAAGCTCGGGTGCGGTCGCAATCGCCACGGCGCGACCCCGTCCTACCGGCTCGTCGGCCCCGTCCGCGGACGCTGCCGCCGGCTCGGACACCATCATCAACCGTCCGGTCGACATCGCGAGTGCGCTCGGCCTCGAAGGTCCGACCGCCACCACCATGGCACCGGTCTCGCTGCCTCCACAGGTCGAGGGACACATCGACATCTCCGACGCTGACCGTGCTGCTCTCATCGGCGGGCTCAACGACGTTGTCTCAGAGCGTGGTGGCACCGCGGTCGGAGCGTTCGAAGGATTCCCGCTCGGTCGGTACCAGGTAGCTGGGAAGACCGGCACCGCTCAGAAGGCCGGACAGCAGGACTACGCCGTGTTCGTCGGGTTCGGACCGATGGTGAGTCCGAAGTACGCGATTGCGGTCGTCATCGAACAGGGCGGGTTCGGTCGACAGGCCGGAGCGCTCGTCCGACGGATGTTCGAAGGCATCGCTGGCCTTCCCATCGGGCCGGTGCGGACGGTTACTCAGGGCGGGAACGCCGAACGATGAAGGCCTTCCATGGCTGACGCGTTTGGTTCGTCGCGTCCGTTCGGAGGATCGGCGGGGCGGAACCGACACTCTGGAGCCGCGCGGAGGACCGGTAACTCGGCGCTCGCATTGCTCGGCTCTCTTGACGCTCTCCTGCTCACCTTGGTTATCGTGCTTTCGTCGTTTGGCGTCCTCATGATTACAAGCGCTACCCGCGACACCCAACGGGCGGCCGCCCTCGATCCGTACCTGTACCTCAAGAAGCAAGCCGTGTACGTCGGTCTCGGGCTGCTCGCGATGATCGTCGTCACACTTGTTGACTACCGAACCCTGCTCGACCTCTCTCCCGCTATGTACGGCGTGTCGATGCTCATGCTGGTGGGGGTGTTGTTCACGCCGAAGGTCAAAGGGGTGCACGCGTGGTTCCAGATCGGTCAATTCCAGCTACAACCCTCGGAGTTCACGAAACTTGTGCTGATACTCGCGCTCGCCGCATACGGTGGCGCGCAGCGCAACCAACTCGACGGCAGACGGGTTGGCACGATTGTGGCGGTCGCCGCCCTTCCGATCTTCCTGATCTTCCTCGAACCAGACCTCGGCGGGGCGCTGGTGTTCAGCGCCATTCTCCTCACGATGCTCTGGGTCGCTGGCGCTGACCGTCGGCACCTCCGCTGGCTGTTTCTCGCCGGAGTTGTGGTCGCGGCAGTGACGGTGAAGGCCAACATCCTCGCCGACTACCAGATCAAACGTCTGACCTCGTTTGTGGGTCAACCCGTGTACAACGTCCAACAGTCAAAGGTCTCGATCGGATCGGGCGGACTGACAGGCCGAGGGCTCTTCGCAGGTGCCCAGACCCGGTATGGCTACGTGCCGGAACGACACACCGACTTCATCTTCTCGGTCGTTGGTGAGCAGCTCGGTCTTATAGGTGCCGGACTTCTCCTCCTTCTGCTGGCGCTGCTGTGCTCGCGGATCCTTCGGATTGCTCTTGCCGCTCGCGATACTTCAGGCGCGCTCATCTGCGTTGGCGTCCTGGCCCTCTTCATGTTCCAAGTGTTTGAGAACGTCGGGATGACCATGCAAATCATGCCGGTGACCGGCATTCCGCTCCCGTTGGTGTCCTACGGCGGGTCGTCGACAATCATGGAGTTCATGGCCATCGGCCTCGTCCTCAACGTCAACCGCCACCGGTTCCGCTGACCCTTCGCGCCGGCTCGCTGACTGGTCGACGCGCTGCGGGGCGTCACGACCACACGCCGTGGTGACCCGGTCTTCGGGTCAGGGTCCGGTAACGTCTGCGCCCGTATGGATACTGCCGGCCGCCTCCGACTGCTCGTTCGGGCATCGCTCACTGCCGTGGCCCTCGTCGTTGCGATGGGAACAATTCGTGCACTGTTCTCCCGCAAACGGCGTCTTCCCGTCGAAGTCGTCGCCAGCGCTAGCCCCGCGGCGGGGCCCGAACCGGTGTCGACATTCGTGTCGGTGCTTGATCGCGGTTCCGAATCGTCGGTGCCGTCCATGAGTTTCCACAATGCGCCCTGGCGCACCACGGGTCTTTCCCGTGACGCTGCGACTGCGGCCCTCCTCCCGTTCGATGGCGGGGGAGAACGAAGAAGGGATTTTCACCCCGATGTCCGAGGACATGACCCCCGATCAGACCCGGCCGAGCGAAGCGTCGACACGCAGCACCGCCGGTCGTCGAACGTCCGCCGGTGCCGGACCCACCGAAGGAGCTGAGAGCGCCGCGCCAGCATTCGCCGACGCAGGGCACAGTCTGGGCTCCGATCCTGCCAGCGATGCAAAACGTCGCCGTGGCTCTCGTGGGGGCCGCAAACGTCACCGCTCCGAAGGCGGTGGTGACGCACGCCACGGGAGTGACGGCGGCGAGACCGTGGTGGTCAGCGAACAACAGGCAAGCGAATACGCACGGCGACCAGCAGACCTTCCGGACAGTCCGTTCGAGGGCGTTCCATCGGCGGCCGCGGCCGTCCGGGCAACGGTGACGCCGAAGATCGGCGACAGCCGTCCGGCTCCAGACGCAGCGGGGCGTCCTGGTGGGCGTCCGGGTCGTGCGGCGCGTACCGTGCGCGACTCCGCTGAGATCGCCGCTAACCCCAATGGGAAAGTTGCTAAGCGCCCGGCCACGGTGAGTGCCGACGTGCGCGGGGCCAACAGCGTATCGAAGCGGGCCAACGACAACACCGCCGACGCAGCGGACAGCGCCAGCGAGTCGGGTGATGTCTCCGGTGGGGCCGACGGAGAAGGCCGCCGGGGACGGCGTCGACGTGGCGAAACCGCAGACAAGCCGGCACGCCCGGAAAAGGTCGCCCGCGAACGTCCAGGTCGGGGACAGAAAGGTCGCGGTGCCGACACCCGTCTGGCCCAGTCGGAAGAGGAAATCGCCGAGCGCCGCAGGGGTCGTGAGCGAAACGGCAAACCCGTGGGTCGCTATCTCATGTGCGTCCATTCGCATCCGAAGGCGACCCAGATCGCGGTGCTCGAAGGCCGGTCCCTCATCGAGCACTACGTGAGCAAGCCGAGCGACCAGGTCGCAGAGATCCATGGGAACATCTATGTCGGCAAGGTCCAGAACGTGCTGCCCGGTATGGAGGCGGCGTTCGTGGACATCAGCACGCCGAAGAACGCGGTTCTGTACCGTGGGGATCTGCAGTTCGATACGAGTGACATCGACAGTGGGGGGTCGAAGGGCTCGAAAGCCCGTCGAGACGACGTTCGGATCGAGCAGGTTCTGAAGAATGGCCAGCTCGTTCTCTGCCAGGTGACGAAGAACCCAATCGGATCAAAAGGCGCACGTCTCACCCAGGAAGTGTCGATTCCCGGACGTTTTGTGGTTCTGATCCCGAACAGTGACACCTATGGGATTTCGAAGCGTTTACCCGACGATGAGCGCAAGCGGCTGCGGCGCATCCTCGACGAGGTCCGCCCGGCCGGTCACGGTCTCATCGTGCGAACGGCCGCCGACGGTGCAACCGAGGACGAACTGCGACGCGATGTGCAGCTCCTTTCGCGGCAGTGGGATGCCATTGATGCAAAGGCGAAGAAGGCGAAGGGGCCCGTACTGCTCTACAAGGAACCCGACATGGCGGTGCGGGTCATCCGGGAGGAGTTCAACCGGAACTACCGCGGGATCGTGCTCGACAATCGCGAGCTCTACGAGGAAGTTCGTTCCTACGTCGAGTCGATCACGCCGGAGCTCGCCGACCGAGTGGAGTTCCACGATCCGGCGTCCGAGCCACTGCCGCTCTTTGAGCGTCACCACGTTCACGAGCAGGTACACAAGGCCATTGACCGCAAGGTTTGGCTGCCGTCGGGCGGGTCGCTCATCATCGAACGTACCGAAGCGCTGACCGTCATCGACGTCAACACCGGCAAGAACGTCGGGTCGTCGTCGCTCGAAGAGACGGTGTTTCGCAACAACCTCGAAGCGGCTGCGGAGATCGCCCGCCAGCTGCGCCTGCGCGACATCGGCGGCATCATCGTGATCGACTTCATCGACATGGAGACGCGACCGAACCGCGAAGCGGTCGTCACCGCATTCCGTGAGGCGCTGTCGCGCGACAAGACCCGGACGCAGGTGTTCGATATCTCCGAGCTCGGCCTGGTCGAGATGACCCGCAAGCGAATTTCCGAGGGGCTCGTCGAGTCGCTTTCGACCCTGTGCCCGACGTGCGAAGGACGCGGCTTCACCTTCGACGCCGACCTCATGGCTGAGTGAGCCCCTTCGTCGCGGTACATCCGGCCCGCTCGCGGTGCGTTGGGGCGCGCACTATGCACCGCGGACGTACCGGATGTACCGCGAACTCGTTGGGCGGCGCGGATCGGGGCAGCGGGTGGTGTAGATTGCTCGCCTTATGTATGCAGTGATCAAGACCGGTGGCAAGCAGTACAAGGTCGAGCAGGGACAGACGCTCAACGTCGAACTCCTGGGCTCCGAGGTCGGTTCGGACGTTTCGTTCACACCGATTCTCCTGGTCGACGGCGAGTCCGTTGTGTCCGCCAAGGACGCGCTTTCATCGGCCAAGGTGACCGCTACGGTCCTCGGAGCCTCGAAGGGCCCGAAGATCACGGGGTTCATGTACAAGTCCAAGGCGCGTGCCCAGCGCCGCTGGGGCCACCGTCAGAAGTACACAACGGTCCAGGTCACGGCCATCACCGCCTAGCCGCGGCCGCTGCTAGACCCGCCCCGATAGAACGAACAAGGAAACGACACCATGTCAAAAACCAAAGGTGGCGGTTCGACCCGCAACGGCCGCGACTCCGCAGCTCAGCGTCTCGGTGTGAAGGAGTACGACGGTGCCCTCGTCACGACCGGGTCAATCCTGATCCGTCAGCGCGGTACCGCAGTGCATCCGGGGATCAACGTCGGCAAGGGTAGCGATGACACGCTGTTCGCACTCGCAGACGGCGTCGTGAAGTTCGGCGAGCGGCGCGGCCGCAAGAACGTCAACGTCCATCCCGTCGGCTGAAGTTCTTTCCGCTCGTTCGGCTCGGCTGAACTTGTGCCCTGCGAGCCGGCCGTTGGTCGGCTCGTTTCGCGTGTGGGCAAGAAGGAAGTGAAGCCATGAGTGTGTTCGTCGACGAGTCGCAGCTTCATCTCAAAGCCGGTGACGGCGGTGCCGGTTGCGTGTCGTTTCGACGTGAACCGTTCACCCCGAAGGGTGGGCCAGAGGGTGGCAACGGCGGCAAGGGTGGCGACGTCTGGCTCGTGGCCGATCGCAACGTCGCATCCCTCCTCGGTTTTCGCGACCACCCCCATCGCGCAGCCGAACATGGTGTGCACGGCAAGGGCAAGGCCGCGCATGGACGACGCGGCGCGGACCTCGAAGTCCACGTCCCGGTTGGCACGTTCGTTCGTGATCTTGAAGGCCACATCGTTGCCGACCTTGCAACCGAAGGTCACCGCTACCTCGCGTCACGCGGTGGACGCGGCGGCCGAGGCAACGCGAGCTTTCTCTCGAATCGCCGACGCGCACCCGCGTTCGCCGAGCAGGGTGAAGTCGGCGAAGAGCTGTGGTTCAACCTCGAGCTGAAGCTGATGGCAGACGTTGCGCTCGTCGGTTTCCCGAACGCAGGAAAGTCGACGCTGATCTCCACGGTCTCGGCCGCGAAACCGAAGATCGCGTCCTACCCGTTCACCACGCTGGAGCCGCATCTCGGCGTCGTGCGTATCGAGCGTTTCGGCACGCCGCTCGACCCCCGCGGCGACTTCGAGTTCGTGATGGCCGACATCCCCGGACTCATCGAGGGCGCGGCGGAGGGGAAGGGCCTCGGCCACCAGTTCCTGCGCCACGTCGAACGTGCCCGCGCTCTGCTCGTGCTGCTGGATCTCTCCGCCCCCGACGCTGGCGGCCCGACGCCCGCCGAGCAGGAACGCATCCTGTTGCACGAACTCGGAACCTACGAACCTGCGCTGCTGGAACGTCCACGGCTCGTGATTGGCACCAAGGTCGATGCGGTCGACGATCCCTCGGCCATCGAAGGTTGCCCGGCTTTGTGTATCAGCGCCGCTGCCGGGATCGGGATGCGCGAACTGCTCGTGGCGATCGCCCCGTTGGTCGCCGAGGCCCGAGAGTCGCAGCCGGGTGCGGACACGTTCGTGGTGCACCGTCCCGAGGAGGAGGGCGTCCGGGTCGTTCGCAATGACGACGCCTCCTGGTCGGTGCTCGGACGCAACGCGATGCGTGCTGTCGGGGTGTCGGATCTCAACAATCGCCTGGCACTCGAGCACGTCCACAACCAGCTGTCCCGCATGGGCGTCGACAAGGCCCTCGCCCGCGCCGGGGCCAAGGACGGCGACATCGTGCGCGTCGGCGCTTTCACCTTCTCGTTCGAGCCGTGAATCGGCTCTTCGGTCCGGCGGTGCCGCACTACTAGGCTCTGCGGCTCATGCTGCGCCTCGTTCTGCCTAAGGGATCACTCGAACGAGCCACGCTCGACCTCTTCGAACACGCCGATCTTCCGGTCCAGCGGGCCTCGAACGTCCAGTACATGGCTTCGATCGACGATCCCCGCATTGCCGACGTTCGCATACTCCGTCCGCAGGAGATCGCTGCCTACGTGTCCGAGGGCATGTTCGATCTGGGCATCACCGGACGTGACTGGATCGAGGAGACGAACAGCGACGTCGTCTCATTGGGTGAGCTGCACTACTCCAAGGCGACCGCGCGTCCGATTCGCCTCGTGCTCGCGGTCGCGAACGACGCGCCGTGGAAGACGGTGGCAGACCTTCCGCAGGGCGTCCGGGTTTCGACCGAATACCTCGGGCTCACGGACCGCTTCTTCAAGGCCAACGGCATCGACGCCAAGGTTCGATTGAGCTACGGCGCTACCGAGGCAAAGATTCCAGACATTGCCGACGCGGTCGTCGAAATCACCGAGACGGGTTCGGCACTGCGAGCGGCGGGACTGCGGATCATCGAGACGATCCTCACGAGCTACACGGAACTGATCGCCAACCGTGCGGCCTACGAGGACCCTGCGAAGCGCCACGCCATGCACCAGATCCATACCTTGTTGCAGGGAACACTCGAGGCGCGGGGCAAGGTGTTGCTGAAGCTGAACGTGAGCAACGAGGACTTCGACAGGGTCGTCGCGCTCGTGCCGTCCATGAAGACGCCCACGGTCTCAAAACTGTTCGGCGACCAGGGCTATGCGATTGAGACGGTCGTGCCGAAGCGTGGCATCAACACGCTCATTCCGGAACTCAAGGACGCGGGAGCAACCGACATTCTCGAGCTCCCGATCGACAAGATCATCCACTGATGCGCCGGTCCGGGTCGGTCGCGGCGTTCAGCGACGACGACGGCCTCGGCGAGGTCGTCTCGACCGATTCCACGCGCGCTTACTTTTTCCACTGCACGCAGATCGCCGACGGATCTCGGACGATCGCGGTCGGCACCCCGGTCACGTTCGAGGTCGTCGCGGGTCAACGTGGACGCTGGGAGGCGGCCAATGTGACGGCCGAACTTGTGTCGGCGAACTCGTTCGCCTGCCCCGTGTGTGGCGGCGTCGTGGACGGACCGCCGCGGACGTACGAGCTGTGCCCGGCGTGCGGCTGGGAGGACGACCCCGTCCAGTACGACGATCCCGGCTACGCCGGTGGTGCCAACGTAGCGAGCCTCAACGACGCCCGCACCGCTTGGGTCACCCGCCAGCGCGGCTGACGGCGTCAATTGCTCCATTGTGGCCAGGTAACCCTCGGTTGGCCCGGTTGGGGGTTGCGCGCAGCATTGGGGGTTGCGCGCAGCATGTCACCAGCCCCCAACCGCTGCGCGCAACCCCCAAGCGTTTCAAGGCAGACGCCGGAGTTGGTCACCAGGGTGGGTGTGGATGTCCGGTCCGCCGGTCGTCAGCCGGTGCTCGCCCGTCCGGCGGCCCACGGGATCATGCGCCGTACGAGGTCATCGAACG
Source organism: Acidimicrobiia bacterium (assembly GCA_043720395.1). Classification (GTDB taxonomy): domain Bacteria; phylum Actinomycetota; class Acidimicrobiia; order Acidimicrobiales; family JANYDT01; genus JANOYY01. The sequence goes on from JAYSSR010000011.1 coordinate 21,303, forward strand.
CTTGGACGCCCAGCACCAGGTCGGCCTCCGCCGTGTCCTCCACGTGCGTATGGGAGAGTCCATTGATCGACGGGACGAACATCATGATCGTGGGCACGCCTGCGCGTGCCATCTCGGCCGAGTCGTGCATCGGCCCGCTCGGCATGATCTGGCGCACCCCACTGCGCGCCTCGACAGCGTCCGCCGCGAACTCCACGAGTGCGGGATCAAACGCGATCGGACCGATCGACCAGAGCGTCTCAACGGTCGGCGTGACACCCTCCTCGGCCGCGACCCGTGCAACGATCTCGCCGAGCGTAACCACCGTCGACGCCAGGACCGCCGGGTCGAGGTGCCGCATATCCACGCTGAACTCCGTTCGCCCGTTGACCGCGGTCGGCACCGCCGGATGGACGTTCCACACGCCGATCGTCGCGAACGCGTCGTGCCGAAGTGCCATCTCGCGGATCTCGACGGCCATCCGTGCGGCGGCCAGCGTCGAATCCTTCCGCATGCGAATCGGCGTCGCTCCGGCGTGCGCGGCCTGGCCCAGCAGCTTCACCATTCGACGCTCCACTCCGAGTATCCCGTGCAGCGCAGCGAGCCGCAGCCCAGCCGCCTCCAGCACCGGTCCCTGCTCGATGTGCAGCTCAGCCGATGCCTTGATCAGCGGAAGGATGTCACCGGCGGTCAACACCGTTGAAAGGTTCACGCCGTGCGCGGCAACGGTGTCCTCCAGCGTCGCTCCGGTGCGGTCGGTGAAGCCGCGGATGGCCTCGACCTCCAGCGTCCCACCCACCGCTCCCGATCCGAACAGCGACCTCCCGAAGCGAGCGCCCTCCTCATCGGCCCAGTCCACGACGCTGATGCTCACAGGCAGCGCCACGCCCTCCCGGTGGAGCGCCCGCAGGATTTCGGCACCGGCCAGGACGCCCAGCGCGCCATCGAGCCATCCGCCGTTGGGCACCGAGTCGAGGTGGCTGCCGAGCACGATGCGGTCGTTCGTGTCGCCCACCAGCGTGACCCAAAGGTTGCCGGCGGCGTCGGTCTCGATCGTGACCGGTGTGCCGTCGAACGTCGTGACGAACCACTCCCGTGCACGCACCCAGTGCTCGGTCCAAGCGAGACGCTGACTGCCCGTCTCTGTGGCAGTCAGCGTCCGAAGTTCCTTCAGGTCGTTGATGACTCGCTGTGGATCGGCAGGCATGTCCCAGTCTGGCCCGCGGCCAGGCCGTGGACGGCCACGAGCGCGTCCACAGCGCCACAATGTCGCCACAGAGTCACGCTGTGGGCGCAACGTGGCGCTGTAGCCGCACTCGTCGAAAGGCCGGCCGTGGGCGGAGAGTTTCAACCTCTCGAAGCGGCGGAAGACCGCCACGATACGAGGAAGAGCGCAGGACCGACGATCCACAATGGGCGGGCCGCCCACCACAAGCCCGTCGGCTGATCGCCGAGGTGGCCGCCAAATTGCGCTCCTTGCCGGTCGGCTAAACCCTGATGCGGCCAACCTGGCCGAGCCGTCGTGGGTGCCGTGGCACGCGGCCGCAGCCAAGGAGAAATCCGGGCTCCCTGATCCGTACAGTCTCGACGTTGACCCCGAAGACCTCTTGGCCTACGAGGTTGACACGACGCTTGAGGAGGTGACCGTCGTGGCTCGCAGCGGATCGGTCAAGGCGAAACGGGCGTTCTCGGCGGTGGATGCGCATCTTCGGCTCAACCGCGAGGAACTGCGTGTACGAGCGGTATGACGAACTCGCTGTCTTCGCTGCCTCGGTGAAGGCATTGCCCGCCGAATCACCGGCGCGTGTAAGCACGATCAAGCGTCTACGTCGCCTCATGACGCCTCAGGCTGAATATGCAGGGATGGCGAGGGACTTCATTCGCGACGTGTGGCAGCTTCCGTTGGGATGAACCGGCGTTCCAGTGGTCGCGGCACGGTCCTACTCGGCGCGGGCCGTGGACGAAACCTGGACGTAGGCCATGCGGATTTGGGCGAGGGCGTCGACCAGCGTGGGTTCGTCCGGGCCGAGGCGACCCTTCAGCGCGGTGACGACTGCAGCGAGTGCGTCGATGGAAAGACGCGCGTCGTCGAGATTCGGTGGCGACACCTGGAGGTGGGCGGCGGCGAGTTGGAACAGCCCGACGCAGTGGTTCGACACAATTGCGGTGGCGGGAACCGACACGATGCCTTCGGTCATTTCTCGCAGCTCAGCGTCGAGTTCTGCCATTTCTTCGGGGCTGACGACGTGTTCGGGGGCGTCCGCGGGGACGCTGCTCGGAGGCGTGGACGCGGGTGGAACCGATCGTTCGCCGTCGGGGGTCCAGAGGGAGCTCATGGTTTGCTACCCTAGAGCCCGAAATCTGAAGAGGAAGTGAGCGACCTCGTTCGTGGCTGTGCGTAATGCACGTCACCGGTCGGCTCCACCTGCCCGGTCCGCCGAGGTAGGTCGTGCGAGAACCGTGGCCCACTCGGGCTCCTCGGTGGTCGTTCGCTTGCTCCGAACCCCACCTATTCCGTCCGAGGAGTGATGCCGAATCGCACCAATACCGTCTTCTGAGCCCCGCATCAACGAGCGGATCCGGGCCCGTGAGGTCCGTTTGATCAGCCCGACGGGAGACCAGCTTGGGATTAAGTCGTTACCCGACGCCCTGAGCCTCGCCCGTGAACAGGAGCTCGATCTTGTCGAGATCGCACCGATGGCAAATCCGCCGGTGTGCAAGATCATGAATTATCCGAAGTACCTCTACGAGCTCAAACAGCGCGATAAGGAAGCCCGTAAGAAGGCAACCAACGTCGTGATCAAGGAAATGAAGTACCGCCCGAAAATCGGTGGCGGCGACTTCGACACCAAGACCCGCAAGGTCGGGGAGTTCCTGAGCGAGGGGCACAAGGTCAAGATCACGATCATGTTCCGCGGTCGCGAGGTCGCGCATCCCGAGCTTGGGATGCGCATTCTCAACCGCATCGCCGAGATCATCGGGGCGTCCGCCAAAATGGAAGCCACGCCCAAGCTCGACGGACGCAACATGACGATGGTTCTCGCACCGGAAAAGAAGGTGGTCCTCAAGCCATCGAAGTCCGAAGCACACGAAGCGGGTTCGCCAGGGCCGGTTCCCCCGAAAACGGCTGCGCCAGTTGTTGACGCTGCCGTTGTTGACGCTGCGGTCGCCGAAGTCGCTGAGTCCCCGGTTGTCGAGGCTCCTGCAGTTGACGCTGCCGTGGTCGAGGCTGTCGAAGCCCCGGCATCGGTCGACGAAGCACCTGCTTCCGTCTGACTTTTCACTTTCTAGCTGTACTGCCGCCCGTGACGAGCGGGTGGTGCCACTGACACCACCGCGGCCTGATCGCGGGATCAACGGAGTATTTTCCATGCCCAAAATGAAGACCAATCGATCGGCTGCCAAGCGCTTCCGCGTGACCGGCACCGGAAAGCTGATGCGCTCCAGCGCCTTCCGCTACCACAAGGCCGAGCACAAGCCGTCGTCGCGTATGCGCCGCCTCGGCCGTGACCAGGTGCTCGCACATGGCGACGCTGCCCAGGTCCGCAAGATGCTCGGTATGTGACCCGGCTAGTCACGCCGCGTCCATCGATTCACCTAATTGCTACAAACGAAATTCGCTGAAAGGAACTCCCCATGGCCCGTGTAAAACGCGCCGTCCACGCCAAGAAGCACCACAAAGCGGTGCTCAAAGAGGCGAAGGGCTATTACGGCAATAAGAGTCGCACCTTCCGATCTGCCAATGAGCAGGTCATGCATGCACTCCGCGACAGCTTCCGCGACCGTCGCGCCCGCAAGGGCGACATGCGGGCGCTGTGGATCCAGCGCATCAACGCTGCGTGTCGGATCAACGACATGAGCTATAGCCGTTTCATCAACGGGCTAAAGGTTGCAGGCGTTGAAGTCGATCGTAAGGTGCTGGCCGACCTGGCAGTGACCGATGCCCCCGCCTTCGCCGCGCTGGTGAAGGTGGCGTCGGACGCGATCACCCAGGCGGCCTGACCAATCTTCGTGTTCCGGTGAGTGCCCTCGCGTTCACCAACCCACGCGTACAACGACTGCGACGCCTCTTGGGGCGTCGCAGTTTTCGCGTCTCGGAGGCCGTGTTCGTGGTCGAGGGGGCGAAGGTGTTGGCGGAGGCGTTTGCGGCGGGGGCGTCCGTTGACGAGCTGTACCTCGTGGCCGGAGAGTCTTTTCCTGTTGTTTCGGTCGCTCGGTCGCTCGGTGTCCCGGTGTACGAACTGACGCTCGATGTGCTGGCACGGGTCACGGACACGGTCACGCCGCAGTCGGTTGTCGGGGTGGTGCGTTCGGTCACGGTCGCTTTGTCGACATTGCGGGGTCCTCTGCTCTCCGATGGTGGTTTCTGTGTGGTCGCGGTCGGCTTGTCGGACCCTGGCAATGCGGGGACGGTGATGCGTTCCGCGGAGGGTGCCGGGGCGTGCGGCGTCGTGTTCTGCGAGGGGTCAGTCGATGTCACAAACCCGAAGACCGTTCGCTCCTCGGCCGGGTCGATGTTCCATGTGCCGGTTACGCAGAGCGACCTGTCGGGCGTGGAGGTTGTTTCGACGTTGCGTGCATGGGGTGTACGCGTGTGGGCAACGTCATCGGTGGCTGCTGGGGGAGTGGCCTACGACGCTGCGGACTTGCGCGGCCCGACTGCGATTGTGCTGGGCAACGAGGCCAACGGGCTCTCGGCTGCGGTGTTGGAGGGTGTCGATGGGCTCATCACGATCCCGACGGCCGGTCGCACGGAGTCGCTCAACGTGGCGATGGCGGCGTCGGTGCTGGCCTTCGAAGCCGCTCGCCAGCGCCGCTCGCCGACCTGATCCGAGGCCACGGACTTTGCCAGCGGGCTTCTTGCGAGGACAGCCACTATTTCCGACCAACGTCATCGGATTGTTCGCAGATTGGGCGCCCGAGCGGAGCGTCGAGACCGTCACCCCATGGCAGGGATGACGCCGAGTTGTTGAAGGAATCCGAGGGTGTCCCAGACCTCCCAGGTCTCGGCGATCTTGCCGCCTGCCATGCGGTGGATGCAGATGGCGCTCACGTCAATCTTCTTGCCTGTCGGCGGAATGCCGTTGAGTTCGGCATTGTGTTGGCCGGTACCCGTCCAGCGCACGACGACCTTGTCGTCGGTTGAGAAGATGTCGTTGATCGTCCAGTGGCCATCGACGCCGGTCTGGTAGGTGGACACCGTTGCGGCCATGCCTTCTGGTCCGTCGGCGGCTGGGACCTGGGGGTCGTGCATCTTGTGGTCGGCCGTGAACAATTCGGGGGCGAGATCGTTTCGGCGACCGTTGTTCATCTCCTCGTAAAAGCGACGGACAACGGTTTCGTCGGCGATGGTCATGATGTACTCCTCGTGGGATGGTGACGGGCTTGTCGATGAACGTTCGTTCGCCGGGTCGGGTTGGATCACCGGGTGCCGTCGTGGTGGACGAACGGGCCGTGCCTCATGCTCGATGCTCGTCGACGCCCCGCCTTTCGATAGACGACGACATTGCACCGGTGGGTGTTCATGCCTCGTTCGGCGTCTGCGGATACTCGACGGTCGTCGCCGTTCCTGAGGGTGGGCTGGCTGAGGGTTGCGGCGTAGTCGGGCGGGTTGGGAGGATGTGTCGGAGCTCCACAGTTCTTCTGCGGTAAGTCGACCGGCGCGGCGTCCGATTTGCTGCACATCAACAGCGCCGAGTTGTTCGGCTAGCACCCGCGTTTCGTTGCCGTCAACAACAACCTCAGGCCGGAATGAAGCAGCACGAGCACTTCGTGACGTAGGAACACCCGGAAGGCGACGGGCAGAAACAAACATATCCGAGCGACGCTATCTGCCGATCGAACCGCACACTCGCGGAGTGAGAGATCGGGTGCCCGTCGCTGTCGAGAACCCCTGACACCCCCTTCCAAGTGCGCTCGTCGAGCAGTACGACCTTCTTGTGGCTACGACCCGCGAGAGGCTGACTGAGGCGACGATCGCCGCGTTGCGCGACGTGTTCGTTGACTACGGGCTCGTCGGGAACGCGAGTGAGTTCCCGCTTGATCTGAGTGGTCGGAACAAGCCCATACCGTGCGTCGGGTTGCGGTTTCTCGCGGTCGGCGATGGGGTGCCCACGTATGGTGCGTCGGTTACGGAGCTGCTCGGTGATGGCTGGGTGATGGTCCGCCTTGAGGAGCGGCTGCCGGTCGAGCTTGGCCGTTTTTACGAGCCTTTGAACTGATTCGTCGTCCTCTGAAAGAGTCCGAACAGTTCACCAAGTTCGACTCGAACTGAATCGCTCAGCGTGTCGGCGACGTCGATGCGGTCCGCGAGCTTGAAGGCAACACCGTTGCGTTGTCGGGAGGTGCGTCTCGACGAATGACGATCCGGACCTCCACGAGCTGCCACGGTACTGCGAAGGCGACGTGCCACGAGCCGGTCGTGCAGAGCGAGTTGTCCGTATCGGAGGTCGCTTCGACGCTACGTGCGTGGCCTGTGTCGAGTGCCCGATATCTGGCGAACTGCTGGGGCTCGTTCGTGCAGCCACCACAATGCAGCCACCACAATGCCCGATTCAGATCGCGTCCGGTGGCTGGTTTTCAGAGTGAGCCGCGTGGTGCGATCCATTCGCAGTGTTGGCCGGTGATTGCGGCGATGCGGTCGAAGTCGTCGTCGTAGTGCCAAACGATGTCGCCGACGGCTTCGGCGGCGGCGGCAATGATGAGGTCGGCAATCGTGACGCTGCGGTGGTGTAGCCCGGCGACGTGGGCGAGTGTTCGCTGGACCTCCAATGCGCGTTCGAATGTTCGGGCGTCGCACGGCACAACGTGCAGCGCTCTCAGTTCGTCGGCGATGGCGTCGTAGTCGGGTGCGCTTCGGGCGGAGTACAGCACCTCGAGGCGAACCTGATCGCACATCGAGATGTCATCCGCGTCAAGGCGAGCGATGAGGGCTTCCGCTACGACGGTGTTGGTCCTGCGGTGCCACGCGCTCGTGTCGATACAGAGCCGACCGCTCACGGCGCGGGTCGAGTGGCCACAAGTATTTCGGGGCCGCTGTCCATTCCGTCGCCGGTTCGAATCCGGTTGCGTAGGCGGTTTCGGCGATCAGCGCGGACTATTTCGCGAAAGGCTGCTTCGACGGTCTCCCGGATTCCGGACGTACCGAGTATGCGTCGGGACTCATCCAGCAGCACCTCATCTAGTTCAATTGATGTGCGATGCGTCATGCTACGAGTATATATCGGACCGTTGCGGCTGCGCGCCGAATCGATCCGCGAACACGAATGCACCTCCGGACGCCTCTTCGAGCGCAGGTCCTCGACGCGGGTCCTCGACGCGGGTCACGGCATCCAGGCCCTGGCGGGGTGACGTCATGGTGCCGGAAGCGAGGCCCGCATCGTCGCTATTGAGATAATGAGGTGTCGAGGATCGCTTGGGGAACTCTCAATTCCCGGAAGGTTGCGCCGATACCATTCGACAAGTTCGTCGCTCTTCGCGTGAATGAGAAGGGCGACTATCCCCACCGATTCCGCAAGCTCAATACATTTCAGGGCCGCGTGTTGGAGGAGTTGCTGACCCAAGCCTTGCTGCTGGTGTTCTTCTGAGACGGCGAGCCGGGCGAGGAGCACGCAAGGCACCGGGTGTCGTGGTAGACGCTTCCCGATCGGTGGCGGTGTCTCATCGATCGAAAGACTCGCCGCGCTCAATCCGTAGAGTCCGGCGATCTCGTTCGGATCTGATTCCGGCGCGATCACCATGACGACGACGGCATCGCGGTCTTGATTTTGTCGCGCGTACTGCCGCACCCACGTGTTGATTGCAGAGTCCGTAGAAGTGAATTCGGCAGTGCGATGATGTCGGCCGAGTTTGACAGGTTCCAAATATTTCATTGCGTTCCTTGCGATGGCGGGGCTCGTTTCCCCGGATCGGAGAAACGACTACGGCATGCCCAGGACCGGGGACGAAGGTCCCTTCATACGGGTCTGGGCCCCTGCCACGGAGGTGCGGTACGCCCTCGTCCGACGGTGTGCGCTTGCCGCGTCCACGTCGATGAGATAACGCGAGGTGGTCTTCGGTATCGGCGAAGCCGGGCTACGACGTCGTCAGCAAAACGGAGCGTGAGTTCAATTCTTGGCCTCTGATTGTCCTGCTTGCAGTCCTCGTTGCGTCCATTCGGCTTGCGAGAGGCGAGTCGACGGAGGCGTCGTAGCGCGCGGTACGCCAGCTCGACATCGCAATGTCGCGAGGCGTGATCGAGCTGAGCTGTCACTGCGGCGAGTTCTTCGTTCAGGCGCTGACATTCATAAGCGTCGTCAAGGAGGCGCGCGCGCTCGCTGAGTTGGTGTACGTAACTCCACATGAGCCGGACGGCATCGGCATCGGGTAGGGCTTGGCGCATCTCGTGTCCGCAGCAACTTCTCGCCCGATTCGTCGATTCGACAAGGCGGCGTTCGCGTTCGTCCAGCCGTTCCCCTTCGACGCTCCGCCGCTCAGTCTCCTGAGCCGCGCGCAACTCTGCGCGAGCACGAAGGTGGTCACGAGCTGTTCCGAAAAGTCGGGTGACCGTAGTCATGCGGGTGGGTCCTCGAGGCCAACGAACGTGGTCCGGGTGAGGAATTCCGTCAATTCCGGCACTGACCGTGCTGGCTTTTCCAGGATGGCGACTAGCTCAGCCCACGCCTCCGGAGCCAATACAAAATGCGACCGGTCAGCAAGAACATTCTCGGCCGCGGCAACGACAGCCTCGGCGACGAACGACGTCATGGATGTATGTTGACTCTCCGCCGCTTCGCGGATCAGCTGCTCCTCGAATGAGGAGAACCTAAACGCCAAACGTGAAGAGCGAGTCGCGGAAGCCACGCCGTGACTGTACACACAATGTGCGTACAGTGTCAACTCGGCGGGAGACTTCAGATCCCCGCCGAGCCAAGCGAGTCGACCTCGCGTGGTTTGGCGTCAGTCTTCCGAGCCAAGGTCCAAGATGTTCTCATCAACGATTACGGATCGTTGAGGAGGAACCGCGTAGGTAATCAGGACGGTTCCCTCAGCGTGAACACGCAAATAGGGGCCGATGACGTCATCGTGGCAGTTGGGACCGTGCGTGCGGATTCGTTCCAACCAGAGCCAAACGCGAAGAGTGCGTCAAAATTCGACGCTGAAGCCAGCCAGACGCGAGACGTTCGCGTCTTTATTTCGTAGGCCAACGCTCTGCGTACTCATTTGGGGATCGCTCGGCCGCAGTCCGTTCGACCATGCCGGCAACTTCGTCGATCGGCACGCTCTTCACGGAAGCACCGTAGACAATCTGTCGTACCCGTGTGGCCCGGCGACGTGGGCCAACGCTCGCTGGACCTCCAATGGCCGTTCGAATGTTCGGGCGTCGCACGGCACAACGTGCAGCGCTCTCAGTTCGTCGGCGATGGCGTGAGTGGCCACAAGTATTTCGGGGCCGCTGTCCATTCCGTCGCCGGTTCGAATCCGGTTGCCTTGTTGGTTCCTGTTCGTCCTCGATTCTCCGCGTCGGCTGTCTCCAAGCGAATCGAGCGGGCTCGCCACTGACCCGAGACCGAATTGCTTGGATCGCTTCGAAGTTCACAAAGTTGACCATCGCCCGCGACGGGCGAACCTACGATGTGACGCCCCCACCCGACGAGCCGGACGGCACCCAAGGAACCATGAACCTCGACGAACTCACCTTGCTGCGTACGGCCGCCCTCGACGCGGTGGCGTCCGCGGACACCCTCGACGCGCTGCGTCAGACGGAGCTGGACCACGTCGGCAAGACATCGCCCCTCACGCTGGCCAACCGCGAACTCGGCAAGCTCGACGCGGAGGGCAAGAAGACCTTCGGCGCGGCTATCAACGAGGCCCGAACATCAGTAACAGCAGAAATCGCCGAACGGCGAACACAACTCACAGCAGCACGGCGGCGAGCGGACCTCGAAGCGGACCGCCTGGACCTCACGGAGCGTCTCCCCGAAGTCGGCACGGGACACCTTCACCTGATCACCCGCACGACCCGTGACCTTGAGGACATCTTCCTTGGAATGGGCTTCCAGGTGTTCAACGATGGCCCCGAAGCCGAGACCGACGAACTGAACTTCACCAAGCTGAACTTCCCCGTCGGACACCCGGCCCGCTCCATGCACGACACGTTCTTCCTCAACCTCGGCAACGACGAGGAGGTGCTCATGCGCACCCACACGTCGCCGATGCAGCTCCGTGTGATGGCCACGATGAAGCCGCCGATCTACGCGGTGATGCCCGGACGCTGCTACCGGGTCGACACCGCGGACGCACGTCACCTCCCCGTCTTCCACCAGATCGAGGCCCTCGTGATCGACAAGGGCATCTCACTCGGCCATCTCGCGGGCACCATCGAGACGTTCATCACCGCGTACTTCGGACGCATCGATCTGAAAGCGCGCTTACGGCCCGGCTTCTTCCCGTTCACCGAACCGAGCGCCGAGTTCGAGATCACGTGTCCGTTCTGCACCGACGGCTGTCGCGTCTGCAGCCACACCGGCTGGATCGAACTCGGTGGGTGCGGGATGGTGCATCCCAACGTCCTTCGCAACGGTGGCATCGACCCCGAGGAATGGACCGGGTTCGCCTGGGGCTTCGGCATCGACCGCCTCGCCATGAACCGCCACGAGATCGAGGACCTCCGGGTCTTCCTCGACAACGACGCCCGCCTGCTGGCGCAGTTCTGAAGGATCACTGATGCTGGTTCCACGTTCCTGGCTGAATGACTTCGTCGACACGTCCCACAAGACGGTCGCCGAACTGACCGACGCGTTCAACGAGCTCGGGCTCGTCGTCGAGGGCGTCGAGGTCCATGGCGAGGGTCTCGACGGCATCGTGACCGCCCAGATCCGCCGGGTCCGCAAGCACCCCGACGCTGACAAGATCCGTCTCGTCGACGTCGTCACGGGCACCGACCAGACCGACACGCTGCAGATCGCTTGCGGGGCCTGGAACTTCTTCGAGGGCGACGTCGTACCGCTGGCGACCCTCGGCACCACGATGCCCGACGGCATGAAGATCGAGCGCCGCAAGATGCGCGGGGAGTGGTCCAACGGGATGCTCTGCTCCGGCCGCGAGCTGAAGCTGTCCGACGATCATGCGGGCATCTGGCGTCTGCCCGCCGACACGCCGCTCGGCGTCCCGATCACCGACGCGCTCGGAATCGTCGCCGACGTCGTGTTCGACCTCAGCGTCGAGGCGAACCGGCCCGATGCCATGAGCATCCTCGGCATCGCCCGGGATCTCGCGCCGAAGATCGGGTCGCTGCTGCGAGCACCCGCGCCGACGTTCGCCCTCGACTCGGGTCCCCCGGCTTCGACGTTACGCGGTGCGATCTCCGCCCCTGACCTGTGCGATCGCCTCACGGCCACCGTGATCCGAAACGTGAGCGTGACACAGTCGCCTCTGTGGTTGCAGTCCCGGCTCAAGCTCGGCGGGATGCGTCCGATCAGCAACCTCGTGGACGCGTCCAACTACGTGATGCTCGAATATGGCATCCCGAGCCATGCGTTCGATCTCGACCGGCTGCCGGGCGGTCGCATCGACGTGCGCTGGGCCGGTCCAGACGAGACGATCACCACGCTCGACGGTGTTGAGCGGACGCTGTCGCCCGCATCGGTAGAGGGCGCCCGCGACGGCGTGATCGCCGACGGACATGGCGCAGCGGTGGGGATCGCCGCCGTGATGGGCGGACTCACGAGCGAGGTCGGTGACGACACCACGAACCTGCTGCTCGAAGTCGCGCACTGGACGCCGATGTGTATCGCTCGCACGTCGAAGCGCCTCAAGCTCCGCTCCGAGGCCAGTGCGCGCTACGAACGCGGGGCCGACGCCGAGGCGATTCCGATGGCCATTGCGCGGTTCATCGACATCGTCCGTGAGACGTGCCCGGACCCGGTCGTGGAGTCCTACGACGACATCCGTCCGATCGCGTCGGGCTCGACAACCGTACGTGTACGTACTTCTCGTGCCAACCTCGTGCTCGGTACGCACCTCGACACCGCAGCGATCTCGGCCTACCTCTCCCCCATTGGATTCATAAGCGCGCCTACGGATGATGCCAGCGTGCTGTCCGTGACGATCCCCTCGTGGCGTCCCGATGCTACGGCTGAGATCGACGTGATCGAGGAGATCGGCCGCCACCACGGGTACGGCAACGTCGACCGGCTGGAGCTGTCGAACAAGCGGGTCGGCAAGCTCACGCCGTACCAGCGCGACCGCCGCCGGGTCGCCGACCTGCTGGTCGACCGGGGCTGCGACGAGGTGTGGACCGCCACGTTCCTTGCGCCCGACGATCTCGTGAAGACAGGTCTCGCTCCTTCCGACGCGGTGACGCTCGCCAACCCGATGGTCGCCGAAGAATCCGTCCTGCGCACGAGCCTGCTCCCGGGTCTGCTGCGGGTGCTCGGCCACAATGCGAACCATCGGTCACCGGCGATGCGCGTGTTCGAGATCGGGCACACGTTTGCGAGGCCCCGGCCGGAGCAGATCGTGCCGTACGAGCGGGAGTACCTCGGTGCGTTGTTCGCGGCCGATGGCGACAATGCCCGCACCGCGGTTGCTGCGTTCGACGCGCTGGTCTCGTCTCTCGGTCTTGTCGCGGCCGCCGTCGCGTTACGTGCCGCCGAGGTGCCCGGCCTGCATCCGACGCGTGCCTCCCGGATCGTCGGCACCGGGACCGGGTTCTCGATCGGCTGTGTCGGCGAGGTCGATCCCGACGTTGCTCGTGCGTGGGGCGTCGACCGGCGAGTTGGCGTAGTACTGGTCGACCTCGGGAACCTCGCCGCGCTGCCACGCCGGTCCGCCACGATCGAGTCGTACTCGCGGTTCCCGTCGAGCGACGTCGACCTCGCGTTCGTCGTGTCCGAATCGACACCCGCGGCCGACGTCGAGGGCGCGTTGCGTGCGGGCGCGGGCGCGCTGCTGCAGAGCGTCGAATTGTTCGACGTGTACCGGGGCGCGCCCCTCGGTGCCGGCTCGCGGGGGCTCACCTACCGTCTGCGGTTCGCGTCCACCGATCGGACGCTCACCGATGGCGACGTCGCCGCCGTCCGCCAGGCGTCCATCGACGCGGTCACCCAATCCACGGGCGCGACGCTGCGCTCGTAGGCGGCCCCTGGGCTCGGGGTCGACTGGCTCCGCCGGAATCCCCTTGCTGGTGGCCGGTCGCGGTCGCGGTACATCCGGTGCGTCCGCGGTGCGTTCGGGCGCGCCAATCGCACCGCGATGGGACCGGTTGTACCGCGACCTGGGGTTCAGCGGCTCGCCGGCGCGCGGGCCAAACCCAAGGACCGTGCTACCAGAGCGCGAGGGGGTCGAGGCCCGCGTAGTCGTCGATGACCCGTCGGACGTTGTCGTAGCAGGTCAGCGTCGTGAGGGGGAGCATCGTCGTGACGCCCACCACGTCCATTCCGGCCGCCCGTGCCGCCTCGATGCCCATGGGAGCGTCCTCGAACACGACGACCTCGTGCGCCGCCACGCCGAGCCGGTCCGCCGAAATGAGAAAAATCGACGGGTCCGGCTTGCCCCGCACCACATCGACCGCGCCGACAACAGCATCGAACGCGTTCAAAAGCCCGAGTGCTGCCAAATTGAACTCGATGTTCTGCGGACCGGCACCCGTCGCGAGCCCGAGCGTCATACCGTGCGACCGGGCTGCAGCGAGAAACGTCGAGAAACCCGCAAGCTCGGTGACCCAACCGACCGCAGCCTCCCGGTACAGACGCTCCTTGTGCAGCACCCAGTGCTCGATGCGAGCGGGGTCGAGGTCCAATGCAAGTAGTCCGCGGAAGATCTCGGCGTTCGGGACGCCGCTCGTCTGACGCTCCCATTCCACCGGCTCGCGCGCCGGAAGCCCGAGGTCGGCAATGGTCTGCATCCACGCCGCCGTATGGAACGCCATGTTGTCGAGGATGGTCCCGTCCATATCGAAGACGAGGGCTCGCGGGGGAGTGTGGGCACGCACCTGACCGAGCGTAGAGCGACCGGGGACGGCTCCTCGACCTCAAGTCGGGCGGCGCTCCGGGTACTGTCGCTGAAGTGCCTCTCTGACCGCTACTGCACCAGCGCGAGCGGGCGGACGGCTTCAAGGGCGCAGCCCCGAATCCGCAGAATGCGATCCGTTCGGACGCTCATCACCCGTGTACACCACGGGTCCAGCCGCACCGGACGTCCCGGTTCGGTCTGGAAGAACGTCGTGAGCGGACCCTCCTGGCCGTAGCCATCGGCGTCTCGGATCAGTTCGGTCGTGGCGTCCAGCATCGTGATCTCGTAGCCCATGTCGTGGACCTTACGAAACGCAACCTGTGGATAACGAGACCCTCAATCCTGTGTCTTTCGCGGCAACCGCGGGGGACAACTTGTGCGTGGTGCTCTGCCACCGCTGCAAGCTGTGCCAATCCCACACCGATGCGAGGGTCGCCCACCCTCCCGGGTGGTTTCTTGGAACTCGTGTGGCAATCGCACAGGGTGGTGGCTCGGCGGGCGGGTGCGCTGGCCGACACTCCAGGTCCGCGTCCAGGTCTGGCGCGAGCTGCATAGAAATGCACGCGCGTGAATGGAGTGCTACGGTGACGCAATGACCAACGTCGGAATCGTCGGTGCATCGGGGTACGCAGGGGCCGAGCTCCTCCGCCTGATCGCCGCCCATCCAAGCCTCGATCTCGCCTGGGCGACCGGCGACACGCAGGCCGGAACCCCCATCGCCGAGCTGTACCCGAGCCTCCTCGGTGCCTACCCGGACACGTCGTTCCGCTCGTTCGACCCCGCGGACGCCGACGGCCTCGACGTTGTCGTGCTGGCCCTCCCGCATGGCAAGAGCCAGGAGCTGGTGCCGGACCTTCGTAAGCGTGCTGGCATTGTCATCGACGTTGCCGCCGACTTCCGCCTCAAGGACGCTGCCCTGTACCCACAGTGGTACGGCGAGGCCCACGCCTGCCCCGAACAGCTCGCCGACGCCGTCTACGGCCTGCCCGAGCTGCACCGCACCGCACTCAAGAAGGCAAAGCTCATCGCCGTTCCCGGCTGCTACCCGACCGCGGCGACGCTCGCCCTCGCGCCCCTCGTCAAGCACGGGGCGATAGAGAAGAAGGGCATCATCGTCGATGCCGGCTGCGGTGTGAGCGGAGCAGGTCGGACCCTGAAGCACGGAAATCTCTACGGCACGGTCGCCGAGACCTACGAGGCATACGGGCTCCTCAACCACCGCCACACACCCGAAATGGAACAGAACATCGGCGGGCAGATCCTCTTCACACCGCACCTCCTGCCGATGACCCGCGGCATCCTCGCCACCTGTTACGCCCGACCGACCGGCAAGACCACCACGAATCAATTGCTTGCACTGTTGCGTGGCGTTTACTCCGACGAGCCGTTCGTGAAGGTCATCGACGGTTCACCCACGACCAAGGCGACAGCCGGCACGAACCTCTGCGTTCTGACCGCCCGCTACGACGAGCGCACCGACACCGTGATCGTGATCTCGGCGATCGACAACCTCGTCAAGGGCACAGCGGGTGGCGCGATCCAGAGTCTGAACCTAGCGCTCGGCATCCACGAAACGACGGGCCTCCCCGTGGCGGCGGTCTACCCGTGAGCAACACGGCTGACAGTGCCGCCGCGACGAAAACTGCAGTCCTCGTCGAGGCGCTTCCCTACATCAAACGTTTCTACGGTAAGGTTATTGTCGTGAAATACGGCGGCAACGTCCTCACCGGCACCGATGAATCGACTGCACTCGGGCTCTTCGCAGAAGACGTTGTCATGATGCGATCGGTCGGCATGCGTCCGATCGTGGTGCACGGTGGTGGACCTCAGATCGCCGAGATGCTCAAGCGGCTGAACCTCACGAGCGAGTTCCGCAACGGCCTGCGGGTGACCGACGCAGCCACCCTCGACGTTGCGCGCATGGTCCTCGTCGGCAAGGTCAACCGAGACATTGTCGCCGCCCTGAACGCCCACGGCCCGATCGCCATGGGCCTGAGCGGTGAGGACGCCAACCTCCTCAAGGTCCTGTGCCGAGACCCCGCACTCGGCTTCGTCGGCGACGTCGCCAGCGTGAACACCGCTGTGCTCAAACGCCTCCTCGACGACGAGTTCATCCCCGTCATCGCGACGATCGGTACCGACGGCGCGGGCCAGGCGTACAACGTCAACGCCGACACCGCAGCGGGCGCGATCGCCGGTGCCATGCAGGCCGAGAAGCTCGTGTACCTCACGAACATTGAGGGACTAAGACGCGACGTGAACGACGCATCGAGTCTTATCAGCTCTATCGACACCGGTGAATTGCAGGCAATGCTTCATGACGGACGTCTCACGGAGGGAATGATCCCGAAGATCGAATCGTGTATCCACGCGATCGACCACGGGGTCGCCAAGGCGCACATTCTCGACGGTCGCTCGCCGCATGCGCTGCTGTTGGAGATCTTCACGGAACAGGGAATCGGGACGGAAGTCACGGGAAAGGCACGTTGGTAACCGCAAATGACAACACACAGAGAGTCCGTCGAGGCCGTGCCAGGCGCGACAAAGGCGGCGGAAAACGGCTACTGCCCGCTCATGCCGACGTTCGGCGCACCGACCGTCACGTTCGTGCGGGGGAGAGGCACCGAACTGTGGGACGCGTCCGGAAAGCGCTACCTTGACTTCCTCTGTGGGCTCGCGGTTACCGGCCTCGGTCATTCCCATCCCGAGGTGGCAGCCGCAGTGACCAAGCAGGCCAACACCCTGTGGCACGTCTCCAACCTGTTCGCGACCGACGTTGGCCCGCAGGTCGCCATGGAGGTCGATCGTCTCCTCGGTGGTGGCGGGCAGATCTTCTTCGCCAACTCCGGTGCCGAAGCGAACGAATGTGCCATCAAGCTCGCCCGCAAGTGGGGCGGCCGCGGGAAGCACAGTGTCATCAGTGCGTACGGCAGCTTCCACGGTCGGACGCTGGCCACGCTTCACATGACCGGCCAACCGGCGAAACACGAGGCGTTTCAACCACTCCCCGAAGGCTTCCGTCATGCGGCCTGGGCCGATCCTGCCGACCTTGAACGCCTCATCGACCCGTCGGTGGCGGCGATCATGATCGAGCCGGTGCAGGGGGAGGGCGGCGTCAACCCCGCCCCGAAGGGATATTTCGCGGACATACGAAGGCTGTGCGACGAGCGTCAACTGCTCTTCATGGTCGACGAGATCCAGACCGGCCTCGGGCGCACCGGCAAGTGGTTCGGCTGGCAGCACTTCATCGATCCAACCGATCTGCACGCCCGTCCCGACGTCATCACGCTGGCCAAGGCCCTCGGCAACGGCATGCCGATCGGAGCGTGCTGGGCCAAGAAGGAGATCGCCGCGTCGTTCAAACCGGGCGATCACGGGTCCACCTACAGCGGCCAGCCGATCGCGTCGAGCGCGGCACTTGCGACGCTGGCCGTCATGGTGCGCGACGACATTCCAGCGTTGGCAGCCAGAGCAAGCGAGCGCTTGGTTGCAGGGGTGAGCGCAATGCCCGGCGTCGACGCGGTCCGTGGCCTCGGCCTGCTCCTCGCCGTTGAGCTCACCCGCGGGAACGCAAAGGGGGTCTACAACCGTTTGATGGAACTCGGCCTCGTGTGCAACGCGGTGACCGATACAGCGCTGCGTCTCGCACCGCCGCTCAACATCTCCGACGCCCACCTCGATGAAGGCGTCGCGCTCATCGGTCGCGCGATCGCCGAGGTCAACGCATGACGCTGCGTCACTTCCTCGAAGTCGATGATCTGCGCGCAGATGAATTGGTCGACGTGCTCGACCGGTCCGAGAAGCCGCAGCCTCGGGTTCTTGAGGGCAAGGGTGTCGCCTTGATCTTTGAGAAGCCCTCGATGCGGACGCGTAACTCCGCCGAGATGGCGGTCGTGCAGCTCGGCGGCCACCCCGTTCACATTCAGAACAATGAGATCAGCCTCGACGTGCGTGAGTCGTCGGAAGACGCAGTTCGTGTATTACAGGGGTACTACGACGTACTCTGCGCCCGCGTGTTCGAGCATTCGCAATTGGAACGAATGGCTTCGGTCGCGCGTATTCCCATCGTGAATCTGCTCTCCGATTCCGGCCACCCTGTGCAGGCGCTCGCCGACCTGCTCACGATTCGTCAGACGTTCGGCGACATCGAAGCGAAGCGCATCGCATGGATCGGCGACTTCTCCAACGTCGCGTTCTCGCTCGGGCTCGGCACCTTGATGCTTGGCGGCTCGATGGTCGTCGCGTGTCCACCGGGGTACGGGCCGACCGAGATCGAGCTCGACCGCATCCGGCTGGTTGCCGCGCCGGGAGCGTCCATCGAAATCGCCGCGCGACCCCACGAGGCATGCGCCGGAGCCGATGTCGTGTCCACCGACGCCTGGTACTCCATGGGCCAGGAGTCGGAACGCGAGATTCGTAAGCGCGCATTCGAAGGTTTCCGAGTCGACGCGACCCTTCTCGACGCAGCGTCCGAGAACGCCGTGTTCCTCCACTGTCTCCCGGCTCACCGTGGCGAGGAGGTCACCGACGAGGTGATGGACGGTCCGCGTTCGCGAGTGTTCGAGCAGGCACACAACCGGATGCACACGATGCGCGGCCTGCTGTCGTGGCTGCACGCACAGGGAGCGATCGCATGACCACCCCCAAGACGCAGCGGGGCCTGATCGCACCGAAGCGGACGCCGACGTCGAGCGACGTTCGGGCCGACAAGGCCGCGCGCAAGGCGGAAAAGTCGGAGAACGGACGCCTCACCAAGCCGCAGCGTCAACATCGCATCGCCCGCATCCTCGAACAGCATGCGGTTGCCTCGCAGGCACAGCTCGTCGACCTCCTCGCGGCCGACGGCGTGGTGGCCACGCAGGCAACCGCGTCGCGTGACCTGGAGGACATGGGTGCCGTGAAGGTTCGGGTGCCGGGCGGGGAACTCGTCTACGCGATCCCGCAGCTTCCATCGGACCAGATCGCCCCGGAGGACCATCTGCGGAGGGTGTTCGGGGATTGGGTGGTCGACGTTGCATCGAGCGGCAATCTGGTGATCCTGCGGACACCCCCCGGTTCAGCACATGTCGTCGCCAGCGCCCTCGACCGGGCCGGCCAGGACGACGTGATCGGCACCGTCGCCGGCGACGACACGATCCTCGTCGTCTGCGCGGAGCATCACCCCGGCCGCAAGGTCGCCGACCGCATGCGAGTCCTCGCCGGGCTCTGAAAAGCGTGACGGGGGCCTCCGCTGCGCTTTGGCCTCGTCACGCTGCGTCGCTCCCCGCACTGCTCGGTCCGACCGGCAGAGCCGGATCGGAACGCTCCAGCCCGTTGGATCCCATGATTCCGACGTTGGGACACATTGCCCCGCTGACCGGAGTGATTCGACCCAACGTCCGCCGACGACTCGGGTCAGACGTCGCTCTCGCCGAGCTCCAGGAGGCCGAAGTCCTTGCCGGTGCCGAGCGCTCCGGCCTGGTAATAGACCTGGAGTTTCTCCCGCGAGTCGATGATGTCGAGGTTGCGCATGGTGAGCTGGCCGATCCGGTCGAGCGGACTGAATTCGCCGGCACCGGATTCCATCGACAGACGCTCCGGCTTGTACGTGAGATGCGGACCCGTGGTGTCGAGGATCGTGTAGTCGTCGCCTCGACGCAGCTGCAGCGTCACCGTGCCCGTCACGGCCGTCCCCACATACTTCTGCAGCGGGTCGCGCAGCATGAGTGACTGCGGGTCGAACCAGCGTCCCTCGTAGAGCAGCCGTCCGAGTCGACGCCCCAACGTGCGGTAGTTGTCGATCGTGCCCTCGTTGTGGATGGCGCTGACCAGGCGCTCGTAGGCGATGAACAGCAGCGCCATGCCCGGTGCCTCGTAGATCCCGCGGCTCTTGGCCTCGATGATCCGGTTCTCGATCTGGTCGGACATGCCGAGCCCATGACGTCCGCCGATCGAGTTCGCCTCCATCACGAGCGACACTCGATCGTCGAAGTGAACACCGTTGATCGCGACCGGCCAGCCCTCGGCGAACTCCACTGTGACGTTCTCGGCAGCAATGGCAACGGACGCGTCCACGTGCTTCACGCCCATGATCGGCGTCACGATGTCGATGCCGGTGTGGAGGAACTCGAGGTCTTTCGCCTCGTGCGTCGCGCCCCAGATGTTGGCGTCGGTCGAGTACGCCTTTTCGACGCTGGACCGGTACGGCAATGACCGTGCGATGAGCCACTCGCTCATCTCCTTGCGCCCGCCGAACTCGTCGACGAAGGCCTGATCGAGCCATGGCTTGTAGATGCGCAGACCGGGGTTCACCATGAGCCCATAGCGGTAGAAGCGTTCGATGTCATTGCCCTTGTAGGTGGAGCCGTCGCCCCAGATCGAGACGCCGTCCTCCTTCATCGCCCGCACGAGCAGCGTCCCCGTGACGGCCCGGCCGAGCGGCGTCGTGTTGAAGTAGGTCTTGCCGCCGGTCGTGATGTGGAACGCTCCGCACTGCAGCGCCACGAGTCCTTCGGTCACGAGCTGCTCACGGCAGTCGATGAGGCGGGCCAGTTCTGCGCCGTAGACCTTGGCCCGTTCCGGGACGGTCGAGAGGTCGGTTTCGTCGTATTGGCCCAGGTCAGCGGTGTAGCAGTAAGGGATCGCACCCTTTTCGCGCATCCACGCAACGGCAGCTGACGTGTCGAGTCCACCCGAGAACGCGATGCCGACTCGTTCGCCGACGGGAAGGGACATGAGCGTGCGTGACATGGGTTGCAACGCTACCCACTCGCTGTGGAGCGTCCGACCGTCAAAATCGGTCCGGCCGGCTCATGGTCGCGGTACCTCCGGTGCGTTCGCGGTACGTTCGGGCGCACCAAACGCACCGCAAGCGGGCACGATGTACCGCGACAACGCGCACCGAGCGAAACGTTGCCGCCAATTCTTGACGCTGCCTCTAACGTCTCCGCCCGTGAATAGCGCTTCCCCTGCCTCGTCGGGCTCGACCAACGGAACACGGGAGGGCTCGAACACCCTCTGGCACGGACGTTTCGGAGATGGTCCCTCCGCCGAACTGATGGCCTTCACGGAGAGTCTCAGCTTCGATCGCGAACTCTGGCCCGACGACGTCGCCGGTTCGCGCGCCCACGTGAGGGGCCTAGGACGCGCCGAAATCATCGCTGCTGAGGAGGTGGCGGCGATCCTCGAAGCGCTTGACACGGTGGAGGAGGAACTCGGGGCGGGTCATTTCGAGTTCCAGCCGACGGATGAGGACATCCACACCGCGATCGAGCGGAGAGTCACCGAACTCGCCGGCCCCGCCGGTGCCCGCCTGCACACCGGACGCAGTCGCAACGATCAGGTCGCCACCGACCTCCGACGTTTCACAAAACGAGAATTGCTCGCTCTGGCCCGCCGCGTCCATGAGCTACGCGGTGTGTTGCTCGATAGGGCGCGTCTCGCAGGCGACGCGTACCTGCCCGGGTACACGCACATGCAGCGCGCCCAACCGGTCCTTCTCGCGCACCATCTTCTGGCGCACGGTTGGGCGCTCGGGCGAGACGTCGACCGACTGCTCGACGCCCGCGAACGCCTTGACGTGTCGCCCCTTGGTGCTGGCGCGCTCGCAGGTAGTTCACTTCCGCTGGACCCCGATTCAGTTGCTGCGGACCTCGGTTTCGCCGGTCGGTTCGAAAATTCGCTTGACGCCGTCAGCGACCGCGATTTCGTCGCCGAGGCTCTCTTCGCCGTCGCCCTCCTCGGCATCCACCTCAGCCGAATCGGCGAGGAGATCGTGCTCTGGACGACCGAGGAGTTCGGTTTCGCCCGTCTCGCCGACGCCTACGCGACTGGCTCCTCGATGCTCCCGCAAAAGAAGAACCCCGATATCGCCGAGCTCGCCCGCGGAAAAGCGGGTCGCCTCATCGGAAACCTCACCGGTCTGCTCATCACGCTCAAGGGTCTGCCGCTCGCCTACAACCGCGATCTGCAAGAAGACAAAGAACCGCTGTTCGACAGCCTTCGCCAGAGCAATCTGGCCGTGGCAGCACTCACGGGCATGTTCCACACGATCACCTTCGACCTGCCCCGGATGCAAAAGGCGGCCGACTCCTCGTTCGCCGCGGCGACCGACCTCGCCGAGTTGCTCGTGTCGCGCGGCATGCCATTTCGTGAGGCTCACGCAATCGTTGGATCCCTGGTGCGGAACGCAATCGACCGCCACGTAGATTTCGCCGAACTCGTGGAGAATCACCCGGTGCTCGGCCCGAAGGCGCTCGCTCTCCTTGAGCCAGGCGTGTCGGTGCAGCGCCGCACAACACCCGGGGGTGCGGGTCCCAAGCCGGTAAAGGTGCAGATCGGTCGCTATGCGGCAACCCTCGCCAGCGATGCGGCTCGCCTCGCTGAGGACGCCTGAAGGGCCGAAACGTGGCCCGCCGACGCCTCCCTCGATCGTTCTTCGCGCGATCGGCGCTGGAGGTAGCTCCTGATCTCCTCGGACGCTTGCTCGTGGTCGGAACCCGCACCACCGAGGTGACCGTAACGATCAACGAGACCGAGGCGTACACGTCCGACGACCCGGCCTCGCATTCGTTTCGTGGACCGACGAATCGCAACGCGTCGATGTTCGGTCCGCCAGGTCATCTGTACACCTACTTCACGTACGGGATGCATTGGTGCGCGAATGTCGTCACCGGTCCGCACGGCACAGGCGAAGCGGTGCTCCTTCGTGGCGGCGTCGTGCAGTCGGGCATCGACGTTGTACGGGAGCGCCGCAGCAGGGCGAGGAATCGCGCGGTGAGCGAGCGCGATCTCACGAACGGTCCCGCCAAACTTGCGCAGGCACTCCGACTGTGCGGAACCGAGAACGGAATGGACGTGTGCGCCACAGGCTCGCTCGTTCGGATCTACGACCTCGGCACCGGGACGACAGCCTTCGAGGCGACGCCCCGGATTGGGATTTCAACCGCCCAGGAACGTCTTTGGCGATTTCGCACCGTCGCCGGACCGGCGGCTGACCGTCCTGGTCGGTTGGGCGCGTGACGCGGTGACGCTGAGCGGTTGGTTCACGCTGTTCCTCATTCGGTTCCCTGCCCTTCGGTAGGGTGACGAGATGAGGTTTGGTGATCACGTTCCCCATCGGTCAGCGTCAGACGGTCGCGGTATCGTCCGGCACGGCGCTCGGCGTCGTCTGCCAATGCTCCGTCTAGCCGTCGGAGCGGCCGCTACCGCGCTCGTCGTCGCGCTCGTTGCCGGTGGCACCGCCGGCGGCGTGACCGTTACAACGAAGAAGCCCACGACGAAAACGACCGTGAAGGCCTCGACCAAGACCACCGTGAAGGCGTCCACCAAGACCACGGTCAAGGCTGCAACGACGACATCCCTGAGCGCCACGACCACGACGAAAGCTGGCGATGCCGCGACCACGACGGTCAACGTCCGCCCGGTGACCGAGTCGTCGTCCACGACGCTGAAGGCGGGGACCGGTGCCTCGACGACGACCTCTCCGCTGAAGTCCTTGAAGGGCACCGTGTTCATCCCCGGTGCCGGCCGCGTCCTGGACCTCGGTGCGAATGAGGTCGCAAAACTGGCGGCGGGAGGACGCGTCGAGACTGACGTGCGTGGAGCGAGCGGTCTTGCCGCATCCGGGACGGGCACCGTCATCATCGACGTCACCGTTTCGAATCCCACCACGCCGGGCCGCGTCACCCTGCTGCCTGTCGCACCCGACTTCGCTCGCAGCGTCGTATCGGCGAGCGTCGGATTCCAGGCAGGTTCGACAACCGTGTCTCGCGTTGCCGTACCCGTCGGGTCCAACGGGCTCGTCCGGGTGAACACGACAGCGGGACCGAGCGGACTCGCAATCTCCGTCGTGGGTTGGGTCATCAGCGCGCCTGCGGGAACCGTGGAACCGTCTGCGATCCCGCTGGAGTCGTGCCGCATCCTCGACACCGCAACCGGGCTCGGCGGCCTTCAGGGCGAAATCACACCTGCGCGCCCGTTCGATCTCCCGGCGGTCGGAATAGCGAAAGTTCCGGCGGCGCTCACGACCGCTGCCGCCGCTCCCTCGGCCGTGATCTTGAACGTTTCGGCGTCGCTGGCCTCGGGCCCACTTGAGCTACGCGTGATTCCGACCGGTGCTGAGTCACCGGAGATGAAGCTGTCGATGAACACCGGGCAGACCACGAATGCGACCTTCGTCGTCCCCGTCGGTTCTGACGCTCGCGCGGCGTTCTACGCCAGCGCTGCGGGCACCCAGGTGGCCGTCGACGTGGTCGGTTGGCTCGACCGCGACAACGCAGCGAGGTCCGGCGGACCCTGCTGACGCGCCGGCGAACTGCGCGTCAGGTCCAGCGAATCACGGACCAGCTCTTCTTTCCACGACGCACCAACGTCAGATCGCCTGCTAGTACGTCGTCTCCCGTGATGACGTGCTCCGGCTCGACCCGGGTGCCGTTCAGGCTCACGGACCCCGCTCCGAGCCACTCGCGGGCCTCACGGTTGCTCTTTGCGACGCCGGCCTGGACCAGCGCGCCCACGATCTCAATTCCTTCGGCCAACGTTGCACTCGACAGCTCGGCGCTCGACAGGCCTGCGGCGACCTCCCGCAGTGTCTGGTCATCAAGTGCGCGAACGTCACCCGTGAAGAGGGCGCGAGCCGCCGCTCCGGCGCGTTCCATGGCACCGACACCATGGAGGCGCGACGTCAGCTCATCGGCCAACGCTCGCTGGGCGACACGCCGACCCGCGTCGGACCGGCCCTCCGCCAGCAACTCGTCGATCTCGGATTGCGTGCGGAACGAGAACGTTTTGAGAAACCGTTCGATGTCGGCGTCGTCGGAGTTCAGCCAGAACTGGTGGAACGCGTACGGGCTCGTGCGGTCAGCCGTCAGCCAGACCGCACCCGACTCCGACTTGCCGAACTTCGTGCCATCGGCCTTTGTGAGCAACGGCGTGGTCACGACGTATGCCTGACCGCCGTGGACCCGGCGGATGAGATCGGCCCCCGACACAATGTTGCCCCACTGGTCGGACCCACCCATCTGAAGCGTCACGCCGTGGTTGGCGAACAGGTGCGCGTAGTCGTACGCCTGCAGGATCATGTACGAAAACTCGGTGTAGGTGATCCCGTCACCCTCCAGCCGAGCCCGGACGCTGTCACGCTTCACCATTTCGTTCACCGAGAAATGCTTGCCCACGTCGCGCAGGACTTGCACGTAGCTCAGCTCTGCCAACCAGTCGGCATTGTTCACCACGAGTGCACCGGGCAGCAGCTGTTCGTAGATCCTCAGCTGGCCCACGACGTTCTGCCGGATCGTTTCAAGAGGCAGAAGCGGACGCTCAGCGTTCTTGCCGCCGGGATCGCCAATCAGGCCCGTCCCGCCACCTGCGACGACGACCGGCTCGTGCCCGCATCGCTGGAAGTGGGCCAGATTCATGATCTGGACGAAGTTCCCGATAGTCAGGCTGTCGGAGGAGGGGTCAAAGCCGATGTAGGCCCGTCTGGTCCCCCCGGCGAGGTGCGCGCCCAGACCGGTGAGATCGCTGCACTGGAACAGGAGGCCGCGCCACGCGAGCTCATCGAGAAACGACGCGGAAGGGAAGTCGGGCTGGGTCGCAGGGTGGCTTGTCACGCCCTCAAGCGTACGTTTTCAAGAAATCCCTTGACACCCGTTTCGAAGGTCGATTAACGTATGCCCTCGCTTCGGACGCCCCACACGAACCAACTGATTCAAACGGCCCACATGGACCGCACGAATTGGGAGGCAAAAAGTGGTGCTACGGTAGCGAGCCGCTCCTCTGGGGTGCCTGCCTTCGGTAGACACGTGATGAGCAGTGTAGCTCCTTGAAAACGGAACAGAGGAAGCCAAGAGCGAATGCGGACGCAATCGTTTGATTGCGCTCGTAACAAAAGTAGTACAGCACTTAGAAATCATTAACGGACACATACAGGGTCCGTTCTGAGTGCCAGTTGGCACCACCCTCGTGGGGTGAGATGCCAGCTCTCTAACATCGCTTGGCCGTCGCTGAAAGGCGTCGGTTAAACCGATTTCGATGGAGAGTTTGATCCTGGCTCAGGACGAACGCTGGCGGCGTGCTTAACACATGCAAGTCGAACGGGTGCTTTTCCGGTAGCAATACTTGGGAAGTACTAGTGGCGAACGGGTGAGTAACACGTGAGAAACCTGCCTCGAAGACGGGGATAACAGTCGGAAACGACTGCTAATACCCGATGCCTTCACCGGATCGCATGGTCTGGTGAAGAAATGGATTCCGCTTCGAGAGGGTCTCGCGGGCTATCAGCTTGTTGGTGAGGTAACGGCTCACCAAGGCAACGACGGCTAGCTGGTCTGAGAGGACGACCAGCCACACTGGGACTGAGACACGGCCCAGACTCCTACGGGAGGCAGCAGTGGGGAATCTTGCGCAATGGGCGAAAGCCTGACGCAGCAACGCCGCGT
>JAYSSR010000012.1:0-14481 GCA_043720395.1 Acidimicrobiia bacterium
GACGAGATCCCGGCCGCGCTGAGCCCGAAGGGACTGACGCACCAGAAGTCGACGTTCACTCGTCTCGACGCGCTGCGCGATCTCGCCGAGCGGGCCATCAACGGAGCGACGATCGACGAGGTCGAGCGGGTCACCTCGCGGCTGCTCGACGATCCGGAAGCGGTCGACCTCGGCGTCGACACGAATGGCAGCGAGGACGTCGAACTGCGTTCCGGCCGGCGGATCGGCACGGTCACTCGCCGCTACTCGACCCGTGAGCTCCTCGCGTTGGAGCAGCGGATCATCGACCTCGCTGTTCGGCGCAGCACGACTCCTCGCCCTCAGCTTCTGCCCTCGGTCACGAGGCTCGTGACCGCCACCAAGCCCGGACTGTCCGGTGAACAGCGCGCCGCCGTGCACCGCCTGCTCACCGGTGAGCGGCTCGTCGACTGCCTCATCGCTGCGGCCGGAAGCGGGAAGACGTACAGCCTCAACCTCGCCCGCGAGATGTGGGAGGGAAGCCACTACCGGGTGATCGGCGCCTCGCTCGCTGCCCGGGCCGCCAAGGAACTGGAGGACCAGGCGCACATCCCGTCACGCACGATCGCCAAACTGCTGATCGACCTCGACCGTGGCATCGAGCAGCTCGACGACCAGACGGTGCTCGTCATCGACGAGGCCGCGATGGTCGGGACACGAGCCCTCGCCCGACTGTTCGACGCAGCGGATGCCGGCGGCTCACGACTCATCCTGGTCGGCGATCCCCACCAGCTCCAGTCGATCGAAGCCGGCGGCGTGCTGCGCGGCCTCGAGAAGCGCATGCCGACGATCGGACTCACCGAGAACCGCCGGCAGCGCCACGCCTGGGAACGTGTCGCTCTCGCCGATCTGCGCGCCGGCGAGGTGGGTCGCTTCCTCACCGCGTACCAAGCGAACGGTCGCATCCACGTCGGCGATACGGCCGACCACGCCAAGCAGCAGCTTCCATTCGTTGGCGAGCATTGCGTCCTCGTGTGGACCGAACACCGGCAACGCGTGATCGGTGAACTCACGCAATCGGATCAGAGCCTGTTCGCGCGTGACCGGCCAGATCCCGGTCGGGTCAGCCCCGAACGTGCTCGAAGGCAACCGCGCCAGCACGGCACGATCGATGTCGTCCAGCTCGAAGCGCGTGAGGTTCGGCCAGCTCCGACCATCTCGCGGTGGGGGCTCTCGATTGTCGTGATCGAAGTTCCAATTCCCTCCCGCTGGCTGCGGGGCAGATTGGCCGGGTTCGAGCAGCACGCGATGTCGCACCCGTTGCCAGCGGTAGAAGTCTTCCATCGTGAGCCGTTGTCGACCCTTGGCCCAACTTGCGAACTCGTCGTAGTGACGCATGAACGACGCGTTGCGAACAAGCTGGACGCCCCACTGCTGCAGCCACGTTCGCGCGTTCCAGCTGTTCGGCTCGGTCGCAATGACGTCGGTCTCGCCGAACTCCTCGAGATGGTCGCGAAGTCCTTGATGGAGCGAGCTGGAGGTCCGGTAGTCGACGTCGAAACCCATGTCGCGAAGCTCGCCCGCGAAGTGCTGCATCGCCGAGAGCACCAGGTGCGCTCGCTGACGGTGCCAACGCCGCGACGCAATCAGTCCATCGCTTTCGACCATCAGCACCCGGCAGTCCGTTGGCGTTCGGCCAGCGAGCGCCCCCGTCTCTTTGTTGAGTTGATCCCCGAGCACCCACACGGTGGGAGTTGAACGGCGAACCATGGTGACATTCTGCGGGATTCGGGCACCCATTCGCTGACCTTTGCGTATTCGGCGTGCAGGAGACTCTGCTCCTCGGGTTCGCGTGTATGGGCCCACACGCTGACCGGGACCCGTTGAGAACGTCCGCCATGTCCGCGGCGCCATGGAACCGACAACCGAAAGCTCTCGAATCAACTGAGCGACCCACCGTGCACCCACCGTGTTACGTTGATTTTGTGGTGATTGAGGTCGAGTCTTTGGTGAAGGCGTTTCGTGTCCACCGTCGGGATCCGGGCCTCGGGTCGTCGCTGCGCTCACTGCTGCGGCGCACCTATGACAGCACCAATGCCGTCGATGATGTGAGTTTCTCGGTCGCTGCTGGTGAGATCGTCGGCTTTCTCGGCCCGAACGGCGCAGGCAAAACCACGATCTTGAAATGCTTGAGCGGCCTACTGCACCCCGACTCTGGATCGGCCAGAGTGCTCGGCTTCGAACCGTTTCAGCGCAAGACCGAGTTTCTCAAGCAGATCACCCTCGTGCTCGGCCAGCGATCGTCACTGCTGTGGGACCTCCCCGCTCTGGACGCGTTCGAGGTCAACAAGGCGATCTACCGGATTCCCGAGTCCGAGTATCGGCAGGTGCTCGATGAACTGGTCGAACTGCTCGGGCTCGAGCGGCTGCTCACCAAACAAGTTCGAGCGCTGAGCCTCGGGGAACGGATGCGGTGCGAACTCGCTGGAGCGCTTCTACATCGGCCCAAGGTCCTGTTCCTTGACGAACCGACGCTCGGTCTCGACGTCAACGGTCAGGTGGCGATCCGCACCTTCCTCGCCCGGTACAACGAGTCGCACGGCGCGACGGTTCTGCTGACCAGCCACTACATGGGCGATGTAACCGCGTTGGCCGAACGTGTCCTCGTGATCGATCGCGGCGCGCTCCGGTTCGATGGCGCCCTACAACAACTCGTTGAGGACCACTCACCGTTTCGGATCATTCGCCTGACCCTTCGGGAGCCGACCGAGGTCGAACCGCTCCGCAGCTTCGGAGACGTCGTCGATGTCAATGGCGTGCTGGTTTCACTTCGGGTCCCTCGTACGTCCACCACGGCGGTCGTCACCCGCTTGTTGTCGGAGCTTGCGGTGGACGACGTGGCGATTGCCGATGAGCCGATCGAGGACGTCATTCGTGCGGTGTTCGCCGGCGCCTGAATGGGCGGGCGCCTATCCGCAGATGTTGCGGGCGTCGTTGCAGGTGACGCTGGCGTATCGAGGTCGGCTCGTGTTCCTGTTCACCGGCGCGCTCTTCCCAATGCTCATGTTGTTCGTCTGGCTCACCGTGGATGCGGGCGGCCCAACGGCGCAGGGTTGGGACGGAGCGCGCTTCGTGTCGTACTACGCCGCCGCAGCAGTCGTGTTCAACCTGACCTCTTCGGGAATCTCGTGGGCCTGGGACCGAGACCTTCGCAGCGGTGAACTGTCGAATCGCCTGCTCCGCCCCGTCCCGGTGTTCCACCAGTACGCCGCAGCTGAAGCAGGCGAACGGATCATCGCCGCGATCGTCCTCGTGCCCGTGTTCATCGTTGCTACGATCGCGCTGCCAATCGTCGAGTACCCCGTCGGCATCGCCGAAATGATCGCTGCGCTGGTTGCGACGCTGCTCGCTTTCGCTCTCGCCGTGATGATGTCGTCGGCCTTCGCCCTGATCGGCTTTTGGACCACCCAGTCGAACAACGTGTACCTCCTGTGGTGGGGGCTGGGAGCATTCGCCTCGGGCTGGATCGCCCCACTCGACGTGATGCCTCCTTGGCTACAGCGCACCGCCGAGGTCCTTCCGTTTCGTTACTCGCTGGGATTCCCGGTCGAGATCGCACTCGGACTGCCAGCCGGCGATGTGATCACGGGTAATGCAGCGGCCCTGTTCTGGCTGGCCGTCTTCACGGCTGTCTACGTGATCGCGTGGCGGCGCGGCGTTCGTCGCTATCAGGCGGTGGGGGGATGACGGCACCGGGCAGCTCAGCGGTGCCCCAGCGACATCGCCGCGACGTTCGCCGATATCCGAGACTGCTCGCGATTTTCTGGCGTTCGACCTTCGCTGTCGAGCTGGAGTACCGAGCGAACTTTGTTGCGAATGCGGCGCTGAGTCTGTTCTGGACGGTGTGGGCTGCGGTTGGCGTCCGTGTATTCTTCCGGTTCTCCGACACCGTCGCCGGATGGACCTATCGCGAGTTGCTCGTCGTCGTGGGCATGTTCTTTTCAATCAACGGATTCCGTCAGGCGCTGTTCGACCCGAACCTCGAGCGAATGACCGACTACATCCGCAACGGAACCCTCGACTTCTTGCTGACCAAACCGGTCAACACCCAGTTCATGGTCAGCTTCCGACACCTCGGTGTCTACAACTTGCTCGATCCGCTGCTCGGGATCGGCTTGAGCACCGTCGGGTTGGTGCTGTCCGATCGGGTTCCTGGCCCCGCCGGAATCGCAACCTTCCTCGTGATGTTCATGGTCGCGCTGCTCTTTCTCTATGCAATGACGATGGCCCTGATCGCTCTCTCGGTTCGATTGGTCAACTCCGACGATGTCGGCCACGTCGGCTACCTCGCCGTCGAACTTGGCCGGTTTCCAGTGCAGCTGTACCGGAACCCGCTGCAGACGATCCTCACGATCTTTCCGGTTGCCTTCCTGACCACGTTTCCCGCGCAAGCACTGCTGGGGTCACTTGATCGACGCATGCTGGTCATCGGCCCGGCTGCAGGACTGCTCGCAGTCGCCGCCACCTCGATTGCCTTTCGCCGATCCCTGATGTCGTACTCGGGCGCGAGTGGCTAACCGCCGGGGGCGGTGCACCGCCGACACACAAGTCAGTCGGCGAAACCGATTGCGCTTCCCGTGGACAGGTCGAACAGATGGATCCTGGTGGTGTCAAGCTCGAGAGTCAGCCGATCGCCAACTTGAACGAGGTTGCGCGGGTCCATCGACGCAATGATCATCGACCGTTGTTCGTTGTTGACTTCAACACCATCGTCGGTCTGGCGCACTGCCGGGGCCTCGAGGGTTGCGTGCACGAGCAGCTCCGCACCGAGCATCTCGACCAGTTCGACGACGACGTCGATCGAGCCGGTGCCCTCCTTGCCCAGCGCCTCCGGTCGCACCCCGAACGCGACATCACGACCGACCATCGCGCCCAGCCCGGCCAACCGCTTGAGTGCCGCGTCATCGAGGTGAACGGTCTGGCTACCGACTTTCAACGCCGGGCTGCCATCCACTTCGATCACCGTTGCCTGAACGACATTCATCGACGGTGAACCGATGAACTGGGCAACGAACAGGTTGTCGGGTCGGAGGTACAGCACCTGGGGAGCAGCGCACTGCATCAACCTTCCTCGCCGAAGCACTGCCACCCGATCACCCATCGTCATCGCCTCGACCTGGTCGTGGGTGACGTACATGGTGGTGATGCCCAGGCGACGCTGCAATCGCGAGATCTCGCCGCGTGTTTGCACCCGCAGCTTGGCGTCCAGGTTCGACAACGGTTCGTCCATCAAGAACAGCTTCGGCTCGCGCACGATCGCTCGGCCCATGGCAACGCGCTGGCGCTGTCCACCCGACAGCTGACCCGGCTTGCGATCGAGCACGGGCGTCAACTCCAGCAGTTCGCCGACCTCTTTGATCTTGGCTTGCATGGTTGCCTTATCGACCTTGCGTAGCTTCATCGCGAATCCGATGTTCTCGCCGACGGTCATGTTCGGGTACAGCGCGTAGTTCTGGAAGACCATTGCGATGTCACGCTGCTGCGGAGTCATGTCGTTCACGCGTACGTCGTCGATCAGCATGACGCCGCCGGTGATGTCCTCGAGCCCGGCGACCATTCGTAAGACGGTGGACTTGCCGCAACCCGACGGGCCGACGAGCACCAGAAACTCACCGTGGTTGATCGTCAGGTCCAACCCGGGTACCGCCTCGTAGCCGTTCTCGTAGACCTTCTTCATCTGCTTCAACTGAAGTGTGGACATCGCTCAACTCCCCAACTTGTGGCCGGTTGGCCTCGAGAAAAATACGTCACGTGATCGGTTCACGCAGCTTGATCGGTTCACTTGTCGCTGCCGGCCGCAGCGTCACCGGTGAAGTACCGCTGGAAGGCAAAGAAGATGATGATGATCGGCAGCGTCGTCAGCACGGCGGCACCGAGGGTGATCGGGAAGTTGCTGCCCGACCCGAGGCCGCCCTGGAACTGGGCCAGGCCGAGCGTGATCGTTTTCAGATCGGGATCCTCGGTCGCGATCAGGAACGCAGTGAACTCGTTCCACGAACCCTGAACCGACAGCACCGTGATCGCGATGAGGCTCGGTCTGGCCATCGGCAACACGATCGAGCGGAAGATCCGAAACGTCGACGCACCATCGATGCGTGCCGCTTCTTCCACTGAGATCGGCAGTGCCTCGAAGTTCTGCTTCATCAGGTAGATCGCGGCACAGTCGACGAGCAGAGGAAAGATCATCCCCATGTAGGTGTTGCGGATGTCGAGCTCTTTGAGGATCAAGAACCGTGGGATCAGCAGCACCACGCCGGGCACCATCATCACGCCGAGGATCAGCGCTAGTACCTGCTTGCGACCGGGGAAGTTGATGCGTGCCAGCGAGTAGCCCGCCAACGACGCAAGCCCGACGCGTCCAACGGTGATGCAGACGGTGACGATGATCGAGTTCAACGTCCACCGACCAAGGCGAATGTTGACCTCACTGTCTCCGAAACCGAGGATGTCCTTCCACGCCCCCAGGCTGAACGGGTTGGGAACCAAACTGAGTGGACTCTCCAGCGAGTTCGCAGAGGTCTTGAACGATGTCGCCACCGACAGCAGGAACGGGCCAATGTAGATCAGGGCGAAGAAGCTCAAGACGCCGTAGCTGATGGTCCGCTTGGCCTTGGTCACCCGGGGCGACTCCATGCCCACACCGAACCCTTCGGCGACTGAATCCGGCGGACCAGCGGACGTCGCAGTATCGACGGGATCGTTGGTGTCGATGCTCATCAGACGTCACTCTTTTCGCGGCCGATGTACCGCTGGATCGCGGTGAAAACCAAGATGATTGCGAACACGATGAACGCGAGTGCCGAGGCTGCGCCGAAGCGGCCCTCACGCACACCGGTGGTGTAGCTGAGGAACGCGGGCGTCACCGTTTCTCCGGCGCCGTCGCTCATGATGTAGATCTGGTCGAACACCTGCCACGTGCCGATCAAACCGAGGGTGATCACGAGCACGATCTGCTTCTTCAGCAGCGGAAGTGTGAGGTACCGCAGCGTCTGCCGCCGCGTGGCCCCGTCGATTGCGGCAGCCTCGTTCACCGATTCGGGAATCGTCTGCAAGCCGGCGAGCAGCAACAACATGAACGTGCCCGACGTCGTCCACACCGCAAGGATGATGATCACGAGCATCGACCACGACGGGCCGGACAACCAACTCCACAGGCTCATCCCGAGGACCTCGTTGTTGGCCAGGAAACCGGGGGCTTCGTCGACACCGAACATGCCCAGGAATGCATGCACGATGCCCTTGCTGTTGTTGATCCACTTGATCGGCTCGACACCGAACCAGCCGACGATCGTGTTGACCGCTCCGGTGTTGTTGAACAAGAACACGAAGATCAATCCGATCGCAATCGAGCTCGACAACGACGGGATGTAGAACGCGGTACGAAAGAAGCTCTTGGCGCGCAACCTGCGTTGGTTCATCACCAGGGCGAGGCTCAGTGCCAGCAGGGTTTGCAATGGCACCACGAACAGCACGAAGTAGAAGTTGTTGCGCAGCGACGACACGAAGTTCTTGCGGGTCAGGCCGTTATTGACCAGCAGGTCCCGGTAGTTCTCCAGACCGACGCCTTCCACCTTGTCCGAGAACGGCCCACCCTGGCCGTTCCACTTGGTGAAGCTGATGTACAGCGCCAGCAGGATCGGAATGATCAAGAAGATGGCCAGCAAGATGAGAACCGGGCTGACGAACAGCCACCCCATCAGCCCCTCCTTGCGGCGCCGCTGCCTGCGCGACCGTCCGGCGAGGCGCTGCTCCTCCTCGGACGCGGCAACAAGTCCGATCAAGAGTGAGCCGGACACCTGTGAGCTGGTGTTTTGCATCGTTGACCCCTTCGGTCGTCAAGCCGTGTGGTTTTGTTGGAATGGTTGGTTGGAGTGGCCGGGTGGACTGGCCGGTGCGGTCGACGTGGTCCGGGCCGCTGAGGGGGACGGCAGCCCGGACCACGTTTCCCCGAGGGAGATCAGCCTCCGAGGGCGTCTTCGCCGTTGGTTTGCAGATCGCCAAGGATCGTTGCGATGTCCGACGATCCGTCACTCAGACCCAAAAGGCCTTTGTCGAACTCACCGAGTACCGCAATGAATGCCGGCAGGGTGACCTGCCCACGGCCGTAGTCGCCGCCAGCAACGAATGCAGCGTCTTCCGGGTGAGCAGCCAGGTAGGCATCGCGGACCGAGGCGCGAGACGGCATGACCCCGAATGCATCGGCAAGTGCGAGTTGCGTCTCAGCGTTGGTCATGTGGTTGATGAAGCTGACCGCGACATCCTGCTTCGATGAGGCCTCGGCTACGCCCCAGCACTGGGTGAACACCATCGTGCCCGGACCGGCTGGGCCTGCGGGAATCTCGGCAACCGTGTACTCGATGGTCGGGAAGTCGTTGCGCATCGCGCCCTTGATCCAGTTGCCTTCGATGACCATCGCGGCCAGTTCCTTGCCGAATGCCTCGCCGCCCCAACCGACCGACATGTTGTCGGCGAACTTGTACGTTCCCGCATCGAGCAGCGACTGGATGTACTCCAGGGCGGCGGTGTTCTCCGGCGTGTCACCGGTGACGGTCGACTGGTCCTCGCTGACGAAGTAGCCCCCTGCACCGACGAGGAACGCGCCAACACGGTCACGCGTTGCGCCGGTTGCCAAGCCGACCTGGGTATCGGTGGTGAGCTTGGCGGCAATTGCGGCAAGATCTTCCCAGGTCTTGGGGATGTCGGCATCGGTCAGACCGGCTGCCTCCCAGGACGCATTGTTGATGATCAGGCCGAGCGTCGAGAAGTCCTTCGGGGCGCAGTACAGCTCGTCGTTGTAGGTGAACACCTGGCGCAGTGGTTCGTAGAAGTCGTCCGGGTTCTCCAGTTTCGACCCAACTGCGGCGAGGCTTCCGCCACCTGCGTACTCCTGGAACTTGTCGGCGTTCACGTAGAACACATCCGGCGGTTCGCCACCGGCAAGCGCCTGGCCAAGCTGCAAGTTGATGTCGTCGGCTGGAATCAGCTCGACGGAGTTGCCGCTGGCGGCTTCCCATGCCTCGACGGCGGCGGTGACCGCAGCGGTTTCGGCGGGGCCCGAGGCGGCGATCATCACACTGATCGATTCGCCGGTCGGGGCAGGCCCATCGGTACCGGCGGGGTCCGTGGCCCCGCTGGTGGCCCCTGGTGCTGCAGTGGTTGGTGTCGAGTCGCCCGCGCCGTCGGACCCACATGCCGCGGCCACGAGGCTGGCGATGCTGAGTCCGACGATGAAGGTCACCTGTCGTGATTTCATGTTCTCTCCCTGTTGTTTGTGATGTTGGTCTGTTGTTGATGGTTTGGAACGTTCAAATGAGCAAACACTCCGGTCACGACGTACCCCGATGAACGATGGATGGAGCGAGCAGCGCCGAGGTTGGCTCCGATGACGACCTCAACCCGATGAACCGATCCATCAGCGTCTGAGCGACCTGGTCGGTCGGCTGGCGAATCGACGAGAGGCTCGGTCGTGAGATCAGCGTGACCGAGGAGTCGTCGAAGCCCATGATGCCAAGCTGAGCACCGACCTCGATGCCCAGTCGCTGTGCCGCCCAGGCGCAACCAAGCGCCAGCGTGTCACTGGCGCACACCACAGCCGTCGGCGGTTCCCCCGACGACAGCATCGACGTCGCAGTGGCCTCGGCGGCATCGAGGCGATCGAAACTGGTCGCCTCGATCAGTGGCAATGCGTAGCTGATCATTGCCGTGCGATAGCCCTGTCGCCGATCTGCGCCGATTGCGGCGTCGTCGGGCCAGCCGAGGAACGCGATCCGACGGTGACCACTGCGCCAGTAGTGCTCGGTGGCGAGTCGGGTTCCGTACGCACTATCGACATCGACCCAGGTACTTGCCTCGGGAGCGTCCCAGTTTCGCCCAAAACTGACGAACGGGATGCCATCTTCGACTAGGAACGGCAAACGCCGGTCACCGGTGTGCGTCCCCGAGAGCACGAACCCGTCGACTCGGTTCGATCGGTATAGGTCGCGATACATCGCCATCTCGTCGTCGGTCGAGACCGGACTGACGAGGGTGATGTGATGATCGTGTTCGTCGGCGGCACGACACAACTCATGTAAGAACCGATCGAGAACGAGGTTCTCAGTCTCTTCCGGGCGGTGACAGCGATAGGCGAGCAGGCCAGTTGAGCGTGCCTGCAGGGCGCGGGCTGACCGATTCGGGCGGTAGTCGACATCGCGAATGATCGCTTGCACGCGGGCGAGGGTCTCGGGCCCGACCCGATGCGGTGCCCGTACCACATTCGAAACGGTCTGCCGGGAGACGCCAGCGAGAGCGGCAACCGTCGCAATCGTCGGCATCCGATCAAGCTTGCGAGTCACTTCTGTCACCCCCGGTGTCCTTCCGATTGCGTGTGCTCCTCACGATACTCGTGACGTGCGTCACCACAGTGTGTATCATTTGAACGTTCAAGTCAACGGAACTGTCTCAAAACATCCCCATCCGGGTCGTGGCGGCTCCCCTCACCCAATCCCAAAGGCACCGCCATGACCCAGAGTGCCGAGCTGCAACCGGGGCTGCATCACCTCGTCGGCTGCGTCCATGCCCCCTCAGCAACACTGTCTGATGCATATGGCAAAGTGACCGGTGTCGGAGCGGAGGGCTTTTACCTGGGCGAACGGCGACTCCTGCGCACCTTTTTGTTCAGCGCACTCGGTAGAGATCCGGAGGTGCTCAACTCGAAGCTCGGATCCGACGGCGTGCTGCGGATCATCGCCGTCGTGCGCGACGGTACCGAGGACACCCCCGATCCGAACCTCGTCCTGCGCCTCTGTCGCCAACAGCATGGCACCGGATTCGTCGACACCATCTCCATTCACAACGTCGGCATGAGCCCTCGAACCGTGCCGATGGTGCTGATGGTCGCAGCCGACCTCGCGCCGATGAGCACGCTGAAGGGCGGTCACCCGTCGCCCGATCTGCTGGTGCCACACCCCGTCACCGGCGGAATTGGATTTGCCGCCGATGGCTACTCCGTCGAGATCACGTCGTCGTCTCCGGCAACTGCCGATCTCGCCAACTCCGCCATGCGCTGGGATATCACCATCCCAGCTGCTGGCACCTGGAACACGACTCTCGCAGTGACCGCAACACAACCGATCGATGGCGCGTTTCGTCCGGTCCCGGCGGCGGGGCCAGCGTGGAACCAACCAACGATCACCACGACGCACGCGTCGCTCACTCAGCTCGTCGAGTGGAGCTTCGGTGATCTGCGCCGCCTCGCACTAGCAGATCCGCTTGCGCCAGCCGACGTGTTCATCGCTGCCGGATGCCCGTGGTACTTCACCCTGTTCGGACGCGACTCCTTGTGGACCGCTCGAATGATGATGCCATTCGGCACCGACCTGGCGGCATCCACGCTCCGAGCGCTCGCTCGCCGACAAGGCACCCGACACGACCCTGCCGCCGCCGAGGAGCCGGGCCGAATTCCTCATGAGATCCGGCCGGCAATCACCCACGAAGGTCCGATGAGCCTGCCTCCGGTGTACTACGGCAGTGTCGACGCGACGCCGCTGTGGATCACGACGCTCGCCGAAGCGTGGCGATGGGGACTTGCCGATGAACAGGTCAGGCCGTTGCTCGACGCGCTGCGAGCCGCCGTCGACTGGCTCGTCGAACTGTCTGACCCAGACGGCGACGGTCTGTGCGAGTACGTCGACCGAACCGGCACGGGCCTCAGCAATCAAGGGTGGAAGGACTCGGGCGATTCGATCAGCTGGCACGACGGCACGCTCGCGACCGCACCGATCGCGCTGGTCGAGGTGCAGGCGTACGCCTACGAGGCGGCAATGAACGCGATCCAGATGTACGAGCACTTCGGGCTCGCCGGTTCCGACGCGATCCTTGCATTCGCGTTGCGGCTGAAGCAGGCGTTCCACGCTTCGTTCTGGCTCGATGACGACAGAGGCCCGCGTCTGGCTGTGGCGCTCGACGCCGCCAAGCGCGCGGTCGATTCGACGACATCGAATCCCGGCCATGTGCTCGGCACCGGACTGCTGACAAGTGAGCAAGAAGCAACCGTGGTGGCCCAGCTCGTGGCCGAACTGGACTGCGGCGTCGGAATGCGGACGATGTCGATTCGCGACGGCCGGTACAACCCGGTCAGCTACCACAACGGGAGCATCTGGCCGCACGACACGGCGATCTGCGCCCGCGGCATGATCCTCGCCGGGCACCCGCGAGCCGCTGCCACGTTGCTCAATGGGCTCCTTACCGCGACGACAGCATTTCACGGTCGCCTGCCCGAACTGTTCGGGAGCATCGACGACAGCGCGCCCATCGTGGCCTACCCGGCGTCGTGTCGTCCACAGGCGTGGGCTGCGGCAGTTGGCCCAGTTGTGCTCTGGGCCGCAGCCCCGCTGGTACCGGGGCTTCCTGGCCAACCACCAGTGCCGCTCACCGGGATCGATCTGTTCGACGATCTCGACGTCGAAAGCTTCACGTTCCGCGGGCAACGCGTCCATGCGAACGTGTGTCAAGCCGTCGTGACCTTCGGCAACCTCGACGGTTGACCGCCAGGGGTCGGGACTGTCGCACGTGGGGAAGGTGGCGCGGGGCCACGTGTCGAGGACGGAGACCAAATAAACATCGGATCGAGCGTGTCGGCACCGCATCCACATCGCGATCGTCTTCTCCGCGTCGAGCGACCAATCGTACTGATCCTGATGCCATGGCGTCGGACCGCGACCAGCCTCCAAGCAGCTCGGTTTCGTCCCATGCCGAGGCATCCATCTTCGTGTCGTAGCGATGGACATGATCGTCGTCGAGGTTTTCGCGCCCAGCGGACGCCATCTCGTCGAGCTGCCAATCAGGGTAGTTGCGCTTTGTGATGCACTGGGTGCGCAGGTTTAGGGGACGCGCGAGTTGAGAGCCGAGACGCGGCGACCCCCGGGGTGCGCCAGGGTTACGGAGCCGTCGTTATGAGCGGGGCGCCTCTCGAAGAAGGCCGGATAACTGGCGGCTCAGGGCTACGAACTTTGACCGTCGACGGCCAGAATGCAGGAATGACGATCTATTCCGGTACCCAGGAGTTCGAGGGCGCGACGTTCGACAGGATGAGCTTTAAGGGCGCCACCCTGAGATCGTCTGACGTCAGCGGCGTGACGATGCGCAGCGTCGAGGTGAGCGGGCTCGACATCGACAGCCATGACCTGTTCTTCGGCAGCCTCATCGTCAACGGCGTCGACGTGGTGCCGTTCGTGGACGCCGAGCTCAACCGGCAGTTCCCCGGCCGCGAGCTACGGAAGGCGCAGACGCCCAAGGGCCTGCGGGACGGTTGGGTGGCGGTGCAGGCCGCGTGGGAGACGACGGTGACGAACACGCCACCGGAACTGGTCGACGCCCACGTCGAGGACGAGTGGTCTCTGTCCCAGACCCTGCGTCACCTCGTGCTGGCGACCGACGCCTGGCTTCGCGGCGGGATCATGGCGATGGAGCAGCCGTTCCACGAGATCGGCCAGATCTTCACTGGTGCGGCCGAGATGGGCTTCGACATGTCGATCTTCCGGGCCGACGCGTCGGCGTTCGAGGACATCCTTGCGGTGCGAGCCGAGCGGCAGCAGCTGGTGACCGACTTCCTGGCCACTGCCACGCCGGAGCTGCTCGCCGAGGAGCGCGACAACCCGTGGGGCGGCGGGGACTGGCATCCCACCGTCGGTGACTGCGTGCGCGTGATCCTGGAGGAGGAGTGGGCGCACCTGCGCTACGTCCGGCGGGACCTCGCCCTCCTGGGGTGAACGGAAGTCACAGGCCGACGCTCGACAGGCGGTTGCTGCCCCGTTGGAGTGTTCCGATCGACGAGCGGCCTAATGAGACCGCCCTGACCGGGAGAAGGATCCAAAGGCCGGTCCTGTTTGAGCCGTACGATCGGCGCATGACCAACGGATACTCGATTCAACCATTGACTGGTCACACGTGGGACGCGTTTGCTGGTCTGGTGGAGCGGCACAACGGGATCTGGGGTGGGTGCTGGTGTACCAACTTCCACCCCTTCTGTGCCGAACGGGAGCCGGGTTACGAGGGCAGCCGCGCCTTCAAAAAACTGCTGGTCGAGGCCGGACAGGCTCGTGCGGCGCTGGTGATGGTTGGCGATGAGGCGATCGCGTGGGCCCAGTACGGCACCCCGGATGAGCTGCCGAACATCCACCACCGCAAGCAGTACCTCGCCGAGGCTGACGTCACGCCCGACTACCGCATCACCTGCATCTTCGTCGACAAGCGTTACCGCAGGCAGGACTACGCCAAGGTGGCTCTGGCCGGTGCGCTCGATCTGATTGCCGCGGCGGGTGGCGGTGTAGTCGAGGGGTACCCGCACGAGATCGGTGAGAAGAAGATGAGCAACTCGTTCGTCTACAACGGAACACGCACGATGTACGAGCAAGCCGGCTTCGAGTTCGTCCGCTCCAAGGGGATGAAGAACACCGTCATGCGCCGCACGATCCGACCGGCCTG
>JAYSSR010000013.1:0-47171 GCA_043720395.1 Acidimicrobiia bacterium
CACCAGTCCATCGACTCGGCGCTTGCAGCCGGCGGGCTCTGACCGACGGACTCGTGGAGTGCACCGATGTTGCGCCACCCACAACAAATCGACCGAGTCGGCGGACTCAAACAGGTGCCGGTGCGTCGGCGAGGCGCAAAATCTTGACCGTACCGGCCGAGCCGACGACGACGTACGGCGGGTCGATGGCCACGAGACGCTGGTGGTGGGCCCACCGTTGCCCCATCAGTGCGCGCTTCGACGGAGTCGACGAACTCGAACAATGCGGTGTCCACCTGCTTGAGCCGGCGGAGGTCATTGTCGTTCCACCGCGATTTCTGGTGCCCCGGTGATGAACCATCCGCTGCCGTTGTCGGCGACGATCAGCCCGTAGGTCTTCATCGTTTCGAGGCGATGACTCTCGCCTGTCCGGTGTAGGTCGAGAGGTCAACGTCGGCGGGAGTGAGGCGTTGGAGTCGGGGATCTCCTAGTTCGGGGACGCTGGTCGGGAAGCGAGGTGGCGGGTCGCTCGCCGGTCCCCGAGTTGGCCCTCACCGCGAGCCGGGCGAGAATGCCACCATGAAGTTCGGCATCTTTTACGAGCACCAACTCCCGCGCCCCTGGCACGACCGGTCCGAGCAGCAGCTCATTGCCGACGCGCTCCAGCAGATCGAGCTCGCCGACAAGCTCGGCTTCCATGCCGTGTGGGAAGTCGAACATCACTTCCTTGAGGAGTACAGCCACTCGTCGGCTCCCGAGGTGTTTCTCGCAGCCGCCGCGGCACGAACCAAACACATCCGCATTGGTCACGGGGTCGTGCTCACCGCTCCCGGTTTCAACCACCCCGTACGCACCGCCGAACGCATCGCGATGCTCGACCTCGTGTCCGGTGGACGCGTCGAGTTCGGCTCCGGCGAGTCGAGCAGTGAGGCGGAACTCGGCGGCTTCCACGTCGACCACGCGACCAAGCGTGAGCAATGGGAAGAGGGCCTGCGTGTTGCCATCAGAGCGATGACGGAGACCCCGTTCACCGGCGTCGACGGAAAGTACGTGCACATACCACCGCGCAACGTCGTCCCGAAGCCCGTTCAGCAGCCGCACCCTCCACTGTGGGTCGCCTGCTCGCGCCGAGAGACGATTCTCCTCGCCGCCCGCCACGGCATAGGCGCGCTTACCTTCGCGTTCGTCGACCCCGAAGAGGCCGCCGAATATGTGCGCGCCTACGAAACGACGCTCGCCACGGAGTGTGTCCCGCTCGGCAAGTCGGTCAACGCGCAGATCGCCTGCGTCACGCCGATGATGTGCCACCCCGACGAACGCACGGCGATCGACCGTGGCCTCGAAGGTGCGAACTTCTTCGGCTACTCCCTCGCGCACTACTACGCGTTCGGACGTCACGCGCCAGCGAAGACCGACGTCTGGGCGGAGTTCGTGGAGAAGCGGGCCTCGAAGGGGTTCTCCCCAGAAGCCGCCGCCGCCGAACGTCAAGAGCTGAACGCGAAGGTCGACTCAGAAGGCAGCGCGGGCTTGCGCGGCGCGGTTGGCACGCCGGACCAGATCCGGGCGTATCTGCGACGTTACGAAGACGCCGGTGTCGATCAGGTCATCTTCGTGCTGCAGGCCGGCAAGAACGAGCACGATCACATCTGCGAGTCGCTGGAGCTGTTCGGTCGCGAGGTGCTGCCCGAGTTCGCCGAACGGGACGCCGCGAAGACGCGCGGCAAGCGTCTGCGGATCGCGCCTCTCGTTGAGATCGCCATGTCGAAGCGCGTCGACGATGCCCCGCCGCTGCCCGATGGTTACGCCTACGACGCGCTGCTGCGCCAACTCGTTGTGTCGAGCGCGCCCGACAAGGTTGAGCTGCTCGACAGGGTCGCCGAGGAGTCGGCCGTCGGCGACAACTCGACGATGGCCGCAATCACCGGCGACAGCAAGGGCATGATGTCGACGCGTCGCTGAGTACCCGCAATCGTCCACTGCAAGACACACTGACCGAGGTGGACGCCGGGAGTCCTGGCCGTCGCCTAACCTACGCAGGTCCGATTCCGCCTGGCCCCGCCCGGCACTCCTAGGAGAGATACGTCCGTGGCCCTCCGCGCCAAGCTCACGACCGCCGAAACCGCCCCGAAGTCATCGTCGCAAGCCGACGGCTCCAAGCCGAGGGTGGAGTACACCGACGAGCAGAAGGCGGCCCGCAAGGAGCGCGTGACCAAGGCGAAGGATGCTTTGGCTCGCAGCGTCGGCGTGAAGGGCGAGCACGTTGCTCCGGCCCGTGCCGCACTCAAGGCGTTCCTCCAGAACCTGAACGATGCGCGCCAACCCGACGATCAGACGTTCGAGGCAATCCTGGAGGCTCCTTTCAAGGCCCCGGAGAAGCGCAAGCCCCGCGACAGCGGCTTCGGCGGCGGACCCGGTGGTGGCGGCGGTCGCGGCCGGTAGCGCACGCAAGCGGAGACGAGCGGCGGAATCGGGCGTCGCGTTGCGCTGAGCGCTCACCGGACCGGCAGGTGCGGCCGACCAGCGGCGGAACCGGGCGTCGCGTTGCGGTGAGCGCTCACCGGACGAGTTTTGGAAACACAGTCGAAACAGTTGTGACCCAGTCGCGAAACGTCGGCCTGAGAACGTGTTGGAAACGTCGGCGTCACACCTGAACGCCGCGTCACGACACGTCACTCGACCCGAAGAAAGCGACCACCACACATGACCGGCGTCCTCGCCCCAATTTTCGGCCAAGTCAGCCCGATAGAC
Organism: Acidimicrobiia bacterium; assembly: GCA_043720395.1. GTDB lineage: Bacteria > Actinomycetota > Acidimicrobiia > Acidimicrobiales > JANYDT01 > JANOYY01. Next base: position 2,728 of record JAYSSR010000013.1, read on the forward strand.
GCAGGTGCGACCGCCTGGGTACTCACGTCCGCCGCATTGGTGCTTTTCATGACGCCCGGCTTGGCGTTCTTCTACGGCGGCATGGTCCGTGCCCGACACGTGCTCGGCATGCTGATGCAGAACTTCTTCGCGATGGGCCTCATCAGCGTCCTCTGGGCGACGGTCGGGTTCAGCCTTGCCTTCGGCGGCAAGGGAGGCTGGATCGGCGATTTCAGTTTCGCCGGACTCAAGTCGCTCGGCAACGTGGCGACGCAGCTCCCCGGCTACTCCGGTGACTTTGCCCTCGCGATCCCGCCGCTCGCGTTCGCCGCCTACCAGATGATGTTCGCGGTCATCACCCCCGCCCTTATCACCGGTGCGACGGCAGACCGCCTGAAATTCAGCGCCTATTCGCTGTTCATCGGCGCGTGGCTGATCCTCGTGTACTGCCCGATCGCCCGATGGGTCTTCAGTCCGAACGGCTGGCTGTTCAAGAAGGGTGCGCTCGATTTCGCCGGGGGCGCGGTCGTGCACATCAATGCGGGCATCGCGGCGCTCGCCGTCGTACTTGTCGTTGGCAAGCGCAAGGGCTGGCGCAAAGAGGCAATGCCGCCGCACTCGTTGCCCTTCACGATGCTCGGCACGGGCATTCTCTGGTTCGGCTGGTTCGGTTTCAACGCCGGCTCGGCGCTCGGCGCGAACGGTCTCGCCGCTCAGGCGTTCATGAACACACACCTCGCAGCCGCGGCAGCGATGTGCACGTGGTTGCTCGCCGAGAAGATCAAGGGGGGCCACGCCACGACGCTGGGTGCAGCATCGGGTGCGGTTGCCGGTCTCGTTGCCATCACACCCTGTGCCGGTTTCGTGGGGGGTATGTCGCCGCTCGTCATCGGCGGCCTCGCTGGAGTCATCTGCTATCTCGCCCTCAGTCTGAAGACACGCTTCGGATTCGACGACGCGCTCGACGTGGTCGGCGTCCATCTCGTCGGCGGCATGCTTGGATCGGTGCTCGTCGGCGTGTTCGCCGACAAAAAGGTCAACGGTCTCGGTGGCAATGGGCTTCTGAACGGTGGCGGCACGAAGCTGCTCGGCTACCAATTGCTCGCGACGGGCGTCACGCTTGTCTACAGCGGCGTCGTGAGTGGCGTCCTCGCGGTGATCATCGACAAGACGATCGGACTGCGGGTGAGCCCTGAGGACGAAGATACCGGGCTGGACCTCTCGCAACATCAGGAGACCGCCTACGCCCTCGGTGGCAGGCTCTGAGAGGACGAGCCGATAGGCGAGTCCTCAATCGGACACCGCAGAATGAATCGAGCGGCGAAGCCGATCGCCAGACATTGCCGCACCGCAGCCGTGACCTATGGCGCGGGCTCTAAAGGGATCAGGGAGAATCATGAAACTCGTAACCGCAATCGTGAAGCCGTTCAAGCTCGACGACGTGAAAACCGCACTCCGCGAACACGGCGTGCAGGGCATGACCGTGTCGGAGGTACAGGGCTTCGGCCGTCAGCGTGGGCACACCGAGGTGTACCGCGGGCAGGAGTACACCATCGACTTCGTGCCGAAGGTCCGCATCGAAATTCTCTCCGACGACGATGACGTCGAAGCGCTCGTCGATGTGCTCGTCGCGGCCGCCCGCACCGACAAGATCGGCGACGGAAAGATATGGGTACAGTCGATCGATGAGATCGTCCGCATCCGCACGGGGGAACGCGACCACGACGCGATCTGAGCCTGAATCCACCGATCAGGCCGACCTTTCCGTAGCGGCAGCGGCGTTCCGCGAGGAGCGCCGCCTGCTGCTTGCAGCTCAATCGAACACCGGGCTCGATCTCGTACGCGCGCTTACGGATCTGACGCTTCGCTTTGTTCGGTCCGCGGCATCCCAGGCGATCGACTGGAAGAGGGGTTGGGCGTTGCTGGCGGTGGGTGGGACGGGACGCAGAGAACTCTGTCCCGGCAGCGACCTCGACCTCGTGCTCCTACATCCCGCAACGGCATCGGGGAAGGTCATCGCCGCTACCGCTGAAGCGCTCTGGTATCCGCTCTGGGATGCGGCACTGAAGGTCACGCCGTCCGTTCAGTCGATCGACTCGGCGGTCTCGCTCGGCGACCGCGAGGTCGTGAGCGCGGTCACGTGGCTGAGCAGCATCCACGTGGTTGGCGACGCGAACGCGTCGGCCGAGTTCGCTGATCGGACGCTCGCCCGCTGGCGTGAACGGGCCAAGCACGGTCTTGTCGCGCTGGTCGAAGAAACGGAACGTCGCCATGAGCGAGCGGGCGAGGTCGCGTTCCTGCTCGACCCGGATCTCCGCGACGGACGTGGCGGACTCCGCGATGCGCATGTGCTCCGGTTCCTCGAATTGTCCGCACATCCGTCCGTGGCTGGGGCGATGGAGCGGCGTCCGTCGGAGATTGTCGCTTCGGTCGACGTGCTGCTCGCGGCCCGCGCCGAACTGCACCGGCTCACCGGCCGCACGAGCGATCGACTCGCCCTGCAGGAACAGGACGCCGTGGCATCTGCTCTCGGTCATCCGAACGCCGACGCGCTCATGGCTCAGGTTTCTGCAGCGGGGCGCGAGATCGCATGGACGACCGGCGAGACGATCCGAAGGGTTCATCGGGACCTCTCGCAGCGGCGGCCGAGCCGATTCGGGCGGCCGATGAAGGTTGCGACGGATCTCGGCTTCCAGAATGGCGAGATCGTGTTGCTCGACGCCGCCGACGTGGGCGGCGACGTCACGCTTACCTTGCGTGCGGCGGCGGCGGCAGCCCAGCAGACAACTGTCCTGTCGCGTGAAGCGCTCCTCTCGCTGGCAGCGGCGCCACCGTTGCCGTCGCCGTGGCCCGCACGCGCACGTCAAGCGCTCGTTGAACTACTCGGCGCGGGCGAAGCCGCAGTGCACGTCTTCGAAGCGCTCGACCGCTACGACCTGCTCGTGCGGGTGCTGCCGGAATGGGCCGCGGTGCGATCGAAGCCGCAGCGCAACGCGTACCACCGGTTCACCGTCGACCGGCATCTCTGCCAGGCCGCGGTGAACGCGGCTGCGCTCGTACGCACGGTCACACGTCCCGACCTCCTGCTCGTCGGCACGTGGCTCCACGACATCGGAAAGGGCTTCCCCGGCGATCACACCGAGGTCGGCATTGACATCGTCGCGGTCATCGGCGAGCGCATGGGCTTCCCCGTCGAGGACGTTGCCGTGCTGTGCGACCTCGTGCGCCATCACCTGCTGCTGCCCGAAGTCGCCACCCGTCGAGACCTCAGCGACCCGGGCACGATCAACGCAGTGGCACTCGCGGTGAAAGACCCCGAGCGACTCGCGTTGCTACGCGCGCTTACGGAGGCCGATTCACTTGCGACCGGGCCGACTGCGTGGAGCGACTGGAAAGCGCGCCTAATGGACGACCTTGTCGCGCGTGTCGCGCGTGCAATGGAGGGCTCGCACAATTCACAGTCTTCGCGGGTCCGCTCGTCGGATCACGACGAACTCCTGGACCGCGTCCGGGTCGACGGCCGCATGGCATTCGCGGTGCAGCGCGAGACGGAGGGCGTCGACGTTGTGGCCATCGCCGCACCGGACCGCACGGGTCTCTTTGCGGCCATTGCCGGGTCGCTGGCCGTGCTCGGTGCCGAGATTCTCACCGCCGACATCTGGACAACCGACGACGGCTTCGCCCTCGATCTCTTCCGCACGACCCGTCGACTCGGCGGTGAGACGAACTGGCGCAAGCTGGAGGGCCTCGTGGACGGCTCGCTCGACGGGTCGATGGACCTCGACGCGGAACTCGAGAAGCGCGCGAAAACCTATGCGCGCAGGCGACTGACGAGCGCGGTGGAGGCGGCGGCGCCCAGCGTCCTCATCGATGACGAGACTCCCGAACTGGCTACCGTCGTGGAGGTTCGCGCGCCCGACGCGCCTGCCGTCTTGTACCGCGTGGCACGTGCGATCGCGTCGCTCGGCCTCGACCTGCGGACGGCGAAGGTTGCCACGATCGGACACGAAGTCGTCGACTCATTCGCGGTGCGTCGAATCCACCCCGACGGCACGCGGACGAAGCTGCTCGATCATGACCTCGAAGCCAGCGTCACGGCAGCCATCCTCGCCGCACTCGACTGACCGGCATTGGATGAGCCGTCGGCTCGGCAGTTTCGCGGTACATCCGGTGCGCTCGCGGTGCATTCGGGCGCGCCAAGTGCACCGCGACGGGGCCGGTTGTACCGCGACAACGCCGAGACGCCGCGAACGAGGCAGAGGCATCAAGGAGTGGTTCTCTCGTTCTTCCTTGCTCGCGATGTCCACCGAGATGTACCGTCGGAGCTATGTCTGCGGACTTCCATCGGGTCGATGACGCTCGCGCCGACGTGCACCAGCCGTCGCGGATCGGCGTTTCAATTCCTGAGGCGGAGTCGGCACGGGTCGGCCCGGTGCCACGACACCCTGCGCCGTCGTTCGTCCGCTCGAACTTGAGCTCCCTCCAAAGGAACGCTGGCAATCGCGCGGCGCAGGCGTTCGCCAGGCAGACGCGCTCGGTCGGAGGTGCAGGTGCAGAGCAAGGCGCGGACTCCGAGTCACTGGCGTTACGGGAACTCGGCGAGCACGTACATCAGGCGGGGGCATCGTCGAAGGAACAGGTGCACCGGCGGGTTGATCGCGCACCACAAAAGGCAAAGGTCGAATTGCCGGTTCCTCTCGAATCGGTCGAGTCAATTCGCGTGAAGCTGGTGGCCCGACAGAACAATCTCAACAGTTTCCTCACCACGGCAAAGCAGGATATTTCGAACATTCGCACTCACTTCTCGTTCGTGAATGGCACGTACAACCGCAGTCATGCAAATCATGCGATGGTCGTAGCACAGGCAAAGACGCAAGCCGAGTCGAAGCAACAGTGGGTCGATTTCGCGTTCGGGGTGGGTGTCGGTATCAGCGTTGGTCTGATGAGTGAGGCGCTGATCGCGGGCAAACTTGCGGAGGCTGCGTTTGAGACGCTTGCTGAGGTAGGTGCCGAGATAGTCGAAGGCGGGATTGCGCGACTAGTCAAGCCCGAGGTCCCCAAGCCCGAACTCATCCCCGGGCTCGCACCGGAACTGAAACAGATCCGGTCCCTCCAGATACTCGACGACCTGAACGTAGTGGCGCTCCAGATGGCCGTTCCCGGCACGTTCGTGTTCACTGATCCACTTGTGCAGTGCGAACGCCTGTCTGGCGAACTTCGGCTTCTCCAAGCGGGTGCTGACGCCGATCGCCGCAAAATGAACGATGCTCAGATGCGTGAACAATTCGCCAACCTCACGAAGTTCGAAGCGGAGAGTTCGAAAGCCGAAGCGAAGCTGGTCGCGACGAAGGCCTCGTTCGACAAACTTCGAGTGTCATTCTTTGCACGACCAGCCATCTCGGACAAGCTGGTCGAGCAGGATATATGGATCCCATGGATCGCCGCTCAAGACATTGAAACCTTCTTCGCACCTACCCTTTTCAATAATCTGATCCGCCAGCACATGCAGGACATCGGACTGTCGGACCGGCTTGGAGCTGCAGGACTTCCAAATCGTGACCGAATTCTTGGTGACTATTGGCCACATAATCCGGGCAATGCTCAAGAGCGAAACGTTGTCAAGAGTTACGTGGCGTTGAAGAACGCGGCGGCAGCCGAGGCAAAACTGCTTCCCGCATTTTGGAACAAGGTTTTCCTGCAATAGACCGGCGGTTGCACTCCGGTCAGCCGCAGCCCCGACCTGGAAGTCAGAGCGCCGGGGCACCTGCTGGGGCAGCCTCCGTCGACCGCCACGTCGACAGTGCTGCGAGCAGGAGCGCAAGTCCGAGTGCGGTCCCGAGAATCGAAAGCCAGTGGTACTCGACCGCCTGCTTGATGAACCCGGAACTGAACCCCGCGGCACCGCCACACAGGCTCATCAACAGGTCGGCCGATCCCTGGACGTGGACCCGCTCGTCGTTCGGCACCGACTCGTTGAGCAGCGTCGTGCCACCGATCATGGCACCGCTCCACCCGATGCCCAACAGGAAAAGGCCCACGAATAGCAGGCTCGGCTGATGTCCGGCACCCGCTGAAACGAGCGTCGCCAGGATCAAAATCGCCGATCCACCGATGATCACCGGCAGCCGTCCTCGGAGATCCACGAGTCGTCCCACGACCGGTGCGAACAGATACATCCCGCACACGTGCAACGCGATCACGTACCCGCGGAGACCCTCGGTGTTGAGGTGCTCGCGCATATGAATCGGCGTCATCGTCATGATGGCAACCATGGCTGCCTGAGCGAGCGACATCGCGGCGAGTCCGAGCTTGGCGTTGCGACTTGCACCAATAACACGCAAGGCGTGGCCGACAGGTGGAAGGCGAAAGCCCTTGGGCCCCTCAGGCACGACACCACCCGCAAGCACGAGTGGGTCCGGCTTGAGGCGCAGCGCCGAATTGGCCGCGGCGACGCCGAGCAGCAGGCCGGCGAACACGAACGGTCCGGTGAGCTTCCACATGCCAACACTGTCGGCGATGTCCTCGCACCACGGCACGAGTACCTGCGCGAAGACCGCCCCGAACGTAGACCCGAACAGCAGCAGCGAGATCGCCCTGCCCCGCTCGTTCGGGAGCGCAAGGTCCGCCGCTGCGTACCGCGACAGGAGGTTCGTGCCCTGTCCGACGCCGAAGAACAGCATGCCGACGATGAACACGGGCAGCCAACGATTCTGCGCACCCACCACAACGACCGCCGCTCCACCGAGGGCGATTGCGTACCCGCGCATGAGACCTGGACGGCGGCCGCGCCTGCGCATCAAACCCGACAGGAGTAGACCCGCGATCGCGCCGCCGAGGGTCGAGCATGCAGATGCGGAACCAGCCCAACGCGAACCACTGGTGAGGTCCTGCATGATCGGCCCGCCCTCGGTGACTGCGATGCTCACCCCTGCCGAACCCAGCGTCTGGCTCAGCATCAGGACCCGGATCGTTCGGCGCTGGATGCGTGCGCGCTCCTCTGGGGCGAGGTCCGTTGCGGTCATACAACGATCTTGGCCCCTCGCCGGGTGCAGCGCCCATTCGGTGACCCGCCTCTACACTGGCGGCCTTGCTCCTGAAGTTCTGGAAGCCCTACGGGGTGCTCACGAAGTTCACCGACGCCGAAGGTCGGGCGACGCTCGCCGACTACGTGGACATGCCCGGCGTGTACCCGATCGGACGACTCGACCGAGACTCGGAGGGCCTCCTGCTACTTACCGACGATGGCCCGCTCGCGCACCGCCTCACCGACCCCCGGTACGCGCACCCGAGGACCTACGCGGTTCAGGTCGAGCGGGAGCCGACCGTTGATGCGCTCGCTCAGTTGACGCGGGGCGTCGTGCTGAGTGACGGGCCGACCCGGCCGGCGATGGTGCGGCTGCTGGAGACTGAGCCTCTGTTCGGGCCGCGGGACCCGCCGATCCGCCACCGCGTCAGCGTGTCGACCGCGTGGATCGAGTTGACGCTGACCGAGGGTCGCAACCGCCAAGTCCGACGTATGACCGCGGCAGTCGGGCACCCAACGTTGCGGCTGGTCCGAGTCGCGGTCGGTGACGTCGGGCTCGACGGCCTCGAACCCGGCGCGTGGCACGCGCTCAGCGTCGAAGAGGCGAAGTCCGTCAGTCGAAGCTCTGGAACTTCGCGCTCTTCACGGCGCGGAGGCGGCGGGACTCGCTCATGACCTTCGCCATCTCCAGCTTCGAGTCGCGCTCGGCCATCACCTGACGCTTGTCGTGCAGCTTGAGGCCGCGGGCGACGCCCAGCTCGACCTTGGCGCGACCGTTGATGAAGTAGATGCTGAGCGGCAAGACGGTGAGGTGGTCCTTGTTGATCCGCTCGTCGAGTTCCGCAATCTCGTGCTTGTGGAGGAGCAGCTTCCGGGCCCGCTCGGGCGGGTGCGCACCGAACCCGACGGCGTACTCGTAGGCCGAGATGTGGACGCCCAGCAGCAGCATCTCCCCGCGCTCGACCCGCGCGTACGCGTCTTTCAACTGAACCTTCGAGTCGCGGAGCGCCTTGACCTCGCTGCCCTGCAGAGCAATGCCCGCCTCGAAGGTGTCGAGGATCTCGTAGTCGTGGCGGGCCTTGCGGTTCGAGGCGACGACCTTCTTTGCGCCACCGGTCGCGCCGTCGGGCAACTTGACCGGTTTGGCCGGCTGCTTGTGACTGGTTTGGATCGGCTTCGCCATGACCCGTCCATTCTGCCGCGCCTCAGCGGGGTGCCCTATCCTCGCCCCCCGTGCTGCATCTCACCTCGGACGCCTATGTACAGATGGTCGCCCACGCCTACGACTCGTTGCCCCTCGAAGCCTGCGGGCTCCTCGCCGGCATGCCGGACCGGTGCCTTACGTTCGTGCGGACCGACAACATTGCGCGCTCGTCGAAGCTGTACACCGTCGACCCGAAGCAGCACCTGCACGCCGAAATTGCTGCCGAGGACGCTGGCCACGCAGTCATCGGTGTCATGCACAGCCACACGCATACGGACCCGTATCCGTCGGCCACCGACATCGCAGCGGCCCCGGACCCCGGCTGGCATTACGTCATCGTGTCGCTCCGTGACGACGCGCCGATGTTGCGCAGCTTCCACATCGCTGCCGGCGTCGTTTCGGAAGAGCGCGTCGCGATCGCCTGACCGCGGGTGGCAGCGGTACCCGCACGGCTGGCTTGGGGGTTGCGCGCAGCGGTTGGGAATGGCAGCCGACGGGGGGCCAAGATCCAAGCACCGGGAATCACCGACCGGCGCGCTGGGTTGCACCCGGCGGAATTCCTGACCAATCGCGTCAGGAATTACACTGGACCGACCCCAACCCGAGGAACGAAAAGAAACCATGGCCACCGTCGACATCCGCATCCCAACGATCCTGCGCCCGCACGTCGGCGGCGCGTCCAAGGTCTCGGCCACCGGTGACACGCTCGGCGAGCTCATTACCGACCTCACGACGCGTTTCCCGAGCGTCGGCTCGCAGATCGTCACGGCCGACGGTGGGCTGCACAAGTTCGTCAACGTCTACGTGAACGACGACGACGCTCGCTACATCGGCAAGCTCGACGCGCCGGTCAAGGATGGCGACACGGTGTCGATCCTGCCGGCTGTCGCCGGCGGCGCGGCCTGAGCACACACGGGTTTCTGTGATCTACGAGAGCGTGCTGGATCTGATCGGCAACACGCCGATGGTGAACGTCTCGAACCTGTCGCCGAACCCCAAGGTGAGGATCTACGCCAAGCTCGAGGGCCAGAATCCTGGCGGGTCGATCAAGGACCGCATCGCCCTCAACATGATCGAAGCCGCAGAGCGCGACGGACGCCTCAAGCCGGGCTCGATCGTGATGGAACCATCGAGCGGCAACACGGGCATCGGTCTCGCATTAATATGCGCGCTTAAGGGTTACCATTTGAAGATCGTGCTGCCGGGAAACGTCAGTCCGGAGCGTCGCCAGACGATCGAGGCCTTCGGTGCCGAAATCATCGATTCGCCCGCGAGCGAAGGCAGCAACGGTGGCGTGCGAATGGCGAAGCGTCTCGCAGAGGAGAACCCCGACTGGGTGTTCCTCTACCAGTACGGCAACCCCGCCAATCCCGGCGCGCACTTTGCAACCACGGGTCCGGAGATCCTCAAGGACTGCCCGGACATCACACATTTTGTGGCCGGTATGGGTACGAGTGGGACGCTGGTCGGTGTCGGGTCGTACCTCAAATCGGTGAAGCCCGGCGTCGAGATATGGGCGGTCGAACCGCCGACGGGGGAGCAGGTCGATGGTCTCCGCAACCTCCTCGACGGCTACATCCCCGAGATCTTCACCGACAACCACGGCGAGGACCTGCTTGACCGCAAGAAGGTCATCGGGCCCCGCGAGTCGATCGAGATGACACGTCGCATGGTCCGCGAGTGCGGAGTGTTCGCGGGACTGTCATCGGGGGCGATCATGGCGGCTGCAGTGAAGTGTGCTGCGGAGATCGAGGGAGGCGTCATCGTGACCATCGTGTGCGACGGCGGCTGGAAGTACCTCTCCACCGGTGCCTACGCGGGCGACCTCGACGAGGTCACCGAAAATGCCCGCAAGGTCATCTACTTCTAAATCGGTGGCGTGCACTGCCGCCGCTTCGCTTCGGCACTCGCCCGTGTGGCTTTCGGACACGCGGCAGGGTCGCCGGGCGTCGAACGGGGCCCGCCTAACCTGGCTCGCATGACTTCCCCCCGAAGCTACGGACGCTCCGTTGCCGAGACCAGACCTGTCAGCTTTGAGCGCGACTACACGGAGTTCGCTGCGGGTTCGGTGCTCGTGAGCTTCGGACGCACCAAGGTGCTGTGCACCGCATCGGTCGACGAGGACGTCCCCCGCTGGATGAAGGGCTCCGGCAAGGGTTGGGTCACCGCGGAATATTCGATGCTGCCGGGGTCGACCCCCGGACGCGCCGACCGTGAGGCGGCCAAAGGGAAACAGTCCGGACGCACCCAGGAAATCCAGCGTCTCATCGGACGCGCCCTGCGCAGCGTCACCGACATGCGAGCGCTCGGCGAACGTCAGATCGTGCTCGACTGCGACGTTCTCCAGGCCGACGGCGGCACCCGCACCGCGTCGATCTGCGGTGCCTGGGTCGCATTGCACGACGCGTGCACACGGCTCGTGCAGGCAGGTTCCATCCCCGCGAATCCGCTTACCGCCGGATGCGCCGCCGTGAGCGTGGGCATCGTCGGCGGCGTTGCGCTCTGCGACCTCGAATACGTCGAGGACTCGCGAGCCGACGTCGACATGAACGTCGTGATGACCTCTGGCGGAGACTTCGTCGAGGTGCAGGGCACTGCCGAGGGTGCGGCGTTCTCGCGCCAGGAGCTCGACATGCTTCTTGGGCTTGCGGACGGCGGGATTCGGCACATCCTCGACCTGCAGCAGCAACTGATCGCGACGCCCCCGACTGCGCGATGAGTGGCATCCGCTCCGGTGCGCGAACGGGCGCGCTCCTCGGGTCGATCGCACTCGGGTCACTGTTGCTCACGGGCTGCACCACCAACTCGGCGGGGTCGCTCGATTCGGTCGTGTCTACGGCCGTTGACACGGAGGCGATCCCGCCGACGATTCCGGCCGTGATCTCGACCACGCCGACCACGATCACGACCGCGACCGCGACCACGACCACCACCACCACACTCGAGGGGCCGCAGGTGCCCGTCCCGTCGCTCGCACGCACGACCAGTACGGGGCGCCCGCCCGACGCCGTGACGACCACCACGGTCGCTCATGGACTCGGTTTCGTGACCACGACCAACGAAGGCGTGTCGATCCCTGATGACCTCGCGTCCACAGCGTCTTCGATCTACGAAGCGGTGTTGCGACGCGACTATCCCCGCTTGGCGTTCATCATCGGCGACCGACGTTTCCACTGGGGTTTCGTGGGTGAACGCAAGCCGGCCGAATCGTGGGAGAAAGACTTCGCAGCGGGAGCGAACGACGTGGTGCCCCGGATTATCGCGTTGCTCGAAACGCGTCCCGGTACTGATATCCACGGCGCAGCGGTATGGCCCTATCTCGCGATCAAGGCCCCCGCTGAATGGACGACCGACGACGAAGCAGTGGCACTATCGCTCGGTATGACAGCCGGAACAATTGAACAAATGAGACTGAAGAATCGGTACTTGGAATACCGGCTCGTCATCGACGCCGAGGGCAATTGGACCGGCTTTTACCTCGGAGAGTGACTTCGGTGTGACCATGTCAGACCTCACGTTCGTGACGGCCACCGCCAATCCTGACAAAGTCCGTGAGATCGCAGCGATCCTTTGGCACGTGATGCCAGAACTGGTTCTGCTGCCTCGACCGGACAGCGTCGACGAAGTCATCGAGGACGCTGACACGCTGGTCGGGAACGCGAGACTCAAGGCGGTCGCGCTCACGCGAGCCACGGGTCTGCCCGCGATCGCAGACGACACCGGGCTGTTCGTAGATGCGCTCGGCGGTGCGCCGGGCGTCCAGGCGGCAGTGTTCGCGGGGCCAGATGCTACGTACGCAGACAATTGCGCGAAGTTGTTGCACGAGTTGTCGGCGGCCGGCGCTGTGCGGCCCGAGCAGCGCGTCGCGAGGTTCACATCGGTCGCGTTTGTTGCGTGGCCGAACGGGAGCGAGCTGTGGTGCGAGGGGCAGAGCTACGGCGTGATCACGCGCGAACCGAGCGGTGATGGTGGCTTCGGGTACGACCCATTGTTCGCGCCCGTCGACCTGGTAGCGAACGGCCAAACCTTCCGTGAGCTCGACGAGGCGGTGAAGAACGCGATCTCGCACCGCGCCCGCGCCTTCCGGTCCCTCGCCGCCGCGTTGCAGGCCCGTCGGCACTGATCGGCCGTGCGGCCGGTCGAAAGGACCGCAACTCGAATTCAGCCTGGCCGTTTCAAAGACCTTCGCGGTACGTTGACGCGCTCGCGGTACGTTCCACGTACGTCGAACGTACCGCGAGCGACTGAACGTACCGCGAAGGGTCGCCGCGAGCGACTGAACGTACCGCGAAGGTCAGCAGCCGCGAAGGGTTCACCAGCCGCGTAGGTTGACAGGCCAACGGTCGACGACCTCGTCGCCCTGCACAACCCAGTACTGGTCGTGGTAGGCGACGGTCGGGTCGCAGTGGGCGGGGATCACCTGCACCCGGTCGCCAACTCCGACCCCGTGGAGCGGACCATCCGAGGCAGGACGAAACGTCACGTGCTCATCAGACAGGAACAGCACCTCGGCCCCCGGTATCGAGGGGTTGCCATGGTCCATGCCGTTCGCCTTGAGCCCGCAGTCAGCAACCGCCCAACCCCCCGTGCGGTTCACCGAGATCACGGTCGCCAGGAGAAAGATCGCCTGCTGGAACGGAAATCCGTGCTGCGCGTACTGCGAGTCCATCAGAGCGTACGAGCCCGCCTGCAGCTCCGTAAGCAAACCGATCCCCTTCTGCACTCTGAACGTGCCGGTCCCGCCGCCCGAGATCATTTCGCCGCCGACGAGCGAGTGGGCGAGCCGCAACCGCTCCGCCGTTTCCTGGACCTTTGCGAGGTGGCGCACCGGTTCGAGAACCATCATCAGGTGCCCCTCGTAGCCCATGACGCCGCGGACCGAGAGCCCCAACGTCCGAGCGAGGTCTGCGAGTCGACCCGCATCTTCCGGTGCGCACCCGCACCGGGGCAGCCCGATGTTGACATCAACAACCACCTCGTTGACGCCGCCTTTCACGGCCGCGCGGACCGTCTCCTCGGAGTCGACGGCGAGGGTGACTCGAGCACCAGCGGCAGCGCACCTGCCAAGTCGTGAGGCGTCCGCGACCTCGTTCGCCAGGAGCAGATCAGCCCCCAGTCCAGCGTCTGCAAGGCCCTCAACCTCCCGAATGGTCGCGCACGTGAAACCTGTGTGCCCGACCCCACGTTGACTCCTCGCGATCTCGGTCGACTTGTGGGCCTTCACGTGGGGCCGCATGTGAGCACCGGGCAGCTCGGCTGCCATTGTCTCCAGGTTGTAATCGAAGGCCGCTCGATCGAGCAGCAGGGCAGGCGTAACGAGATCGGTGAGCCGCATGGGCGACATCCTCGCTGATCCACCACCCGCAGGCGAGACGGGCGATTCCGCGACCCACGGGCACATCCGGCGTCAGTGTGCGAGGCTGCCGCTCAAATCCGGGGGGACGAAGACGTTGCACGTGAACGAACAATTGGTCGAAGCAGGTGACCTCGACGCTCTCACGGAGCGGATCGACTCGCTGTGCTTCGAGGACGCGTGGCCGTCGGTGGCCGATCTCCGAGATAGTTGCCGCGCAGCCCTCAGCCGCGGCAAGCAACTCTGGCCTGCGGCCGCCTATGCGGAGTACCGCATGGCGCTGGACGCACCGGCGGAGATGGCATCGAGCGTCCTGGGTTCGCCCGCCGAACGGTTCGCCTTCGGGCCGTTCGCGGAGGTGATTGCGACCAATCACACCTTCGAGCCGCTTGCGCCGTATCTCGATCGCGGCCCGGACAGTTGCGCGCTCGCCCACGAACGGGTCGTCCGCGGAGAGGATCTGCGCGCATATGAGTGGCTACACGACGGACACGACCCGTTCGGTCTTCCTTTCGTGCGGGCGTCCTGGGAACCGGCGTACTCGGCACCGGTCTACGAACCCAAAAAACTCCGGGCCGACGCTCCCGACCTGCCGCGATTTTCCTCCGGCGTGGACGCTGCCCCCGGTGTGCGAGTTCGACGTCTCACCACGGAGAAGCCCACCGAGTCAGCGTTGCGCGACCTCACTGCCAGTTGGATGAGCCAGTCCAATGGACACTGCGAGGTCGTGACCGTCGAGGGCACAGCAGCCGACGCGATTGGTGCGCTTGGCTGTCGGACGCACCGTCTGGCCGTAGTTGATGCCGCCGACGCTGTGAACTGGATGGCGTGGGCGGCAGCGTCCGGGGGTGCGCACGGTCGTCGTCGAGGACTCGCCGCCGGGCGTCATGGCGCGCTCTGGGCGTTGCTGAATCTGACTGGCATTGCGGAGCCCGCCCTCGTGGTCACGACCGATGTGCTGGACGAGGTCGGTGACGTACTTCCGGAGCTGCGATTTCATCTCTGGGACGACGGTGCCCCGGCCACCGGATGGTCGCTCCGCCTCGCCGTGGAGGACACGACCGAGGGTCTGGCCTGGGCGCTCAACGCCCACGACGCCCGCCTCGACTGACCTGTCCTCGACTGACCTGTCCTCGACTGGACCTTCGCGGTACGTTCACGCGCTCGCGGTACGTTCCACGTACGTCGAACGTACCGCGAGCGACAGAACGTACCGCGAAGGGAACGGGCTCGACTGAATCAGCCAGGCCCGGAGTCAGTCGAGCAAACGCTCGACCAGGGAAGGCACCTCGGCAATTCGCTCGAGCTCCCAGTATCGAGCGCCATCTGCGTTACGTTCATATGTGTGCAGATGATCGGCCGTGACCTGCTCGTGGCCCCACGTGATGGAGTACGGGATATGAACGCCGACGCCCCCAAGTTCCACGATAGGCAGGATGTCCGACTTCACGGAGTTGCCGATCATGACGAGGTGTGAGAGCTCGACACCGTGACGTTGAGCAATGCGCGCATAGGTTCGCAGATCCTTTTCCGCAACGACCTCTACGGCGTCGAACAGGTGCGCCAAACCGGAGTCGTCGACCTTGCGCTCCTGGTGGTGCAGATCGCCCTTGGTGATCACGATCAGCCGGTGGTCGCTCTTCAAGGCAGCGAGGACCGCCACGACGTCTGGCAGCAGCACGGCCGGACGCTGCAGCATCGTCTTCCCGAGTTCCAAAAGCGCGGCCAGATCGGACGACGAGACGTTGCCGCTGCTCAGCTCCATGGCGGCTTCGATCATCGAAAGCGTGAAGCTCTTCACGCCGTATCCGAACAGCGCAAGATTGCGAGTCTCGGTGTTGAACAGCGTTGAACGAGCATCAGCGTCCGGAGCGAACGGCGACAGCAGATCCACGAACGCGGCTTCGGTCGAGGCGAAAGCATCCTCGTTGTGCCACAACGTGTCGTCGGCGTCGAACGCGATCGCATCGATCTTCATGGCCAACTCATCAACGGCGCGTGGAGTGAAGGACTTGAGGAATCTCAAGCCTCGGCGCGGGCGGATCGGATCCACGCCACGGATCGTGTGCCTCCGTCGAGCCCTCGATCGTTGAAGGGGGGAGCAACGGCGGTCATGGCCGAAATCCTACGGTCAAGGACTGTCGATTGATCCGCACGTCGTCCTCACAGGACGATCACGGAACGTGGCGAAGCTTCCGTCAGTAACAAAGCGCCAGCCCACTCATATTTTTCGCTCCAGCACTTCCACCCCAAAGAAATGAGACGCTCCATGTTCCGAAAGCTGACGACCGGCCTTACCCTCACGGTCGCAACCATCGCCGGGTTCAGTTCCGTTACCTCCATCGCCAGCGCCGAATCTACGGGCGGCACCACCGTTGTCTCCAACGCGGTGGCTAGCAGGAAGGCACCGAATCCACTCCGTTGCGTCGGTGCCGCCGACCACAAGGCAGCACAGGCCGCCCGGCTCTCCGCCGCACAGAGCGAACTCGCCGCCCTCAATGCCCGCCTTGCGGTTGCGCAGCAGGTAGGGAATGCAAGGGCGGTCGAGCGCATCCAGCGCCACATCTCAAAGGTGACCGGGCGCATCGCGCAGATTCAGGCCAACCAGGCCAAGTTCGCCCTGAGGTGCCCGTAGCGCATTACCCGCAGCTCCACCGATTGCCCCGAGTCCGTGACCGCCACGGCGTAGGGTCTCCCAACCAAACTTCCTCGTGCACGGACCGCCGCTCTCCTCGGAGACGGCGGTCCGCTCGCGTTCCGCACCGAACCGGCAGCCCACCTACGACCTCAGTGCGACGCGCCCAACCCGACCGCGTGCAGCGCGGTCTTCTTCGCTCCGTTGAGGTCGTAGTGCTTGCGCGTGACGACCCGCTGCGCGTAGAGCCCGCCGCCCGCCTGGATGTTTGTCACCTGTGACCAACCGCCGTAGGTATCGGCCGTGAGGTCGCGGATGGCATGGAACAGTCGCGTCCGATACTCACCATCGACGCCCGGCCCCGTACCCATGTACTTGCGCACGAGATGGCCGGTCTCGTTGTTCTCGAGGTCCGCGATCGACGGTGCGGTCACCACCGCGCCGCCAGCGATGTCGTGGAGATGGCGGACCATGAGCGCGTAGTTCGCAGCACCGGTGTACTTGCCAGCATTGGTGTATAGCTCGTCCGGGAATACGGCGCCGAACTCGCCGGTCTTCGCATGGGAGACCGCCGCTTCAAGACACGCCCTCACGACGGTCGCGTGGATGATCATCTCGGAGATCTTCTCCTTGATGTGCGCCTCCCGGCTGAGCCCGTTGGCCTCGGCAATGAGCTGCGCCAGACCGACGAGCACGTCGGCACCATCTGCCAGCGCGGCCAGGCCGCCGAGACGCTCCCAGAGGCCAAGTGAGTGGGCGAACGTCGACGCGTGGGCGATCTGGCCGTCGAGGAACACGCGTTCATTCGGGACGAACACGTCCTCGAAAATCACGAAGCCTTCAGGACAGTGCTGATGCGCCGACACGGGGAAGTCACGGGTGTCGTGATGACGCGGCGCGTAGGTCGTGTTGAGGATCTTCACACCCGGTGCGTTCACGGGGACGATGCACGCGATCGCGTAGTCCTCCTCGCCGCCCTTCATTGCCTTCGTGGGAATCGTGAGCAACTCGTGACCGAGTGAGGCACCTGTGATGTGCAGCTTGGCCCCGCGGATGACCACGCCGCCGCGTTGGCGGTCGACCACGCGCACGTATGCATCGGGGTCGTGCTGCTTGCCGGGGGGCAGGGACCGGTCTCCCTTCGCGTCGGTGATGCACTGGGTGATGCGGATGTCTCGCCTGGTGGCGTCGTCGATGAACGCGTGCATCCGCTCGACGCCTTCGGGGACGCTCTCCGCCATCTTCCCGGCCGCGGTGGCGAGCGTCATGATCGACGTGTAGGTGACAGCGGCGACGATGCCAGCGCTGTGTACGAGATCGGTCTTCGCTCGCAGCTCGGCGGCCGTTGTTGGAATGCCCATGAGGGGCGACGTCGCGCCGTCGGTGGATTTGGTGATCAGCCAGTCGTAGCCGTTGGCGACGTTCTGCACGGCGGCGCCGATGATGGGGTGGTTCACGAGATCACCGACGCGGCCACCCTCGAAGTAGGTCGTGCGGCCGTCGGCAAGCGACGCCTTGTACTCGGCACCGGTGAGCATTGGACCTCCAGATCGGCGCAGGTCGCGCGGTTGTGGGGCATCCTTCCAGCCCGGCGTCGGGCAAGCCAAGCCGAGGAGGGGACCCTCGCGTCGAGCGCAGTGTCTCTGGCTTTTTCCGTGCGCGCACGGGGGTAACGCGGGGCACGTCTGTGGATCAATAGGAGCGTCATCCGCCGAAAGGATCCGCCATGCCTGCTCGTTCCACGCTCCGCCGGCTCACCGCCGCTCTCGTTCTCACCGCGTCGGTGCCTTTAGCACTCGTCACCGCGCCGCCTGCGTCCGCCGTCGTCGGCCCGGGCGCGCCAACACTCGAGTGGGCCCGCCAGTTCGGCGCCACGATCGGCACCCGAAGCGAGAACGTAACCGTTGCCGCGTCGAAAGGAAACGTCCACGCAATCGCCGGTTCGACCGACGGAACGCTGCCCGGGCAGTCGAACGCGGGAAGCCAGGACGCGTTCATCCGCCGCTACGACGACGGCGGAAACGTGGTCTGGACCCGCCAGTTCGGGACGTCGGGCGACGAGTTCGTGAGCGGACTCGGCGTCGACTCGGCAGGCAACGTCGTCGTTGTCGGCCACACGACGGGTGCGTTCGCCGGGTTCACCAGCCTCGGCAGTACCGACGTGTTCGTCCGCAAGTACGACCCGGTCGGCGATGTGGTGTGGACCCGCCAGTTCGGAACGTCCGCTCAGGACACCGGCGGAAAGGTCGCGCTCGACAGCGCGGACAACATTGCCCTCATCGGTTCAACGCGTGGCAGCCTGGCGGGTTTCATGCTCTCGGGCTCCAGCGACGCATTTCTGAAGCGCTTTGCCGCCGACGGTACGGAGCTGGTGAGCGCGCAGTTCGGGAGCACCGCAGACGACTCCGGCCAAGGGATCGCCATCGACGGCAACGGCGCGCTCTACGTGTGCGGTCACGCCTCCGCCTCGCTGTTCGGCCGTCCGCCGCTCGGCAGCGGCGACGCCTACGTAGTGAAGTTCGACCAGTCGGCGGCGATGCAGTGGACGGCTCAGTTCGGAACCGCAAACTTCGAGTCGTGCACCGACCTGGCCGTCGACCCGGCAGGCAATTCCTACGCGGTGGTTGTCGGGTTCGGCAGCCAGATTCACCGGCTCTCGCCCGTCGGTGCGGTCGGCGACGTGATCGGTTTCGGTGCGCGGATCAACGCGATCGCTGCGGACTCGACGGGTGTCGCCATCGTCGGTTTCAGCGGTGCAGCAACGCTCTCGGGGCAGACGAACGCCGGCGAGAACGACGCCTACGTACGGCGTTACAACCTCGCCCTCGCCGAGCAGTGGACCGACCTGTTCGGCACGCGCCAGTCCGAGGATGCGGTTGGTGTCGCGCTCACGCCGACGTCCGTGTTCGTCGTCGGACGGACCAACGGCGTGCTGCCCGGCGAGACTCCCGGCGGCAGCAGCGACGCGTTCGCGCGCAAGTACAGCGTCGGCGGTGCCGAGCAGTGGACGGATCAGTTCACCAGCTTCGGGCCCTCCGACAACTTCGGCCGCGGGGTGCACGTCGACAGCACGCGCATCTACTCGGCCGGTCGGACGAACGGGCCGCTCGCCGGGAACGTCTACGAAGGTGACGCCGATGCCTTCATCGCAAGTCACGACCTCGCCGGCAACCTGCTGTGGCTCCGCCAGTTCGGAAGCACGGGGTTTGACGAGGCCGCGGGTGTGGCTGGCGACGGGAGTGGCAACGCAATCGTCGCCGGTTTCACGGTCGGGGCGCTGCCCGGGCAGACCGCCGGCTCAGCGGCTGACGGCTTCCTGAAGAAGTTCGACCTCGCCGGGAATGAGATCTGGACCCGTCAGTTCGCGTTCCCGGGTGCTTCCCAGACCCGCATCGAGGCCATCGAGACGAACGCGTCCGGGGAGATCTTCGTGTCCGGCTACGCCGTCTTCGGAGGAACGTCCCCTGGCATCGACATCATCGCGGCCAAGTTCGACGCCAACGGCGCGACGGTGTGGACGCATCGGATCACGGCGTCGGACCTCAACGAGGCCAAGGCGATCGCGCTCGAACCCGATGGTGGTGTCGTAATCTGCGGGTTCACGAACTCGGCCCTCGCTGGTCAGGCGAAGGTCGGAAACGCGGATGCATTCGTCGCTCGACTGGACGCTGCAGGGAGCCTTTCGTGGCTTCGTCAGTTCGGCGCCAGCAGCGGCCAGGTGTCGCAGTGTCGGGATGTGAGCGTGGCTTCTGACGGCACGGTCTACGTCGCCGGTCAGACGACGGGTGCCTTTCCCGGACATTCGGCCGCCGGCGGAACGTTCGACATCTTCGCGGCGAAGCTCTCCGGCGGCGGTTCGCTCGAGTGGACTCGCCAATTCGGTTCCAGCCTCAGCGATCGCGGCGTGGCAGCGATTGCCGACGCCGACAACAACGTGACGATCGTCGGCTCGCTCGGTGACACGGCAACGAACGACACCGTGTTCCGGCGCTTCGACAGCAGCGGTGCGGTGCTGGGCAACTTGGTCGACGCGACACCGAATGTCGACCCGACGTTCGCCGCGGCAGCCAACGCCCACGGCGTCATCGCGATCACCGGAAGTGCGTCCACGCCATTCGCAGGCCAGACGCAGACCGGTCGGTCCGACGCGACCGTCAAGAAGTATCTGCCGCCGAACTCGGCACCGACCGTTAGCGTCGACACGGCCGTCGTAGCGGCGAACGAAGGATCCACCGCAGCGAACACCGGCACGTGGGCTGATGCCAACGGTGACGATGTCTCGCTCACCTCGTCGCTCGGTATCGTGACGAAACACGCGAACGGCACGTGGTCGTGGTCGGCGACCGCAAACGAGGGACCATCATCGTCGAGCGTGGTGATCACGGCCGACGATGGCAGGGGCGGATCGTCGAGCACCGCGTTCCAACTTGACGTCGCGAACCTTCCGCCGGTGCTCGGGGCCGCTACCGGTCCGACGTCTGCCGCTGCGGTCGGCACGCCGGTCACGATCAGCGCGCCGGTGTCTGATCCCGGCGCGCTCGATGTCCTCTCGTGCCGATTCATCTGGGGCGACGGAACACTCGACACGACGGTCAACGGGAGCTGTTCGGCGACGCACACGTACTCGGCGGCCGGTATCTACCCGGTCGACATCGTGGCGAGCGACGACGACGGTGGGTCGGCGTCGACAAGTTTCGAGAACGTGATCGCCTACGACCCGAGCGCTGGCTTCGTGACCGTGGGCGGGTGGATCTCCTCGCCGATCGGTGCGCTGGTGGCAAATCCCTCGTTGACCGGCCGTGCGAATCTGAGCCTCGTCGCCCGGTATCGGCGCGACGCTGCCGTGCCGACCGGGCAGAGCGAGTTCCACTTCCAGGCCGGAAGGTTGCGGTTCAGCAGCGATGGCTTCGATGCGCTCGTGATCGCCGGTCAACGTGCACGGGTCAGCGGCACCGGTTCTGTCAACGGTGAGTCCGGGTACCGGTTCGTCGTCACTGTCGTCGATGCTTCGAGCGGTGACCGGCTCCGCCTCAAGGTGTGGAAGCTTGCGAGCGCGACCGGCCCCGAGGTGCTCGTCTATGACAACGTGCCCGGCGCCTCCGACGACTTCTCCGCAGCGAACGCACAACCGTTGAGCGGTGGGGCCATCACGCTCCACGCCTGAGCGTTCCTGGAACTCCGCCGTGAAGTGGTCTGATGGGGTGGGCGCGTGAAGTTGGTCGCGCAATTCGATTGACGGCGCCTTCCATCAGCGGCCGAGCCAGTCGCGCAGCCCGTTGGCAGATCTGCAGCACGTATGGATTGCCAACGGGCTGCGAATCTGCCAATGGATTCGTGGAGCTGCCGAAGTTGGTGAGCTGCCTTCCTTGCGGGGCCTCAGCTCGCGAGCGCACCGGCTTCTCGGTCGGCTGCAACATGGTCGAGTTCGAGGTACTCGTCGCCCGTATTCGCCCAGTCCTCGAACTGGATGACGCCAAGCTCCGTCCACTTCTTGCGCAGCCAGCCATCGCCTGCGTCGAGGAGGCCGAGCTTCTTGCAGTTCGGCACGATCTTCGAGAACAGCAGCTGCTGAAACTGCTTCAACTCGTTCGGCATGCTGAGCTGAAGCTTCACCATCTGGCGGACGTCGACTCCCACGCGGTCCCACACCTCCTGGCCGAGGAAGCGGTCACGCATCCGGATGCCCGCCTCGAAGGCGAACTCCTGACGCTCCAGAATCTCCTTCGCTCCCATGCCGCTGTAAACCTCCTTGAGGGAGAGGACGCCGAAGGCAACGTGACGCGCCTCGTCGCTCATCACGTAGCGGAGAAGATTCTTCAGGAGCGGTTCCTCGATGAGCATGTGCATGAATCCGAACGCGGCGAGTGCTAGGCCCTCGACCATGACCTGCATGCCGAGATAGGTCATGTCCCACCGGCTGTCTCGGATGATGTCGTTCAGCAACGCTTCGAGGTGTGCGTTGATCGGGTAGTACCCCGAGAGCTTGGTCTCGAGGTATTTGGCGAACACTTCGACGTGACGCGCCTCATCCATCACTTGTGTCGCGGCGTACAGCTTCGCGTCGTACCACGGCACCGTTTCCGTAATACGTGCGGTGCAGATCAGTGCCCCCTGCTCGCCATGCATGAACTGCGACAGCCGCCAGTTCTGGCTCTCTATGCCGAGGTTGAGCCACTCCTTGTCGCCCCAACCATTGAACAGACCGGCCGCCTCACCCTGCTCGCGTATCCACGCGGCCTCGGGAGCTGTTTGCGACAGCTGCCTGGCAACTTCCTCGATGTCTACGGGGGTTGACCAGTCGAGATCCGTCTCCGCATTCCATTGACTTGTCTTCGCCTTCTCGTAGAGCTTGTTGAGTGCCGGACGTGTGCCCTTTTCGTAGTTCCAGGTGAAGATCGTGTCGAAGTTCGACCGGACGAGCGACAGGTCTGATTCCATATCTCGATTCGTCAGGGCCATGATTGCCTCGACGTCGTTGACTGCCTCGGCACCACCTCGCAATCGTTCGCGGTCGGTGAGATAGACGTTCGGATCAAGAGCCATGATGCACCTCGTAAAGACAAAACCGAGCAAGTACTCGGGTATTGTCCGACGAACAGGTGCGGTATGTCAAGCGTCCGAGTTGACTCGGTGCCCCTGCTTGTGACGCGGCGCTGTGGAAGGCTGGAAGCGATGACGCGACCGAAACCAGTTGGCGAGCCCACGCTCCAGCCGCGCCCGAAGGTGTCCCGACGCGCTCCGGCTACCGACCCGCGGCCCGAAGCAGTTCGCGCCGCCAGCCCTGGGGGGACCTCCTCGAGTGGTGCATTGCGCCGTCGGCCCCGTCAGGCACGGGCACAGGAACGCATCGCCCGCATTCTCGATACGGCGGAACAGGTGTTCGCCGAGATCGGCTACGACGCGGCGACCACGAATCTGATCGCGAACCAAGCCGAAACGTCCATTGGCTCGTTGTACGAATTCTTCCCGAACAAAGAGGCGATCGCCCATGCGCTCGCCGACCGGTACGTCGAACAAATCGACGCCCTGTATTCGACGCTGTTCTCCGAGGCACTCGCTCCCGGCGAGATCGAAACGGTGGCGCTTGTCGAGAGGATCGTGTCCGGCTTTGATCGCTTCTATCGCGAACATCCTGGTGCGGTGCCGTTGCTCAACGGTCGGCTCACCTCGCAGGATCTCGCGGCGGCCGGAGCGAACGTGCAGCTCGCACTGGAGAGGAGGATCGAAGCGGTCTTCGACTACCGACGTCCGGATCTACCCGCCGCGCGGCGTCACCTGATCTCGCTCGTGATCGCTGAGATGGCACGGGCGATTCTCGTGCGCGCCGACCTGGTCCCTCTCTCGCAGCGGAGGGCGCTTGTAAGAGAACTCGAGCGGGCCGTGATTGGGTACGTGAAAGTCACGGAAGACTCCGCGGGCCACTGAAGCTGCTGACCGGCTGACCGGCCGCGCGCCGTTGAAGCGTGGCTCATGGCTCAGTCAAGTGGAGCGGCCGAGGTGTCGATGCCCAGGCATGTGGCCGTCACGAGGTCGCGTCCGCGACGCGCCTGACAATGCAACGATCGACCAGGGCCTCGACGGTCGCGCGCGAGATCTACATGCGCGCTTGCAAATTGCCGCCCACAACGCCCGACGACTCCGGCGCAAGACGAGGGCGATCATCGGTGGGCTGACCTCGATCACGCTGCTCGTGCCCGCCGTGCTGTATTTCGGCGTGGACCCGTCGTTCCCAACCGACTTTCGGGCCGGCATGCCTCGGCTCCCGCCCGCGCTGGGGGTCGTGGCCACGTCGCTCGACGAGGCCGACGCGATCGCCGTGACGTTTCGCCGTGCTGGCTTGCCGGTCGAAAGCTGGTCGCCGGCCTCCTTCTCTGCCGAGGTAAAGCCCGACGGTCATACGCCGGGGGCGTGGTGGATTTCGCGAGGCGCGGCGGAGGTCATCAAGGTCTCCGATGTCGAGCGGGTCCTCGCCGAGGGGGGCCGCGTCCTCCTGGATGGTGACACCGCTCTCAGTCGCTCGCTGCTCCAGCTTCGCAAAGCGCGTGGCATCGCAGACACGACACGTGAGGCCGTGATGCGCGGCGTCGACCTTCATTGGGATGTGGACGTGAAGACCCTGCAGCCGCACGTTCCGGGCACGATGGTCGCGGCGACCGCGGTTGGGACACCGGCCCTGTTCGTGGCTCGGGAGGGGGCGTTGTGGTGGTCGGCACCATCGATTTCGGACGGGCCCGGGCCCCTCCGCCTTCCCTTCCTCGCGCAGGAATTGGCGGCGCATTGGGGTATACGACCGCGTGCGTCACGCCCCGGGGTCGACGTGTTCGTTGACCTCGACACCGAACGTGGGGTGTCGATTCGAGAACTCGTTGCTCGTTGGTCTGCCGCCGGAGCGAAACGGGTCTTCGTGCCGGCGTGGAAGCAGAACGATGACATGCCGTGGCGGTTTGACTACAGGCCGTTGCTCAAGGCCGCGCATGCGCGCGGAATCGAAGTTTGGGCGTGGGTCGAATGGCCGCATGTGGACTTCAGCTTCTGGCGACGCAATCCAGATTGCCGTGAACGCACGGCCACCGGCAACGAAGCAAAGGTGAATTGGAAGGAGCTCGTGGCCGTCGAGGTGCCGGACTGCTTCGAGCGAGCATGGCAGCGGACGCGAGCGGTGCTGAGGGCGGTGAAATTCGACGGAGTGAACGTCTCCGGTCTCGCGTTCGAGTCTCCCTATTTCGGGCACCAGGCACCGGAGTACTACACGCCATTTCATCCGCTTGTTCGGAAGGATTTTCATCAGCGCTACGGCTGGGACCCAATCGAGATTGTGCGAGATGGACCGCGCAACGCAACTCGAGATCGTGCATCACTTGCCAAGTGGGAGCGATATCGCAAGGACCTCCTGATTCAGGTCTACGACCGGCTCCTGACGCGGATTGCCGCGCTGCCGAGCGGTCAGCGTCTCGCGGTCACGCTGATGGATGACCGGGAGAATCCCGTGCAGGGTGCTCTGCTACGCGACAACAGCGCGGCTTCGAACAGCGAGATCATCGCGCTCGCCTCGCGTCATCACTTCGAGGTGATCCTGCGGGACCCGGTCCCGTTCCGCCCGATCGACGTTGAACGGATTCACGCAGCCTACGAAGGGCTGCTTACGGTGACGCCCGCGCTTGGCGTGAGCGCCGTTCGCAGACCGGAGCGCGGCACCGCGATCACCGACGCTCCGGTTGGACTTGAGCTTGCGTCGGCAGTGCGCGACGCGGCGTCGTCGGGCGCAACGGTCGTGCTCTTTGCGAGCGGTCCTCTGCGCGCGGATGATCTCGCTTGGACTCCGCACGCGTACGCCGCTGCAGCGGTGAAGGTGAACGAAGTCGATGGTGTTGTCCACACGGACAGTGCGGTGCCGTTTCAGCTTTTCCTCGCCGGACGCGCCCGGCGCATACGAATTGATGGTCGTACTGCAGGGCATGGCGACTCCGTACCGGTGCCGTCCGGGAAGCATCAGGTGACGGCCGAATGAGTTCCGGCGCCGTGGTAATGGAGCGATCGGCACCACGTCGGATCCGTGTGGTCGCTCTTGCCTTGTCACTTGTACTACTGACGGTTTCACTCGCCGGATACAACGTCTGGCTCCGACGCCACCCGCCTGCGGTGCCGGTGGTGGCCATCCGCTCGGCACCGGTTACCTCGTGGCTGCCTCGTCCACTGACGATTGTCGACTCCGATGCCGTGTCGGGCGAGATACTGGCTGCCGACCTGCGGCAGACGGGACTTCTCGTGCAGGTTGTGGACGCGGCGTCGATTCGTTCGTCCGGTCCGACTGCGACAGAAGCGTTCGCCGGTTCGGCCGCGGTCTGGTTCACGAATCGAGCCGCCGATCTGACCATGTCGGCGACGATCATCGCTGCTGTTCGTGACGGCACGCCGGTTCTGCTTGACGGGGATTCGCCGGCAGCGCGGTCACTGCTGAAACTTCACCAAGCCACCAACGGCGAGTCGGAGCTGACGGATCACGATGTTGCCGTGTTCACCGACGTGCCGACGACAGGACTTGTTCCGGGCGTGGATGATTTCACGGTCCTCGCGAAAACGGCGATGGGCCATCCCGCTCTCGCCCGAAGTGGATCGCTGATCTGGTCGGCTTTACGCCTCGATGAGGGCAAAGCCATCGCTCGAATGCCGTACCTCGCATCGACGCTGGAGTCCGAGTTCGGAGTCCAACCGATCGCTGAGCGGATGGACATCGACCTGTATGTCGACCCGGACCTGCTTGGCTCGACGTCGTCCAAGGAACTCTCGATCAAATGGGCACAGGCGGGAATCCGGCGGATCTACCTCTCCGCGTGGAAGGACGACCGAGAGAATCTCGATCGGTTCGACTACGTCTCCTTCGTCGACACGATGCAACGACGTGGCATCGAGGTGTACGCGTGGCTCGAGTGGCCGCACGTCAATCGGAGCTTCTGGAATCTTCACCCGAATTGCCGAGAACGCACTGCGGACATGGGCTACGCCCGAATCTTCTGGCGAGAACACGTAGCGCTCGAAGTCCCCGCCTGTTTTGACCTCGCGTGGGCCGAGACGAAGGACGTTCTCACGAGTGCTGCGTTCGACGGCGTAAACCTCGCGGAACTGTATTTCGAAGGTGCCACCCACGGACCCGACGAACCGTCGAGCTACACACCGTTCCATCCGGCTGTAGTCAAACAATTCATAGGCGCGCATGGGTTCGATCCGCGCGACCTGGTCGACCCAACGAATGCTCGGCATTGGAAGTCGGATGCTGGTTCGTTTGCGGTGTGGACGAAGTTTCGGGATGACCTGATCACCGACCTGCACCGCCGCGCGATCGCGAAACTCACCACCGTCTTCAAACCGGAACACGTGGTCGTGACCATCATCGATGACCGGTACCGACCCGACGGTGAACTTTTTCGTGGGCCGGGATCGCTTGCGCTCAACATCGCGTCGAACAGTCGCGACATTTTGGCGCTTCGGGCCGAGACTCCATTCGAAGTGCAGATCGAGGACCCGTTCACCATGTGGGTCCGCTCACCCTCGCGCTACCGCGATTATCGGGAGCTCTATAAGGACGTGGCGGCAGCCGATCTCGTGCTCGATATCAATGTGGTTGATCGCGGCACGGCGATCGAGTCGGGATTTACCACGAAGAAATCGGTCGGTATCGAACTCGCCCGCAGCGTCCATTCGATCGGCTCGACCGGCGCACGACTTGCCGTCTACGCGTCATCGTCGATCAGGGCGGAGGATTTGGATTGGATACGGTTCGCGCTTGCCGCAGGGTCGGTCACCCTGAAACCGTCGCCCGACGATCCGGGGGTGTTGCTGACGAACGCTCTTGCCCCGTTTCGTCTCCGACTCAGCCGTCCTGCGCGCTCGGTCGTGGTGGACGGTGCGGCCCAGGTGTTGCCCGAGGCGACCACCGTAGTCTCGCTACCGGCTGGGAAGCATCGCGTGTCGCTCTCGTGAGATCCCGTGTGTCGGCACCGCGAAGGCGCTACCAGCGCCCGACGAGCGTTGCCGCCAAGGCCCGACCCTGGCGCACGCCATGATAAAGAGCGGCCCGACGTGCGCCCGGGTCCATCCTTCCGAGCGGCGTGCGCAGGGTGGCGGCATTCGTTTCAAGGTCTGGAAGCAGGGTCGTGACAACGCTGCCCGAACTCTCCAGCCCGGCATGCTCGGCGTCGAGCAGACGTTTCGCCAGAGCATCGAACGGGTCGCCGGTATTGGAGCCGATCGGAGCGAGTACAAGGACGTGTCGGGCACCGTTGACGAGGTCGGCACATGTTGGCGAGCGGAGGCCGCCGTCGGTGTATCGCGCTCCATCAATGGTCACCGGCGGGAAGATGCCGGGCACCGAGCAGCTCGCTGCGATCGCCTGCGCGGTCTCGACGTTTGCTGTGGCGTCGAAGGCATGCAGTTCGCCCGTCGCAGCATCGACCGCAGTGCAGCGGTAACCCTTCGATGGCCATTCTCCGCCGACCGTCTCAGCGAAGGAGTCGACGAACATACTCTCCTCGATCGTGGTGGCCTTGAGTGCGCCCGCTCCGACCTGCGCGAGCGACGCTGGGGAATTGTCAGGGAGCTGGTTCCACGTGGTGAACATTTCGAAGAGGACGGCAAAGTCGAGGTTCGCTGCCGCTGCGGTTGCGACGGCCGAGGTTGAGTCGGCGAGACACATTTCGCGTTCCTCGGCAGTTGAGGTGAGCCACGACGGGCCATCCGCGGTCGAGGCATGCAATCGCATCCGGCCCGATCTCGTGGTGCTCGACCTGATGCTGCCAGGTTTCGACGGGCTTGAAGTGTGCCGACGCATTCAAACGACGCGGCGCGTTCCCGTGGTGATGCTGACCGCACGGGACGATGAAACGGATGTCCTCGTGGGCCTTGGCGTCGGAGCGGATGACTATGTCGTGAAGCCGTTCTCACCGCGCCAGCTCGTGGCACGCATCCAGGCCGTGTTACGTCGCGTCGAGGATGGCGTCCCGAACGACGCTGCCGCTGCGGTCGTTGCTCGGCCGCTTCGCCACGGCGGCGTGGAGCTTGACCCCAACAGCCGGCTCGCTTCGGTCGACGGCGAAGTCGTACATCTCACGGCGACTGAGTTTGACCTCGTTCAATGGCTGTTGTTGCACCCGAGCACCGTGTTCACGCGCGCACAGCTCCTGCAGTCGGTCTGGGGCTATGAGGACTCCTACGGTGAGCGAACGGTCGATTCACATATCCAGGCAATTCGTCGGAAACTGAGCCCGCTTTTGGTGCGCACGGTTCACGGGGTCGGCTACGGACTCGGGCGGCGCGATCCTCAATGGTGAGTACACGGACTTCGTCAATTTCGAACAGTCTGCGGCGACAGTTCAGCGTCGTTTCCTGGCTGGACCGGCTCACCTCCCTGAAACGCCGACTCAGCATCATCATCCTGGCGAGCATCGCCACGTCGATCGCTGTTGTGACTGTCGGTCGCGGCTTCGGGATTGGGTGGCTCCTCGCTGCGGGCTCGGTGCCGGTGTCGCTTTGCTGCTCGTCCGTTCGCTCGCCCGCGGAACGACGAGTCGCATCCGAGACCTGGCCGCGGCGACGGACGCAATCGCGGCTGGCAATCACGACCATCGCCTTGAGGTCCGGGGCCGCGATGAGGTGAGCCACCTCGCCGCTGCATTCAATGAGATGGCGGAACAGCTAGGCGAGAACGATCGGATGCGTCGAAGCCTCATCGCCGATGCGTCGCATGAGCTCCGAACACCAATTGCGGCGGCTCGCGCTCCGCTTCGCTTCGACACCCGCCGCTCTCGCTCGAAGCTCACGCAGTCGCTCGCTTCGCTCGGCTCCCGCTTCCGCCTCGCTCGCCCTGGTTCGAGCCTCCTCGGCCCATCACTATTGGAGCATTTCAGTGAACGATCTTGTATGGAACCTGTTGACAGAAGCCGGTGAGGATGCGGTCCAGCCATCCAACGAAGGTCGCGCCACTGGCGCGACAAAGTCATGGCCGCCCGGTGCGTGGGGCTGGGTGCTCGCAAGTATTGGTGTTGGAATTGGTCTCGACATTGCGCGTCAGGCCGACCAACTCGGTGCGTTGGGTGCCGCTGCGGGGGCGTCTGCGTTGGTCATCGCGCGGGTGGCAATCCCGGCCCGCGCGAATCGGGCACGTGCGCGTGACGTTGCGCTCGCTGTGGGACTGGTCCTCGCTGTCTCGCTCGCCTGGCGGACGAACGGTTGGCTGCGGTTTCTCGACATCGTAGGTGTACTTACGTGTCTAGCCCTCGTGAGCGACGTTGCTCTGCGCGCAAGCACTCTCGTGTCGTCGTCGGTGGTAAGCGCGTTCTTTCAGCCCATCATCGGGTGGTTGGAGTCGTTGGGGGCCATCGGACGGTCGGTGCGCGAGGTTGGGGGCCGGGCGCGGGGTCGGATCGGCGGCAACGCTGTCACCACGATGCGTCTGGCCGGTCTTGCCCGTGGCAGCATGCTTGCGGTTCCGGTTCTGATTGTTCTCTGCGCATTGCTGGTGTCCGCCGATGCAATTTTTGCGTCGCTGTTCCGGTTGCCCGCATTGCCCAACCTCGAACCTGCGCTCGGTCACGCGACGGTCGGTGGATTTGCAGCGTGGGGCCTCGTATCCGTCGTGGCGGGAGGTGCCCTCCGCGTGGACCATGACCTGGTGTTGCCCAGTGCGCGCATCGGGCGCACGGAGTCGCTGGTTGTGTTGCTGGGCGTCAACGTGTTGTTCGCGGTCTTCGCGATCGTGCAACTGGTGGCCATCGTTCGAGGCGCTCAGTACGTGCAGGACACGAGCGGTCTCACCTATGCGCAGTATGCCCGATCAGGCTTCTTCCAACTCCTCGCGGTGGCCTGCCTCACTCTCGCGACGATCGGAGTGGTGCGTCGCCTCGGCGGGTCGGTGTCGTTCGAACCTGCCGTTCGACGAGCGGCATTTTCGACTTGCGCGCTTACTATCGTGGTCACCGCTGTGGCTTTTCGACGCCTCTGGCTGTACGAGTCTGCCTACGGAATCACCGTTGCACGGGTCGTCGCCCATGGAGGCACGATCACGGTCGGACTGATCCTGGCGATCGTGGCGTGGGGGATCGGTCGAGGATGTTCTGACCGGGACCTCCGTGGTTGGGTGACCTCGCTGTCACTCGTTGTCTGCGCGCTCGTCGTTATGGGGCTGCACATCGTGAATCCGTCGGCGTGGGCTGCCCGGTCGGCGGCAGAGCGCCTGGCGGCTTCGCTCCCCGTGTCCGTTGCCGAAATGGCGACCGCGACATCGCGAACGGCGCAGAGTTCGACCTCGGTCGGTGTCCTTGCCCGGGTCGACGACGATGGCCTGCCGACGCTTGCGCGAAACGTCCGGCAGTCGGTGCTCTCACGAGCCTCCGGAACCGTGGACCTGCCCGTCCTGCGACGGGCCTGGTGCATCGACCGGCCACGATCGTCCTGGGTCAGCGCGAACCTCTCGTCGGCCCGAGCCCGCGCGGCGCGGCGCGGCGCGGCGCGCATTGTGTGCTCGCCTGCCGGTCGGCTGATTCTGTCCACCAGAGCATTGCCCGCCCGCCCGACCGCGGAAACCACCCGATCGAACCACCCAATAGCCGGATTCGCCTATTGGGTGGTTCGATTGGGTGGTTCTGGAGGTCAGTCCCGATGTTGCGACGCAAGCCGACGCAGGGTCCGGTGCACCGCCACGACCGTCGCCATGGCTGGCACGGCGCGGCCCGAACCGCCACCGTCGGTCGTCCACACCTCGAACGCCGCGGCGAGCACGAGGCCAAGTCCGACGCTGCAGGCCGTGCCGATGCGACGGTGGTCGATGGTGAGCGGCGACGGTGAACCGCCGACCAGCCCGGCCCGTTCCTTCGACCCGACCAGCCTCACGATGACGGCGAGCGCGACAACAGCGACGCCGATCAGGAGCAGTTTGTGGAACCACCAGCTCGGCGTGCCAACCGCGGTGGTCGGAAGCAGACCTGTCGGTGCAAGAAGGACCGCTGCGATCGACAGTGCCGTGAAGTGCCAGAGATACGACGTCATCGTTATGGTGTTGGCCCCGACGACGATCGTCCATGCGGTCTTGTGGCGTGACAGGTACCGGCTGATGGCGGGAGCGACGGCGATGGCGAGCGAGCAGTAGCCGAACCCGAACGCGAGAAGCACGGCCGACGGGGGCCAGGTGTTGGCAAAACGTGAACCGGGCACGCTGACGAGGGCAAGCGGCCACGGACCGAATGCAACCAGCGCCGCAGCGAGACCGTAGAACGCGGCCGAGATCTTGAGCAGATGCCGCACACACGGGAGCTGCCCCTCACGCCATGCGACGCCGAGAACCTGGAAGATCATCCAGCCGATCACGATGTTCATCTGCGGAATGATGCCGACGCCGAGAAGGCGCGCCGCCTCGCCCGTGACGAACAGCGTCGCAAGACCAGCGATGAGTGCAGCGCGGTGGCTGCGGAACGTCCGAATGATGAACGGTGCGCAGGCGGTGTCGATGACATAGTTGCCGAGGAACCAAAGGGGTATAGCGGCAATCGCCATTGCCATCTCCGCGAGTTCGGCGTGGCCGAGGAGGTGCCCGAAGGCGACCACGACGATCCAGGTACCGGCGAGCCACGCGCTCGGCGACGTGAGGCGGCTCAGCCGGGCGCGGATCCACGTTCCCGTCGGTCGACCGGCTCGCCAGTGGGCGTCGAGCGACGCTGCATTCGAGAAGCCTCCGATACAGAAGAAGACCGGCATGACCTGGAAGACCCAGGTGAGCAGGTGCAGCGAGCGGAGCTGGCCGAGAGCGTTGCCGCCGGTCAAACCGCCCGGGCCATTGCGGACGTCGGCGGCCAGCCAATGCCCGAGGGCCACGGCGCACATGGCGAAGGCGCGGTATGCGTCGATGGCCCGGTTGCGAGTCGACGGCGTGTCGGCCGTGACGTCGGCGAACGAAGGGCGGGGGAGGATTGCTTGTGCAGGCATGGCGTCCAGCGTTGGACACCACTCTGCGCGCGTATACCGGCCGAAGCCCCCACGAAGGCGTGGGGGTCAGCCGGACTTACTCCATCTCGATGAAGATGCACTCCCCGGGGCATTCCTCAGCGGACTCGATGGTCGCGTCGTGCATGTTCTCGGCCACGTTGGCGAGCCCCTCAGGGCCACCCGGATCGGAGAACACCTTCGCGCCTTCTTTGACGTAGGCCAGGCCGTCGTCAAGGAGGGTGAAGACCGTCGGGGCGATCTCTTCGCACAAGCCGTCGCCGGTGCAGAGGTCCTGATCGATCCAAACTTTCATGCCCATCGGGTGCTGCCTTTTCGCTTGGTACCCGGCTGCAGGCCGAGGACGTGGGGGTGTCTGCCCACCAAAGCTAGCAACGACTCGCACGGTTGTTGGAGATCGGCCCAAACAATCGACAAAACAATCCGAAAAGGTTGCTGCCGAAGGTGTCGACAATCGACAGGTGACCGTTGTGAAACTCCATTCGTTGAGGGCGCTGTTAGGGTGCGGAGACAGGAGGTAGCTCACGTCATGGCGACATCGGACCGGCCTTCCGACAGGAGGACCTCGGAGTACGAATCTCGTCTCAGCGCCTACGAGCGCGAGGTGGCTGAGCTGCAAGAGCACATCAAGGTGCTCGAAGACGAGGTTGTCGGGCTTCGACGCAAGCTCCACGACGCCCCGAAGCGTGTGCGGACGCTGGAGGAACGTCTCCTTGAAACGAAGGGTCAGCTTGCTCAGGCCACCAGCCAGAACGAGAAGCTCACGTACACGCTTCGAGAGGCCCGCGAGCACATCGCTGCGCTGCGCGAAGAGGTCGACAAGCTCACGCAGCCTCCGGCCAACTACGGTACGTTCCTCGGCCGTAACGACGACGGCACGGTCGATGTGTTCACGAGCGGCCGCAAGATGCGCGTGGCCGTGCATCCCGACCTGGACAATATTGAGTTGGCGAAGGGTCAGGAGTTGGTGCTCAACGAGTCGCTGAGCGTGGTGCTCGCCCGCCCGTTCGACGGCCATGGCGAAGTGGTCACGCTGAAGGAACTTCTCGACGACGGAATTCGGGCGATTATCACCGCCCGCGCAGACGAGGAGCGGGTCGTTGAGCTGAGCGATCGGCTGTTGAACAACACCGAAATTCGCCTGCGGTCCGGCGACTCGATGCTGCTCGATGTGCGCTCGAACCTTCTGATCGAAAAGCTGCCCCGTCCGGAGGTTGAAGAACTTGTCCTGGAGGAGGTGCCGGACATCTCCTACGACGACGTTGGCGGCCTCGACTCCCAGATCGAGATGATCAAAGACGCCGTGGAGCTGCCGTTCCTGCATCAGGACCTGTTCGCCGAGCACAAGCTGCCCGCGCCGAAGGGCATCCTTCTTTACGGCCCTCCGGGCTGCGGCAAGACGCTGATTGCCAAGGCGGTCGCGAACTCACTCGCGAAGAAGGTCAGCCAGGTCACCGGAAAGCCTGCCGCCACGAGCTACTTCATCAACATCAAGGGTCCGGAGCTGCTGAACAAGTACGTCGGCGAGACCGAACGCCAGATCCGCCTCATCTTCCAGCGTGCTCGCGAGAAGGCGGAGGAGGGTGTGCCGGTGATCGTGTTCTTCGACGAGATGGACTCGCTGTTCCGCACCCGAGGCACCGGCATCAGCTCCGACATGGAATCCACGATCGTTCCGCAGTTGCTCGCGGAGATCGATGGCGTGGAGACGCTGAAGAACGTCATCGTGATCGGCGCATCGAACCGTGAGGACTTGATTGATCCGGCGATCCTGCGTCCGGGACGTCTCGACGTGAAGATCAAGATCGAGCGGCCCGATGAGCGTGCAGCGCGACAGATCTTCACCCGCTACCTCGGCGACGACCTACCACTCGACCCGGCCGAGGTCGAGTCGCTCGGCGGCGGCGACAAGGACCGTGCGGTCGCCGCAATGATCGACCGCTGCGTCACCGACATGTACCGCACCGCCGAAGACACCAAGTTCCTTGAGGTCACGTACCAGAAGGGCGACAAGGAGGTTCTGTACTTCAAGGACTTCTCGTCGGGGGCGATGATCGAGAACATCGTTCGGCGGGCGAAGAAGCTGTCCATCAAGCGTCAGATCGCCGGGCAGGGCCGCGGCATCCGGGTGCAGGACCTCATCGACTCGACGCATCAGGAGTTCAAGGAGCAGGAAGACCTGCCGAACACCACGAACCCGGATGATTGGGCGAAGATCTCGGGCAAGAAGGGCGAGCGGATCGTGTACATCCGCACAATCATCTCGAAGGGTCCCGACGCCGAACCGCTCGGTGGGCGTGCGATCGAACGGGTGCAGACGGGTCAATACCTGTAAGGGCTGCCGTTCGCTTCAACGGTCACGATGTTGCTCTGAGCGCCACATCGTCCAGATCGAGATTTGGCCTACGGGGTTGGGGCGGCGCGAGGGGCGGGGCTGCGGGCCGGTGGGGCCACGACAGGTGCGGCAGCAACGGCGACTCGGGTGGGCGTCGGAGCTGCGGTGACCGTGACGGCGGCGGCGCGTTCGGGGTTCAACCGCCACGTCAGATTGATGGTTCCCTGGTCGACGCCGCTGAACGGCACGCCCACTCGGATCGTGATGACGTTGCCAGTTGTGACCCGAATAGCGACGGACGATGAGCCTGCGTCTAGTGCGGTTTCGTCGCCTACGCAGTCAGAGGTCGACGTGGCGGTGTTGGTCACGCAGAGCTCGGTGTCGACGTTCGAGCCACTGGTCGAGAACAGCAACAGGCCGCCGGATGGGGCGGTGTAGGAATACCAGAGGTCGCGGGCGAACGCGGCGGGGGCGGCGGGGGTAGCGAGGGCGGTAGCACCGGTGGTGGAGCCAGTGAGGCCGGAGAGCGTGATCGGGGCACCGGAGTTGTCGTTGCTCGGCGTCGACCCTGAGATGGTTTGGAAGGTCGCAGAACCCTGGACAACAGAGTCCGAGGAGAACACGACGAGTGCGTTCGACATGAACGGGCCAACGGTGGACTGGCCGCGGCGGTTCCGAGCGACGATGCGGGCCGTGGACGGGTTCGTCCCGTCCAGCACCGTGACGTCGATGAAACCCGTCGAAAGGGACACTGAAATCATCGCGGGGGTCCCGCCTGGATGTGGGACCCAGTAGTTCATGGTTCGCTGGTTTGAGGCACCGGGGGCAACCACGTCGCCGGCACCGGCGGTCGCCGCCGAGTTGTCGAACGAGATCATCAGGGGTGATGACGCTGCGATCACCGCGGGGCTGGCGACGTTGTCCACGAGGAACTGCGCCATTCTTGCCATGTTGAGGCGTTTCTCCGCTCGAGACACGTTCGTATTTGCAAAGCTGGTGGCACTGTCTTTCAACAGGGTGAGCCGGCCGGCGAGGGTCGAACTCGGCAGGCCTTGCGAGAGGGCCGCGAATGCGCCCGCGAGGTGGGGGGCCGCCATCGACGTTCCGCTAAATCCATTGACACCGGCGGCGTCGATGGACACCCCCGGACCCCAGATCATGTTCGGGAACGGGCCGCTCTGTGAGAACCACGCCTGCGTACCCACGTCGTCGACCGCACCAACCGGAACAGCACCCGAGATGCACGCGGGGCTCGAGACGCCGTCACCAAGGAACGAACCGAATTGGCTGGATCGGGCCGAGTTGCCGGCCGCGATGACCGGCTGTATGCCGACCGCAAGCATCTGCGCGACGTGGTGGGTATCTGCGCAGGCGGCTGTATGGCGGGTACTGCCGCCGAGGCTGAGGTTGGCGGCGACGATGTTGACGCCGGCGACCTTTCGCCCGACGATCCAATCCACGGCCGCCAGAATGTCGTCGGTCCAGGCGATGCTGAACGACCCTGGTGTGCAGGACGGCACATAGCTGAAGTTTGCGTCAACGAACTCGAAGACGTCGGCCACGACGAGCCGGGTCTGTGGCGCAGTCCCCGCGACGATGCCGGACACGTTCGTCCCATGGAGGTTCCCGCAGGGGTCGTCGAAGGCACCGTCGCTGACGAGGGTGATGCCATCGTCATCCGTCGTGAAGTCCGGTGGCATCTCTGCCACTCGACAATTCGCCGGAACCCCGGGTGCCGAGCACGATCCGAACGCCGCACGGGTGAGATCCGCGCCCGAATCAATGACGGCGACGTACGTTCCCGCTCCGGTAAAGCCCGTGGCAACGGCAGCCGGTTGGCCGATTGCGGGGAGACTCGATCCCAACGAAGCTTGGTGCGCCACATTTGGATCGAGCCGAACCACGCCGGGCGTATTCGCAAGGCGGAGAAGATCGTCCTCGCTCGTGACCGACGCCGCGAAGGCCGCCAGATTGGGGTAGTCCCGACGATCAGTCGTGAGCCCGGCGGCTGCTTCGACGACAGGACGCTTGGACGCTGCCAGCTGTTGGACCAGGACGTTGCCATCGATTTGGGGGGCCGCCGCGGCCCCATCACCGAGAGCGTCTCCTGGGTTCGCAGACACTGACGGTGCGCCGGTAGCCACGGCAACCCGCGCCTGTGTCGCTGCTCCCGCGGCCGCAGCGACCGTGACCGCTTTCGCACGTACCGAATCGCCGAGCTCGACGATCACCCGAGTTTTCCGTCCGAACCTGAGGTCGGTCAGCGTCGACCCGCTGATGACGCCCGCGTCGCGTGCCTCAGCCAGCGTGGCAAACCGTCCGGTCGAGGGCGGCCTCGAGTCGGCCCGCACCGGAACGGCCCCCGCACCACCGGCCAACGAACAGGCAATGGCCAGCGCTCCGAGAACCCGTGCCTGACGGGTTCGCAACCCTGTGCGTCGTTTCGGATTCATCGTTCCCAGCCTTTCGGGTGCCTACGCTGCAAACGTAGCGGAGGCGCAAGCACGGGCATTCCTCAAGACGAACGTACCTCGCGAAATGAGCCTTGCGGCCTATTCGTCCAGGCACGATTCAGGCCGCTCGATCATGTGCTTGTAACCAGAGCGCCGCTAGGGTCGATCCACGTGGCGATCAAGAAGGTCTGTGGAATCGAGACGGAGTACGGCATTGTCGTGACGGGCGCGCCCGACGCGAATCCGATTCAGTCGTCGAGCCAGCTCGTCAACGCCTACGTGTCAGCGATCGGCCGTGGACCGGCGGCGAGGGTGAGCTGGGACTTCGAGGATGAGATGCCGGGCAACGACGCCCGCGGGTTCACCCTCGGAGGTGCGCTTCCACCGGAGGTGGAGACCCACCTTGTGAACGCGGTACTCACCAATGGTGCACGGTTCTACGTCGACCATGCCCATCCCGAATACTCCAGCCCCGAGTGCATCGATGCTCGGCAGGCGACGCTGTACGACCGCGCCGGTGAGGAGGTCATGCGACGCGCGATGACGGCAAGTCGCCCGCTGTTGCCTAACGGGCAGCAGATCGTTGTCTACAAGAACAACAGCGACGGGAAGGGCAACAGCTACGGCACGCACGAGAACTACCTGATGGACCGGACGGTTCCGTTCAGCCGGGTGATCTTGCATGTGATGCCGTTCTTCGTGACCCGGCAGATCTTCTGCGGATCGGGCAAGGTCGGCTCGGAACTTGCCGCCGTCAAGGACGTTCCGTTCCAAATCAGTCAGCGCGCAGACTTCTTCGAGGAGGAAGTGGGGCTCGAAACGACGTTGAAACGTCCGATCGTCAATACCCGTGACGAGCCTCATGCGGACTCGGCGAAGTACCG
This sequence comes from Acidimicrobiia bacterium, assembly GCA_043720395.1. Classification (GTDB taxonomy): domain Bacteria; phylum Actinomycetota; class Acidimicrobiia; order Acidimicrobiales; family JANYDT01; genus JANOYY01. The sequence goes on from JAYSSR010000013.1 coordinate 41,083, forward strand.
GCGTCTCCATGTGATCGTCGGCGACGCCAACATGAGCGACATTGCCACCTACGTGAAGCTCGGCACGACCTCCATCGTGCTTTCGATGATCGAGGACGGTGCGTTCGACGGTTACACGTTCGCGTTGAAGCACTCTGTCGCCAGCATCCGAGCCGTGAGCCACGATCCAACGCTGCGTTACGTGTTCGAGCTCACAGATGGCCGGCGACTCACGGCTCTTGAGGTGCAGTGGGAGTACCTGCACCTCGCGCAGCAGTGGGCGCAGCGTCACGGACTTGACAGCGTCGGCGAAGAGGTCGGCCGCGATGTTCTCTCCCGCTGGGAGTCGGTGCTCACCGGTTTGGAACGTGACCCCGAATCGGTTGCCGACGTTGTGGACTGGGTGGCAAAGCGGCGTCTGGTCGAGGGTTACCGGGAGCGGCACGGACTTGATTGGCACGATTCGAAGCTGCGGGCGATCGACTTGCAGTACCACGACATCCGTCCGGAAAAGAGCCTCGCGTTGCGGGCGGGCCTGGCGCAGCTGCACTCGAACGACGACGCCCTGCACGCCGTGGCGTCACCGCCAAGAGATACGCGCGCGTACTTTCGTGGACGCTGCCTTGAGCTGTTCCCGTCGGAGGTCGCGGCAGCGAACTGGGATTCGATCGTGTTCGACCTCGGAACCGACCCGCTGCGGCGCGTCCCGATGCTCGATCCGCTGAAGGGCTCCGCCGATATGGTCGATTCCCTGCTAGAAGGTTGTTCATCGGCTTCCGAGCTGCTCGCCCGACTCGGTGCGTAACGTCCTCCCCGGACGCTGCGCACTCCGGTCTCGCTGGCTTCGCCACACCGATTGAGTCGAACTGTCAGGAGCTACCCACATGCCCGAACGTGAACAAATAAAGAAGACATCCCGCGAGCGGGAGGCCGAGCCGGTCGAGGCGGCACCGGCCGCGTCCAAGCAGGGCGAGAAGATCAAGGCGGAGCTGGACGATCTTCTCGACGAGATCGATGAGGTGCTCGAATCGAATGCTGAGGAATTCGTGAAGTCGTACGTGCAGAAGGGCGGGGAGTGAACCTCGGTCCACACGACGCCCGCATGGAGTCGGAGTCCAGTTTTCTGTCCGTCCTCGCCGCTCGGCAGCAGTTGCCGTTCGCGGCCGTGAACGTGCCCGGCGCCACCCTCGGGGGGGCTGCGCTGACGCACACGCATGCCACAACGATCGTGGCTCTGCGGTTCCGTGACGGTGTCGTGATGGGCGGTGATCGGCGAGCGACGGCGGGCAACGTCATTGCGCATCGCAACATGGACAAGGTGTTCCCGGCCGACCGTTTCTCGGGTGTGTCGATCTCTGGTGTGGCCGGTGTCGCATCCGAGATGGTGAAGCTCTTTCAGCTCGAACTGGAGCACTACGAAAAGGTCGAGGGCGTCACACTGTCGTTGGAGGGCAAGGCGACCCGGCTGGCGAACATGATCCGCGGCAACCTGCCGATGGCGATGCAGGCGGGCATGGTGGTGATCCCGATCTTCGCGGGGTTCGACCAGCGCCGCGGCTCCGGGCGCATCTTCAATTTCGACGTGACCGGTGGACGTTACGAGGAGATGGAATTCCACGCGACCGGGTCCGGCGGCACGTATGCGCGCTCACTCATCAAGCAGCGCTGGCACGACGGACTCGAACGTGACGAGGCGATCGAGATCGCGCTTGCGTCGCTGTTCGAGGCAGCGGATGAAGACTCAGCCACCGGTGGTCCCGATGTCGTGCGAGGCATCTACCCGACCATTGCGACGATCACGTCGGTGGGCTATGTAGACGTGAACGAACTCGAGATTGCGCGGCGTTTCGAGACGCTCATCTCGCGTCGGCCTGGCGTGGCGAGTTTGGTGGCGGTTGCGTCGGTCGTGCCGTCGACCGAGCCGACCGTCTCGACCGAGCCGTCGGTCGTGCCGTCGACCGAGCCGACCGTCTCGACCGAGCCGACCGAGCCGACCGAGGAGGTCCCGTCATGAGCATGCCGTACTACGTGTCGCCGGAACAGGTGATGAAGGACCGTGCGGACTATGCGCGCAAAGGCATTGCCCGTGGACGCTCGGCGTGTGGGCTCACCGCCGCCGATGGGATTTACATCGTTGCGGAGAACCACAGTCGGACGCTGCACAAGGTCAGCGAGATCTACGACCGGATCGGCTTTGCCGCGGTCGGCCGCTACAACGAGTTCGATCAGCTACGCATCGCGGGTGTCCGGGCCGCCGACCTGAAGGGGTACAGCTACTCGCGCGAAGACGTCGAAGCACGCAGTCTTGCGAACAGCTACGCCCAAATGCTCGGCCAGGTATTCACCCACGAGATGAAGCCTCTCGAAGTCGAGATCCTCGTAGCCGAGGTCGGCCGCGTGCCCGACGACGATCGCATGTTCCATATCCTCTACGACGGCACCGTCATGGACGAGGAGGGCTTCACGATCCTGGGCGGCGACTCCGAGGCCATTGGCAAGCGCCTGAAGGATGCGTATCAGCCGCGCATGGAAACGTCCGCAGCCATCAAGGCCGCCGTTGGCGCGCTGGCCGGTCCAGATCGGACGTTGGGCGAACCGGAGCTGGAGGTCGCGGTGCTGGCTCGCACCAAGGAGCGGCGGGCGTTTCGTCGGATTGAGAACGAAGAACTCACCGCCCTTTTGGCCTGAAGGTACGACGGCAACGGTCCCGCACCCCCAACTGCGTTCGATGAGTTCATGACCGGCCAACGCCGGGGCCCCGTTAGCCGACGAGCTTCCGGCCGATTATTTCCTTCATGATCTCGGTCGTTCCGCCGTAGATCGTGGTGATGCGAGCATCCGCGTAGGCTCGGGCAATCGGATATTCGAGCATGTAGCCGTATCCGCCATGCAGTTGCACGCACGTATCGACAGTGCGCTTCTGCAGCTCGGTACACCACCATTTTGCCATCGCGGCTTCGTCGACGGTCAGCGTCTTCGCGTTCAGCTCGGTGATGCAGCGATCGACGAACGCCTGGGAGATCTCGACCTCGGTGGCGATCTCCGCGAGCTTGAACTTCGTGTTCTGAAACTGGGCGACCGCCTGCCCGAACGCTTTGCGCTCCTTGGTGTAGTCGAGCGTCCAACCGAGTGCCGCTCTGGCCGCGGCGACGCCGGAGATAGCGATCGAGAGACGCTCCTGTGCGAGGTTGCGAACGAGGAGCGCGAAGCCCTGGCCCTCACCGCCGAGAAGGTTCTCGACCGGCACGTGAACATCGTTGAAGAACAGTTCCGACGTGTCCTGTGAGTGCTGACCAATCTTTTCAAGGTTGCGTCCCCGCTCGAAGCCTTCCATTCCGCGTTCGACGACGAGCAGTGACATGCCCTTGTGTTTCTGGCTTGGATCGGTCTTCACCGCAACGATCACAAGATCAGAATTGATGCCATTGGTGATGAACGTTTTCGACCCATTCACCACATAGTGATCACCGTCGCGGATTGCGGTCGTGTTCATGGACGCGAGATCGGAACCGATTCCCGGCTCCGTCATCGCGATCGCCGTTATGAGCTCACCGCTGCAGATGCCGGGCAGCCAGCGAGCCTTCTGCTCGTCGGTCGTGAGTTCCAAGAAGTACGGGAGCGTGATGTCGTTGTGCAGCGTCAGCCCGAGCCCGGCACCGCCGTGGCCGGAGTGCATGAGCTCCTCGGCGATGATCGCGTTGAAGCGGAAGTCGTGAATTCCACCGCCACCGAATTGAGTCGGTGCCTGCATGGCGAGAAACCCCTGAGCGCCGGCCGCGGTAAACAACGTTCGGTCAACGATCCCTGCCCGCTCCCACGCCTCGTAGTGCGGGGTGATCTCCTTGGCGACGAACTGTTTGAACGCTGCCCGAAACATGTCGTGCTGATCATCGAAGATGGTGCGCTGCATGCGCCCCACGCTACCGGGGTCGACGACCCGACAGACTTCGTCAGTTCTTCACTGCCTGGCCACACGCCGTGTAGCCAAACTGCTTCATCTTTTTTCCCAGTTTGAAGAACGGATTTGTGTACGCCGCTTCAGTCGGCTTCGCGGCCACCTTGGCCAGGATCGCCCGACCATCGGTCAGAAAGGCACCCACGGTTGCCTTGTCGCTGGGTGGTGGAACGAGGCGGTCGAGTTGGTCGAACTGACTCCCGAGTTCCCGCACCGCCACCTCAGTGACGAATGCCGCGACCTCGGCGGGTTTTGCGACATTGCGGCTCTTGTTGCCCGCGCCTTTGCGGATAATGACGAGATGCCTCTCGTACTTCTTGGCGGCCTCGACCAGCCGATCGTTTGAAGCAGCACAGATCTTGTCGGCCGATGTGAGGTAAGCGGCGCGGGCGGCGGTTGCCTCTGTGTCGCCCTCCTTCGCTCCAGCCTCGGTCGAGGCAAGGCCGCAAATCGGTGCGGCAACCACCGCCAGAATCGACGCGACCCGCATGACGCGGCGACCCATCGATGGTTGAACGGAGGGGCGTAAGGAGTGTGGGGACGGAACCAGCTTCACGGACCGACATCGTACTCGGGTGCCGTTTGCACGAAGCGCTGTGCGCACCGAGGAACTTGTTAGCCGCTGACCGCCTTGAGCCTGCACGACGCGCGCACCGAGAGCGCTGTGCGCATAACGGGTCTGGGAATTCGGGCGCGCGAGTAGTTACCTTCCGGGCCCTTACATAGTGAACGCGAGGTGGCTCGCTGCGTGTGCGCCAAGCTCGGCGTCGCCGGTCCACGTGACGCGGCCATCGGCGATCGTTGCGGCAGGGTCGATCCGGCCGCAGGCAAGCAACATGAGCGTGAGCGAATCCATTGTGAGCGTGGCGTCGGGTGGCGCGAGTTCCTCGACTCGCGTCGCCCGGCCGTCCACCTTCGCGAGCAGGCGTCGGGTGACGGGTCCGGTCAATTCGATGGCGAGTCCCCTGCCATCGGCGAGTCCGATCTTCTTCCCGACGATGAAGCCGATTGAACCGTGCACCTCATCGAGGGCCATCTCCGCGACCGGACCGGCATCGTCGCTCGGCAGTCCCAACGCAACACCTATATCGCGCTCGTGCACCCACACGTCGAACACGCGGATCGACATGAAGCGCGCATACGTTCCCGGTCCGACAGGGGTGAACGAGGGAGCGTCGAAGTCGGCGTCGCTCATCGCGTCGATCTCTGCGAGGCGGGCCGCGGTCACCTCGCGGTAGCGAGCCGCGAGTTCAGCGGGCGGGAGTTCGCCCAACGACGCCGCGACCGCGCCGGCCGCAGCAAACGGCAGGTCGCCTCCGGGACGCCACCCGAGCAGCACGGTCTCGATCGTGGTGACGTGCACGACGACGCCCTGCGACGTCCACGCCGGGCACAGCGATGGTGCCGCCGACTGGTGCGGGCGTGATGACGGGTCCGTAGAGGTGGCTGCCATCGTCGAACACGAGCGTCGGCACGCCGAATCCCCCGCGGGCGACGACCTCGTCGTGATCCGTGCGCACATCGTCATGGGTCGTCGGGTCGTCGATGGCGTGCTGCACGAGCGCGGGGTCGAGCCCGATCGACGCGAGAAGTTCGGCGGCAACGGTCGGATCGTGTGGCTTGCGTCCCTCTTCGTTGAGCGCTCGCCCGGCGACCTCGTAGAAGCGGTCGCAGTCGTCCATCGACGTCCGACGAAGCAGTGCAGCGACGCGCATCATGCCCCATCCGTAAGACCACTCGCGCTCCCAGGGATGCTTCTTGCCCTCGGTGCGATTGATCTCTTCCAGCGAGAAGAACCGCCATTCGATCTGGAGCGATGTCTGGCGGCGGACGTCGCGAATCCACAGCGACGTCTGGTACGCCCACGGCACATCACGTCGAAGTGGAACCCGATTCGCGTCGGAACATGCGCTTGGCCGGTCGTCATGGCCGAACGCTATAGCGCATCGCCGCAGAAGTCCCGTCGCCGTCGCGTCGGCTGTCAACGACTACCCTGACCTGGGAAAATGCTTGCGCGACGACCGCGGAACTTCTGCTTGCGTGCGCTAACGTCCCCGCGGATGTTGCGTCCTGCAAGCTGGACCGAGCCAGCGGGTGTGAGTCCCGTCCGGGTAGGAATCGGATCGCCTGGTAGCAGACCCCGGTTCGTCATCGA